>NZ_JASGDA010000047.1:0-8014 GCF_047607405.1 Acidovorax sp. | reverse complement strand
CAGTTGTGGACAACACGCCTCGGGGCGTGAGAGGCGCCCGTCGTGTTGTCCACAACCACGCCCGGTGGACAACCCTGCGCTGTGCGTTATCCACGGCCTCTATGGAACGGAGGGTAGGCCAGTGAGCCGCCGCGTCGTCATCGCCGATGCCGGGCCGCTGATTGCGCTGGCCCGCATCGATGCGTTGGCCCTGCTGCGCGGGCTGTTCGGCCGCGTGTGCATCACGGCCACGGTGCGCGACGAGGTCTTACCCGCTTCCGCCGCCTTCCCTGACGGGGCCTTGCTGGCGCGCACCCTGCAAGAAGGCTGGATCGAGGTGGTGGACGAGCTGCCGGGCGGCTGGAAGCCGCTGAACCCCGGCGTCGATGCGGGCGAGGCCAGCGCCATCCACACGGCGTGCGTCTGGCGCGACGCGGGCGATGCCGTGCTGTTGGTGATGGACGACCGTGCCGGGCGGCTGGAGGCCCGGGCGCACGGCATTGCGCTGGTCGGCACGGCAGCGGTGATCGGCATGGCCAAGGCCGAGGGGCTGGTGCCGGCGGCACGCCCGCTGCTGGAGCGGCTGCCGCAGCAGGGCTACTACCTGGCGCGGGCGGTGATCGAGGCGGTGCTGGCGGATGTGGGGGAGTAATGGTTTATTAAAAACCATAGCTGCCTGCGCTTGACTGGCGGGCGCTGGCGCCTATTTTGACCATGATTTCACCGCCCGTCGGGCGAAATCTCCACGCTGCCGTCGCCGTGGCGCCGCACCTGCGCGGGCACGATGCGCGGCAGCAGGTCGAGCAATTGGTCGGTGTGCGCCGTCTCGAACACGCCGGTGACGGCCTGGGCGCCCAGCCGCCCGTCGTCGCGCAGGCGGATGGGGGCGCTGCGGTAGCGCTGCACTTCGGCCAGGGCTTCGCGCAGGGGTGTGCGGTCGAAGACGAGGCGGCCCAGCTGCCAGGCGCCGACCTGTGTGGCGTCCACCGGCTGGGGGGTTGCGGGCAGCGGGCCGCCCAGGTGCAGGCGCTGGCCGGGCGTGAGCAGCTGCGGTGCGTCCGCGCTGCCCGGGCCGCGCACTTCCACGCGGCCCTGCAGCACGGTGACCTGCACCTGGTCGCGGTCGCGGCGCACGTCGAAGATGGTGCCGACGACGCGGATGCGCGTGGCGGCGGCGGTGACTTCGAAGGGGCGCCAGGCGGATGGTTCTACGGCGAAGCGCGCCTGCCCGTGCCGCAGCGCGACGCGGCGGCTGCGCAGGTGCCAGCTCACGTCGAGGGCGGTGGCGGTGTCCAGCGTCAGGGTGCTGCCGTCGGCCAGCGCCACGCTGCGCTGCTCGCCGATGGCGGTGGCGTGGTGCTCGGTGCGCCAGGCCGGGTCGGCCCAGTACAGCAGGCCTGTGGCGGTGCCCAGGACGAGGGCCGCCGCGCCGCCATTGCGCAGCGCGGTGCGGGCGCGCGGCGGCTTGGGCGGGGGCAGGGGGAAGAGGGCGCGCAGGGCGTCGCGTTCGGCATCCAGCGCGGCGTCGAACGGGTGTTCGGGCGGCGTGCCACTGCCGTCTTGCGGGTTGGCCGGGGCAGGACTGGCGGCCTGGCGCGCCGCGTGTGCGGAGGTCATGGCGGCGACAGGTCGCGCAGGGTGTCGTCCAGCGCGCGGCGGCAGGCGGCGGTGCCCAGCGCGAGGTGCTTTTCCACGGTCTTGAGCGAGATGCCCAGGTGCTGCGCGATGTCCTGCTGCGGCAGGCCGTGGATGCGGTGCATCACGAACACGTCGCGGCAGCGCGGGGGCAGGGCGTGGATGCTGTCGGCCAGCAGCGCGAGGCGCTGGCGGCCCTCCAGTATGCGTGCCGGGTCGCAGCTCTCGTCCGGCAGGGCGGTCGCGTCGGGCGGTGCGGCCTGGCCTTCCACCCAGAACGCATGGCGCTGCTCGATGCGGCAGCGGTCGATGGCGCGGCGCGTACACACGGTGCGCAGAAAGGCCAGCGGCGTGCGCGGCGGCGCGGGCGGGCGTTCGATCAGCTCGGCGCAGACGTCGTGTACGACCTCGCGGGCCATGCCAGCGTCGAACCAGCGCGCCACGGGGCCGCGCCGCACGTGGGCGACGAGTTCTTCGTAGTGGTGTACGAGCGTGCTGATCGGCGGCCGGAGGGCGGTGAGGGGCAGGGCTGGCACGGGTTTGGAGGGGTATGGACGGGCGGGGAGGTGGGAGATGCTGATGCATTCTAAATGCGAACGGTTCTCGGTATCCGCGCCACACGGACACCGACCGGGGCCGCGCGGAGGGTGACCATCGTTGACATTCATTTTTGCCGTACCGCTCTAAGATCGCGGTTGTCAACAAGGGGTGGTCATGGAACTTCTACGTCGAGTCTTTCACAGCAGCAGTCGCCGCGCACACGCGCCGGTGGCGCCACTGGCGTTGTTCGACAGTTCCGCAGCGGCGGATTCGCGGCGTGCGGATACCTTGCTGGCCGCGCTGGACATCGACGCGGCGATCAACGCCCACGAGCGCTGGAAGGCGCGCCTGATGGACTACCTGGAAGGCCGCACCTCCGTGGGCCTGGATCCTGCGGTGGTGCGCCGCGACGACCATTGCGCGCTGGGCCGCTGGCTGCACGGCGTGGGCGGCGAATTGCTGGGCGACCAGCCCGCCTTTCCGCTGTTGATGTCGCGCCACCAGTATTTTCACGAGCAGGCGGCCCTGCTGGTCGAACTGGCCCAGCGCGGCGAGTGGGACAAGGCCGTGCAGGTGCTCAACGGCGGCTACCGCTATGGCTCCAGCCAGGTGGTGCTGCTGCTCAAGGAACTCAAGCGCGCCCTGGTGCAGCAGGCCTGAGGAGCGCGCTGAACAGGCGGTGCTCGCATTCCGGGTCGCTGCACTTCTCGCAATGCCAGGCGCGCTGCCTGGCGGATTCAGCATCAAAATGGCCGCCAGCGCTTGCTGGTAAAGCGCAAGCAGCTATGCTTTTAATAGCTTTCAGCGCATGCTCGACACGCTGCATGCCCTGCCCATACACCACCTGAAAAGCCTTGCCTGAGCGCGCCAGTTCGGCACGCAGCCGCGCATCGGCGGCTTCTTGCGTGGGGCGCTGGTGCGCGGGGCAGGGCAGGTCCAGCCCCATGAGCAGCACCAGCTGGGCCTGTGGTGACGGTGTGCGGGTGATCTGAAGGGAGTCCGCCGGAACGCGCTCGCGCAGCGCGTCGGCCAGTGCGTCCGCCCCCGTACACGGGGCCCCCAGCAGGGCTACCACTGCCACGGGAGCCACGCGCGCCGCCGCTCAACGCGGGGGTGTTCCACGGGTGTATTGCACGTAGATCTCGTTGGGCTTGACCATGCCCAGCTCGCTGCGCGCCTTTTCTTCCACCATGTCCAGCCCTTCCTTGAGGTCGTGTACCTCGGACGCCAGGCGTTCGTTGGCCTGGCGGGCCTGGTCGTTGGCCGCCTTCTGTACCTCGATGCGGTGCTGCATGGCGTTGACGCGCGGCACGCTGCCGCGCCCGAGCCAGAGCTGGGCGTGCAGGGCGGCCAGCAGGGCCAGCAGGACGACGGGGACGAGGCGGGAGCCCATGGGGTTAGCTACTGCCCTCGCTTGTTTTGGCGCAAGGTTTCGCCGCCGGGCCGCCCCAAGGCGAAACGCGGCCCCCCTGGGGGGCAGGGAGCCACACGCAGTGGGCGACCGTGGGGGTCATTACTTCAGGTTGTAGAACGCGGCGCGGCCGGGGTACTGGGCGATGTCGCCCAGGTCCTCTTCGATGCGCAGAAGCTGGTTGTACTTGGCGATGCGGTCGGAGCGCGACAGCGAGCCGGTCTTGATCTGCCCCGCGTTCGTGCCCACCGAGATGTCGGCGATGGTGCTGTCTTCCGTTTCGCCCGAGCGGTGGCTGATGACGGCGGTGTAGCCCGCGCGCTTGGCCATCTCGATGGCGGCGAAGGTCTCGGTCAGCGTGCCGATCTGGTTGATCTTGATGAGGATGGAGTTGGCGATGCGCTTGTCGATGCCTTCCTTCAGGATCTTGGTGTTGGTGACGAACAGGTCGTCGCCCACGAGTTGCACCTTGCTGCCCAGGCGCTCGGTGAGCAGCTTCCAGCCGTCCCAGTCGCCTTCGTGCATGCCGTCCTCGATGCTGATGATGGGGTACTTGTCCACCCAGGCCGCCAGCATGTCGGTCCACTGCTGGGCCGTCAGGCGCAGGCCGCCTTCGCCTTCGAGCACGTAGTGGCCGTCCTTGTAGAACTCGCTGGCGGCGCAGTCCAGGCCCAGGGCGATCTGCTCGCCTGCGGTGTAGCCCGCCTTCTCGATGGCGTCGAGGATCAGGCGGATGGCGGCCTCGTGGTTCTCCACGCTGGGGGCGAAGCCGCCCTCGTCGCCCACTGCCGTGCTCATGCCCTTGTCGTGGATGATCTTCTTGAGCGCATGGAACACCTCGGCGCCCCAGCGCACGGCCTCGCGAAAGCTCGGCGCGCCCACGGGGATGATCATGAACTCTTGCAGATCGAGGCTGTTGTTGGCGTGCGCGCCGCCGTTGATGACGTTCATCATCGGCACCGGCAGTTGCACGCTGCCCATGCCGCCGAGATACCGGTACAGCGGCAGGCCCGATTCCTCGGCGGCGGCGCGGGCCACGGCCATGGAGACGGCGAGCATGGCGTTGGCGCCCAGGCGGCTCTTGTTCTCGGTGCCGTCCAGGTCGATCAGGGTCTTGTCCAGGAAGGCTTGCTCGGACGCATCCAGGCCCAGCACGGCCTCGCTGATCTCGGTGTTGATGTGCTCCACGGCTTTCAGCACGCCCTTGCCCAGATAGCGGGCCTTGTCGCCGTCGCGCAGCTCGATGGCCTCGCGGCTGCCGGTGGACGCGCCCGAGGGCACGGCGGCGCGGCCCATGACGCCGCTTTCCAGCAGCACGTCGCATTCGACGGTGGGGTTGCCGCGGCTGTCCAGCACTTCGCGGCCTACGATGTCAACGATTGCACTCATGAAGTTCTTCCATTTCTAGATAACAAAAACCAAGCGATGAACCCGCTGGCGCAGGCGGCCAGCGGAATCAGCAAAATCTGCGTGGCCGCTGCCGCGAACCTGCATGCCATGTCGGGCAGCGCGAAATCGGGGCTGCACAGGTGCGTGGCGAGCCAGCCCAGGTTGCTGAGGCTCCAGCCGAGCGCGGCCCATCCGGCGAACAGGCCCAGCAGCACGGCGAGAAAAATCTTCACAGGCCCTCGACGCACACCAGCCGCATGATGGCCGCGCCCTCGCGCGCGGCGCGGGCTTTGCCGTATTCGGGCGAGTGGTAGAACGCGCGGGCAGCCTCGAAGCTGGGGAACTTGGCAACCACCACGCGTTCGGGCGTCCAGTCGCCTTCCATCACCTCGACCTGGCCGCCGCGCACGCAGATTTCAGCGCCATGCGCGGCGAAGGCTGCCGTGCTCCACTTCTTGTATTCCTCGTACTGCACGGGGTTGGTAACGCGCACGTTGGCGATGATGTATCCACTGGGCATGTCTGTCAGGCTCCAAAGTTGTTTTCGAGGAATCCGCTGCGCTTGGTCACGTCATCCAGCGCCACCAAGGTTTCCAGCAGCGCCTTCATGTGCTGGAGCGGCACGGCGTTGGGGCCGTCGGACCACGCCTCGGCGGGCCGGGGGTGCGTCTCCATGAACAGTCCCGCCACGCCCACGGCCACGCCCGCGCGGGCCAGCACGGGCACCATGTCGCGCGCGCCGCCGCTCACGGCGCCCAGGCCGCCGGGCTTTTGCACCGAGTGGGTCACGTCGAACACCACGGGCGCGCCGGAGTTGCGCATCTCGGCCAGGCTGGTCATGTCGGCCACGAGGTTGTTGTAGCCAAAGCTCACGCCGCGTTCGCAGGCCAGGAAGTTGTCTTCATCCAGCCCCACTTCTTTCGCAGCGGCGCGGGCCTTGTCGATGACGTTCTTCATGTCCCAGGGCGCGAGGAACTGGCCCTTCTTGATGTTGACCGGCTTGCCGGACTGCGCCACGGCGCGGATGAAATCGGTCTGGCGGCACAGGAAGGCGGGCGTCTGCAAAACATCCACCACGCTGGCGACCTCGGCCACCTGCGAGGCTTCGTGTACGTCGGTCAGGATGGGCAACTGCAGTTGGCGGCGCACTTCGTCCAATATCTTGAGCCCCGCATCCATGCCCACACCGCGCCGGCTGGTGCCCGACGAGCGGTTGGCCTTGTCGAACGAGCCCTTGTAGATCAGCGGAACGCCGAGCGAAGTGCAGGCGTCCTTGAGCTGGCCCGCCACGTCCAGCGACATCTGCAGGCTTTCGATGGAGCAGGTGCCCGCGATGAGGAAGAAGCGGTGCTGAAGGCCAACGTCGAAACCGCAGAGTTTCATGGGGGTCAAGCCTTTTTCTGGTGTGCCACGGCCGCCTTCACGAAGGCGTTGAACAGCGGGTGGCCGTTCCAGGGCGTGGATTTGAACTCGGGGTGGAACTGCACGCCGATGTACCAGGGGTGCGCGTCCTGGGGCAGTTCGACGATCTCGGTCAGCTGCTCGCGCTGGGTGAGGGCGGAGATCACCAGGCCCGCCGCGCGCAGCTTGTCGAGGTACTGCACGTTGGCCTCGTAGCGGTGGCGGTGGCGCTCGGTCACCACGCTGCCATAGATGCTGTGGGCCAGCGTGCCCGGCTGCACGTCGGAGCTTTGCGCGCCCAGGCGCATGGTGCCGCCCAGGTCGGAGTTGGCGTCGCGCGTCTTGATCGTGCCGTCCTCGTCCTTCCACTCGGTGATGAGGGCGATCACGGGGTGCTGACAGTGCGGCGCGAACTCGGTGGAGTTGGCGCCGCCCAGGCCCGCCTTGTGGCGCGCGTATTCGATGGTGGCGACCTGCATGCCCAGGCAGATGCCCAGGTAGGGCACCTTGCTTTCGCGGGCGTACTTGGCGGTGGAGATCATGCCCTCCACGCCGCGCGAGCCGAAGCCGCCGGGCACCAGGATGGCGTCGTACTGCGCGAGGTGCTCGCGGGCGTTGGCGTCGGTGATTTCCTCGGCGTCCACGTGCGTGATCTTCACGCGCACGTGGCTTTGCATGCCCGCGTGCTTGAGCGCCTCGTTCACCGACTTGTACGCATCCGACAGGGCCACGTACTTGCCGACCATGGCGATGGAGACCTCGCCCTTGGGGTGCTCGGTCTCATGTACCAGGTTGTCCCAGCGCTTGAGGTTGGCGGGCGGCGTGTTCAGGCGCAGCTTGTCGCAGATCAGGCCGTCCAGCCCCTGCTCGTGCAGCATGCGCGGCACCTTGTAGATGGTGTCCACGTCCCACATGCTGATCACGCCCCATTCGGGGACGTTGGTGAAGAGGGAGATCTTCTCCTTCTCCTCCTCAGGCACGGAATGCTGGGCGCGGCACAGCAGCGCGTCGGGCTGGATGCCGATCTCGCGCAGCTTCTGCACCGTGTGCTGCGTGGGCTTGGTCTTGAGTTCGCCCGCCGTGGCGATCCAGGGCAGGTAGGTCAGGTGGACGAAGGCCGCGTTGTTCGGGCCTGCCTTCAGCGCCAGCTGGCGCACGGCTTCGAGGAAGGGCAGCGACTCGATGTCGCCCACGGTGCCGCCGACTTCGCAGATGGCGACATCGACCGCATCCGGCGCGCCGATGCCCGCGCCGCGCTTGATGAATTCCTGGATTTCGTTGGTGACGTGCGGGATCACCTGCACCGTCTTGCCCAGGTAGTCGCCGCGGCGCTCCTTCTCCAGCACGCTCTGGTAGATGCGACCGGTGGTGAAGTTGTTGGCCTGCTTCATGCGCGTTTCGATGAAACGCTCGTAGTGGCCCAGGTCGAGGTCGGTCTCGGCGCCGTCGTCGGTCACGAAGACCTCGCCGTGCTGGAAGGGGGACATGGTGCCCGGATCGACGTTGATGTACGGATCGAGCTTGATGAGGGTGACTTTGAGGCCGCGCGATTCGAGGATCGCTGCAAGGGAGGCTGAGGCGATTCCCTTGCCCAGGGAAGACACCACACCGCCGGTGACGAAGACGAACTTGGTCATGTCTTTTTTGGTGGTGGGAAAT
>NZ_JASGDA010000046.1:0-6463 GCF_047607405.1 Acidovorax sp. | reverse complement strand
TGCCCGGCGACAACGTGTCGATCACTGTGAAGCTGATCAACCCCATCGCCATGGAAGAAGGTCTGCGCTTCGCCATCCGCGAAGGCGGTCGCACCGTGGGCGCTGGCGTCGTGGCAAAGATCATTGCCTGATAGGAGTTGAAGGGGTATAGCTCAATTGGCAGAGCGTCGGTCTCCAAAACCGAAGGTTGTAGGTTCGATTCCTACTGCCCCTGCCACTTGAAAAAGTGGCCTCACAAGCCCGCCAGACTCTGGCGGGCTTCGGTGTCTTGAGTGGCGCCGTACATCGGAAGCAGGAATATTCTCAAAAATGGCCACTTCACAGGTTGAAACCGTCAATACAGGCGCAGACAAGGCCAAGCTCGCTGCTGTGGTGGCGTTGGTCATCGCGTCGGTGGCGGGTTTTTATATGCTGGGCAAGCAGGGCGCGGTGGCGCAGTGGGCTGCACTGATCGTTGGCCTCGTTGCTGCGGTGGGCGTGTTCCTGGTGTCCGAGCCTGGGCGCCAGTTCGTCGGCTTTGCCCGGGATGCATGGCGCGAGGTCAAGAAGGTCGTCTGGCCCACCCGCAAGGAAACCCTGCAGATGACGGCCTATGTGTTTGCCTTCGTGGTGATCATGGCGCTTTTCCTGTGGTTTACCGACAAGACGCTGGAGTGGGTCTTGTACGACTTGATTTTGGGTTGGAGAAAGTCATGACGACGACCGCTGCTGAAATCACTGGATCAGAAGCACCTGCAGGCGCTTCTGTTGCAGCCAATCCGGATCTGCGCTGGTACATCGTGCATGCCTATTCGGGCATGGAAAAAGCCGTGGAGCGCAACATCCAGGAGCGCATCAGCCGCTCGGGCATGCAGGACAAGTTCGGTCGCATCCTGGTGCCGACCGAAGAGGTCGTGGAAATGAAGAACGGCCAGCGCAAGACGACGGAGCGCCGTCTGTTCCCTGGCTATGTGTTCGTCGAGATGGTCATGGACGACGACACCTGGCATCTGGTGAAGCACACCAACAAGGTGACGGGCTTTGTGGGCGGTGCCAAGAACCGCCCTGCGCCGATCTCGGAGGACGAAGTCCAGAAGATCGTCAGCCAGATGCAGGAGGGCGCCGACAAGCCGCGCCACAAGATCGAATTCATGGTGGGCGAACTGGTGCGCGTGAAGGAAGGCCCGTTCACCGATTTCAACGGTTCCGTCGAAGAGGTGAACTACGAGAAGAGCCGTGTACGGGTGTCCGTCATGATCTTCGGTCGCTCGACTCCGGTGGAACTGGAATTCGGCCAGGTCGAGAAGACCTGAGTTTTTTGGATGCCGCACTTTTCGGCTCGGTGCGGATGAAAGCGTTGTGAGTCGTTAACCCCGGGGAGCTGCGATCGCAAAGATCAAGGCGTCAGCACCCGCAAGGAGTAATCAAGCATGGCGAAGAAAATCGTCGGCTTCATCAAGCTGCAAGTGCCAGCTGGTAAGGCCAACCCGTCCCCCCCGATCGGCCCTGCGCTGGGTCAGCGCGGCCTCAACATCATGGAGTTCTGCAAGGCATTCAATGCGCAGACCCAGGGTGTGGAGCCCGGCCTGCCGCTGCCCGTGGTGATCACGGCGTTCGCGGACAAGAGCTTCACCTTCATCATCAAGACGCCGCCCGCCACGACGCTGATCAAGAAGGCGATCAAGTTGGAAAAGGGCTCGTCCAACGCGCTCAAGACCAAGGTCGGCAAGATCACGCGCGAACAGCTCGAAGAGATCGCCAAGACCAAGCTGAAAGACATGAACGCCGCCAATGTGGACGCCGCAGTGCGCACGCTGGCCGGTTCTGCGCGCTCCATGGGCGTGACGGTGGAGGGCCTCTGAAATGGCAAAGCTGACGAAAAAACAAAAGGCCCTGCAAGGCAAGGTCGATAGCACCAAGCTGTACGCATTCGCCGATGCAGTCGCTATCGTGAAGGAAGCCGCTACCGCCAAGTTCGACGAGTCCATCGACGTGGCTGTGCAGCTCGGCATCGACGCCAAGAAGTCCGACCAAGTGGTGCGTGGCGCCGTGGTGCTGCCCAACGGCACTGGCAAGACCACCCGTGTGGCCGTGTTCGCCCAGGGTGCCAAGGCCGAGGAAGCCAAGGCCGCTGGCGCCGACGTGGTCGGCATGGATGACCTGGCTGCCCAGGTCAAGGCGGGTGATATGCCTTTCGATGTGGTGATCGCCGCCCCCGACGCGATGCGCGTGGTGGGTACGCTGGGCCAGATCCTCGGCCCGCGCGGCCTGATGCCCAACCCCAAGGTGGGTACGGTGACGCCGGACGTTGCCACGGCTGTGAAGAACGCCAAGGCAGGCCAGGTGCAGTTCCGCGTGGACAAGGCCGGTATCGTTCACAGCACGATCGGTCGCCGTTCGTTCGACAACGACAAGCTGCAGGGCAACCTGGCCGCGCTGATCGAAGCGCTGAACAAGGCCAAGCCCGCTTCGAGCAAGGGGCTGTACCTGCGCAAGGTCGCAGTGTCTTCCACCATGGGCGTGGGCGTCCGCGTGGATACGCAAACCATCGCAGCGTAATTGCGAGAAATCTTGAAGCGCCCTGAACGCAAGCAAGGGGTGCTTCGGTGGTGGGCCGCAGGGCGCAAGCCCTGCGGGCCATCCAAGACCGTTGGTGTGCATTCGTGCATTTAATCCCTTCGGGGGCCAACGCAGATGGCGATCCCGCTGCTGATGGAATGAATGTTCCGAAACAGTTGGTCGCTGCAAACCAAGAGCGCGCAAAAGGGCGAAAGCCCGAATGCGCAAATGAAGGAGTAGACCTTGAGTCTTAATCGCAGTGAGAAAGAAGCGGTCATCAATGAAGTGACCAGCCTCGCCGCTAAAGCTCAAACGCTCGTGATCGCGGAGTACCGTGGCATCACGGTCGCCGACATGACCAAACTGCGCGTGGATGCTCGCAGCAAGGGTGTGAGCCTGAGTGTTCTGAAGAACACCCTGGCCCGCCGTGCTGTGGCTGGCAGCGCATTTGACGTGGTGGCGGACCAGATGACCGGTCCCCTGATCTATGGCTTCTCCGAAGACGCTGTGGCCGCCGCCAAGGTGGTGGCCGATTTCGCGAGGACCAACGACAAGCTGGTGATTCGCGGCGGCGCCTTCGCGGGCAAGGCCCTGGACGTGAACGGCGTGAAGCAACTGGCCAACATTCCTACCAAGGAAGTGCTGCTGGCCCAACTGTGTGGCTTGCTGATGTCGCCGATCTCCCGCACCGCCGTGGTGCTGGGTGCCCTGGCGGCCAAGAAGGGCGAAGGCGAGGCTGCCGCCGCGTAAAGCGTGCCGGCAGACGACCCCCTGTAAACCAATTGTTAGGAAATCAAAATGGCATTCGATAAAGACGCATTTCTGACCGCACTCGACAGCATGACGGTCCTGGAACTCAATGACCTGGTGAAGGCCATTGAAGAGAAGTTTGGCGTGAGCGCAGCCGCCATGGCTGCTCCCGCTGCTGGCGGCGCTGCTGCTGGCGGCGCTGCTGCTGCCGAAGAGAAGACGGAATTCAACGTGGTGCTGACCGACGCCGGTGCCAACAAGGTGTCCGTCATCAAGGCGGTGCGCGAAATCACCGGCCTGGGCCTCAAGGAAGCCAAGGACCTGGTGGACGGCGCTCCCAAGAACGTCAAGGAAGGCATTGCCAAGGCCGACGCCGAAGCAGCGGTCAAGAAGCTGGTGGAAGCCGGCGCCAAGGCCGAGCTCAAGTAATTCGGTCCCGTTCAAGGGCTGGAAGCTCCTGCAAGGGCTTCCAGCCTTTGGCGCTTTCAGACACGACTTACGCAAAACGGGTTCAGGCAAGACGCTTGCCCGGTGGAAATGCCGCTGGTGCATCCTTGTTTGCGCAAGTCCTATCAGAGTCCACCTGAAAGTCCCGCGCACAGCGAGGTTTTCAAGTGTCTTCTGACAACCCCGACAACAGAAGACGCCTTGGTTCGGGCGATGTGCAACGCATCGCCGTCCGCCATGGTTGGTAGTGGCCAACCGCCAAGCCCGTGCAGGATCGCCATCCTCGCGGGTCCGTAGTCGTCGAAGCCCCCAGTCATGTCTTTGCCCGGAGATCTCATGGCCTATTCCTATACCGAACGCAAGCGAATCCGCAAGAGTTTCGGCACCCGCGACAGCGTGCTTGAAGTCCCCTATCTGCTGCAGATGCAGAAGGACGCCTACACCGCTTTCCTGCAGGCCGACAAGGCCCCCCAGAAACGCACCAACGAGGGCCTGCAGGCCGCATTCAACGCGGCCTTCCCCATCGTCTCGCACAACGGCTTCGTCGAGATGAAGTTCGTCGAATACAACCTGGCCAAGCCTGCGTTCGACGTGCGCGAATGCCAGACGCGCGGCCTGACCTTCGCCTCGGCCGTGCGCGCCAAGGTGCAGCTCATCATCTACGACCGTGAATCCTCGACCTCGCAGTCCAAGGTGGTCAAGGAGGTGAAGGAGCAAGAGGTCTATATGGGCGAAGTGCCCCTGATGACCGACAAGGGCTCGTTCATCATCAACGGCACGGAGCGAGTGATCGTCTCGCAGCTGCACCGCTCGCCGGGCGTGTTCTTCGAGCATGACAAGGGCAAGACGCACAGCTCGGGCAAGCTGCTGTTCTCGGCCCGCATCATTCCCTACCGCGGCTCGTGGCTCGACTTCGAGTTCGACCCGAAGGACATCCTGTACTTCCGCGTGGACCGCCGCCGCAAGATGCCGGTGACGATCCTGCTCAAGGCCATCGGCCTGAACCCCGAGTCCATCCTGGCGAACTTCTTCGTCAACGACAACTTCCGCCTGATGGACTCCGGCGCGCAGATGGAATTCGTGCCCGAGCGCCTGAAGGGCGAGGTGGCGCGCTTCGACATCACCGACAAGTCGGGCAAGGTCATCGTTGCCAAGGACAAGCGCATCACCGCGCGCCACACGCGCGAGCTGGAGCAGTCGGGCACCACGCACATCAGCGTGCCGGAGGACTTCCTGATCGGTCGCGTGGTCGCGCGCAACATCGTCGATGGCGACACGGGCGAGATTCTGGCCAAGGCTAACGAAGAGCTGACCGAGGCGCTGCTGAAAAAACTGCGCTCGGCCAACGTGCAGGACCTGCAGGTCATCTACACCAACGAACTCGACCAGGGTGCGTACATCAGCCAAACCCTGCGCATCGACGAAACGGTGGACGAGTTCGCCGCGCGCGTGGCCATCTACCGCATGATGCGCCCCGGCGAGCCGCCGACCGAAGACGCTGTGCAGGCCCTGTTCCAGCGCCTGTTCTACAACCCCGACACCTACGACCTGTCGCGTGTGGGCCGCATGAAGTTCAACGCCAAGATCGGCCGCGACGAATCCACGGGCCCCATGGTGCTGTCCAACGAAGACATCCTGGCCGTGGTCAAGATCCTGGTGGACCTGCGCAACGGCAATGGCGAGGTGGACGACATCGACCACCTGGGTAACCGCCGCGTGCGTTGCGTGGGTGAACTGGCCGAGAACCAGTACCGCACGGGCCTCGCACGCATCGAGAAAGCCGTGAAGGAGCGCCTGGGCCAGGCCGAGCAAGAGCCGCTGATGCCGCACGACCTGATCAACTCCAAGCCGATCTCGGCTGCGCTCAAGGAGTTCTTCGGCGCGTCCCAGCTCTCGCAGTTCATGGACCAGACCAACCCGCTGGCCGAAATCACGCACAAGCGTCGCGTGTCGGCCCTGGGCCCGGGCGGCCTGACGCGCGAGCGCGCTGGCTTCGAAGTGCGCGACGTTCACGTCACCCACTACGGTCGCGTGTGCCCCATCGAGACACCCGAAGGCCCGAACATCGGCCTGATCAACTCGCTGGCGCTGTACGCGCGCCTGAATGAATACGGCTTCATCGAAACCCCGTACCGCCGCGTGGTGGACGGCAAGGTGACGAACGAGATCGACTACCTGTCCGCCATCGAGGAAGGCAAGTACGTCATCGCCCAGGCCAACGCCGTGCTCGACAAGGAAGGCCGCCTGACGGGCGAGCTGGTATCGGCGCGCGAGAAGGGCGAATCCATCCTGTGCGGCGCAGACCGCGTGCAGTACATGGACGTGTCGCCCGCGCAGATCGTGTCGGTGGCCGCCTCGCTCGTGCCCTTCCTGGAGCACGACGATGCGAACCGCGCGCTGATGGGCGCCAACATGTCGCGCCAAGCCGTGCCCGTGCTGCGCCCCGAAAAACCCCTGGTGGGCACGGGCATCGAGCGCGTGGCGGCGGTGGACTCCGGCACCGTGGTCACGGCCACGCGCGGTGGCGTGGTGGACTACGTGGACGCCACCCGCATCGTGGTGCGCGTCAACGACGCCGAAGCCGTGGCCGGTGAAGTGGGCGTGGACATCTACAACCTCATCAAGTACCAGCGTTCCAACCAGAACACCAACATCCACCAGCGCCCCATCGTCAAGAAGGGCGACGTGCTGGCCAAGGGCGACGTGATCGCCGACGGCGCTTCGACCG
>NZ_JASGDA010000045.1:0-18735 GCF_047607405.1 Acidovorax sp. | reverse complement strand
TGCGCCCGCTGCGGCTGCCGCACCGGCCCCCGCCGCTGCTGCCGAGGCTGCGGCCCCTGCCGCCGCCGAGGCCCCCGCGCCCAAGGTCGATTCCGGCGACACCGCCTGGATGCTGACCTCCACCATGCTCGTCATCCTGATGACCATCCCGGGCCTGGCACTGTTCTACGGCGGCCTCGGCCGCAGCAAGAACATGCTGTCGGTGCTGATGCAGGTCTTCGTGATCTTCTCGCTGATCTCGCTGCTGTGGGCCATCTACGGCTACAGCCTGGCGTTCTCGGGCGAGGGCAAGTTCATCGGCGGCCTGGACAAGCTGTTCCTCAAGGGCGTGACGCAGGAGACCTTCGGCGCGCTGACGACCATCCCCGAGTACGTGTTCATCGCGTTCCAGGGCACTTTCGCCGCCATCACCGTGGCGCTGATCGTGGGCTCGTTCGCCGAGCGCATCAAGTTCTCCGCCGTGCTGCTGTTCTCGGTGCTGTGGTTCACCTTCAGCTACCTGCCCATGGCCCACATCGTGTGGGGCGGCGGCCTGCTGGGCGCCGACGGCGCGCTGGACTTCGCGGGCGGCACCGTGGTTCACATCAACGCCGGTATCGCCGGTCTGGTGGGCGCGTACATGGTGGGCAAGCGCATCGGCTACGGCAAGGAAGCGCTCACGCCCCACAGCCTCACGCTGACCATGGTGGGCGCCTCGCTGCTGTGGGTGGGCTGGTTCGGCTTCAACGCCGGCTCCGCTGGCGCCGCCAACGCTGGTGCGGGCCTGGCCTTCGTGAACACCGTGCTGGCCACCGCCGCCGCCACGCTGAGCTGGATCGCCGGTGAAGCGCTGCACAAGGGCAAGGCATCCATGCTCGGCGCTGCCTCTGGCGCCGTGGCGGGCCTGGTGGCCGTCACGCCTGCTGCGGGCTTCGTGGGCCCCATGGGCTCCATCGTGCTGGGCCTGATCGCTGGCGTGGTGTGCCTGTGGGGTGTGGGCGGCCTCAAGCGCCTGCTCAACGTGGACGACGCGTTCGACGTGTTCGGCGTGCATGGCGTGGGCGGCATCATCGGCGCCATCCTGACCGGCGTGTTCGCATCGCAGGGCCTGGGCGGCACCGGCGGCCTGACGCCCGACACCTTCGCCATGGGCGCCCAGGTGTGGATCCAGGTCAAGAGCGTGCTGTTCACCATCGTGTGGTCCGGCGTGGTGGCGTTCATCTCGTACAAGATCGCCGACCTGCTGGTGGGCCTGCGTGTGCCGGAAGAAGCCGAGCGCGAAGGGCTGGACATCACCTCGCACGGCGAGACTGCCTACAACCGCTGATCCGTACTGGATGTGCCGCAGTGTCTGGTGGCGCTGCGGCACTGCAGCAAGAACAAAGCGAGTGACTCTTCGGAATTTTTCGGCCCGCCCTACCCGGCGGGCTTTTTCATGGCGCGGGGTATTACGATCCAGCGCATGGATTCCGCCCTTGCCCAGATCGCCGACCGCGTGCGCGCCGCTGCCGCCGACCAGACCCCGCTGCGCATCCGGGGTGGCGGCACCAAGGACTTCCATGGCCTGGCGCTGCGCGGCGAGGTGCTCGACACGCGGGCGCTCTGCGGCATCGTGAGTTACGAGCCCAGCGAACTGGTGGTCACCGCCCGCGCGGGCACCCCGCTGGCCGCACTGGAATCGTTGCTGGCCGACAAAGGCCAGTGCCTGCCCTTCGAGCCGCCGCATTTCGGCCAAGGAGCGACTGTCGGCGGCATGGTGGCCGCCGGCTTGTCCGGCCCTGCGCGCGCCAGCGTGGGCGCGGTGCGCGACTACGTACTGGGCGTCGAGATGCTCAACGGCCGCGCCGAGCGGCTGCGCTTTGGCGGGCAGGTGATGAAGAACGTGGCGGGCTACGACGTGCCGCGCCTCATGGCGGGCGCCTGGGGCACGCTGGGCCTGATCACCGAAGTCAGCCTGAAGGTGCTGCCCGTGCCGCCCGGCGAGGCCACGCTGCGCTTTGACGACTGCAACCAGGCCGACGCGCTGCGCAAGCTGCACGCCTGGGGCGGCCAGCCGCTGCCGTTGAACGCGAGCTGCTGGGTACACGACGGCACGGGCGCGGGAACGCTCACCGTGCGCCTGCGCGGCGCGGTGGCCGCCGTCGAGGCCGCCTGCAAGACCCTGGGCGGCACCCGGCTCGACAACGCCGCCGCCGCGCCCGACTGGACCGCATGCCGCGAGCAGACCCTGCCCTGGTTTGCGGCCCGCGCCAGCGGCCATGCGCTGTGGCGCCTGTCGCTGCCCGCCACCGCGCCCGTGCTCAGCCTGCCGGGCCTGGCGCCGCCGCTGGTGGAATGGCACGGCGCGCTGCGCTGGGTGCAGGCGCCCGCATCGGCGGGCAAGCTGCTGCGCGAGGCGGCAGCGGCTGTGGGCGGAAGCGCTACTGTTTTCAGAGCTGCCAGTGCAGATGGGATAAGCGCTGGAGCCGTTTTTGACCTGAAATCCCCGGCGCTGGAGCAGATCCATGCGCGGATCAAGCGCAGCTTCGACCCGGCGGGCATCTTCAACCCGGGCCGCGTCGCCGAGGGCTGGTAAGCATGCGCCGCCTGAGCCAACTCACCGCGCACCACCGCACGGCGGCCAGCAATAACGTGCTGGGCCTGCTGCTGGCCTTCAACGCGGGGGCGGTCAACGCGGGCGGCTTCCTGGTGGTACACCTGTACACCTCGCACATGACGGGCTTCGTCTCCATGCTGGCCGACAACCTCGTGATGGGCAGGATGGCCCTGGTGCTGGGCGCCCTGGGCGCGCTGCTGGCCTTCGTGAGCGGCGCGGCCGCCACGGCCATCATGGTCAACTGGGCCCGCCAGCGCCAACTGCACAGCAGCTACGCGCTGCCGCTGCTGGTGGTGGCCGTGCTCATGCTGCTGTTCGGGCTGGTGGGGGCCATCACGCTCTCCTGGCCCACGCCGTTCTCCGTGCCCGTGGCCGTGCTGCTGCTGTCCTTCATCATGGGGTTGCAGAACGCCACCGTCACCAAGATGTCGTCGTCGCAGATCCGCACCACGCACATGACCGGCGTGGTCACCGACCTGGGGATAGAGCTGGGCAAGATGCTCTACTGGAACCGCACCGGTGCCCCGCCCGAGCAGCAGGTGCGCGCCAACCACGCCAAGCTGCGGCTGTATGCGGGGCTGCTGGGCATGTTCCTCGTGGGCGGCATCGCGGGCGCGGCGGGCTTCAAGCACGTGGGCTTCGTCTTCGTGGTGCCGCTGGCGCTGGTGCTCATGGCGCTGTCGCTGCCGCCGCTGTGGGCCGACCGCGAGCGGCTGCCGGAGGCGGTGCGCAGGCGGCTCCCCCCTTGACTGAAACCCCTTCGACCCGGCTGCGCCATGCAAACCCAACTCGCCCCTGAATACCGCGCCCGCGCCGACGGCCTGCAGGCCGAGGCCATCCTGCGCAAGTGCGTGCATTGCGGCTTTTGCACCGCCACCTGCCCCACCTACCAGTTGCTGGGCGACGAGCTGGACGGCCCGCGCGGTCGCATCTACCTCATCAAGCAGGTGCTCGAAGGCGCCACGCCCACCCGCGCCACGCAAACGCACCTGGACCGGTGCCTGACCTGCCGCAACTGCGAAACCACCTGCCCCAGCGGCGTGCAGTACGGCCACCTGGTGGACATAGGCCGCCAAATCGTCGATGAGAAAGTGCCGCGCCCCTTCAGCGAAAAAGCGCTGCGCTGGGCGCTGAAGGAGGGCCTGCCATCGCCCCTGTTCGCCCCCGCCATGAAGCTGGGCCAGAGCGTGCGCGGCCTGCTGCCCGCCGCGCTGAAGGCCAAGGTGCCCCCATCGCCGAAAAAACTGCAAAAAGCAGGCGCATGGCCCCAGCGCACGCATGCGCGCAAGGTGCTGGTGCTGGCTGGCTGCGTGCAGCCCGCCATGGCCCCCCACATCAACGCCGCCACCGCCCGCGTGCTCGACGCCACGGGCATAGAGGCGGTCACCGCGCCCCAGGCGGGCTGCTGCGGCGCCGTCAAGTTCCACCTGAACGACCAGGACGGCGGCAAGGCCCAGATGCGCGCCAACATCGACGCCTGGTGGCCGCACGTGGAAAGCGGCGCGGTCGAGGCCATCGTCATCAACGCCTCGGGCTGCGGCGTCACCGTCAAGGAATACGGCCACATCCTGCAGGGCGATGCGCGCTACGCCGCCAAGGCCGAACGCATCAGCGCCCTCGCGCGCGACCTGTCCGAGCTGCTGCCCGAGCTGGCCGACCGGCTCGCCTCTCGCGTGCGTCCCACCGCCGATACGCTCTACGCCTACCACCCGCCCTGCACCCTGCAGCACGGCCAGAAGCTGCGCGGCGGGGTCGAGACGCACCTCGCCCGCCTGGGCTTCCAACTGCGCGTGGCGCGCACCGAGTCGCACCTGTGCTGCGGCTCGGCGGGCACCTACTCGGTGCTGAACCCTGGCCTGGCGACCCAACTGCGCGACCGCAAGCTGGGCGCGCTGGGCGAGGCGTTTGGCACCCAACCGCCCGACGCCATCCTGTCGGCCAACATCGGCTGCATCACGCACCTGCAAAGCGGCACGCCAACGCCGGTCAAGCACTGGATCGAGGTGCTGGACGAAGCGCTGACAGGGTAGTTTTGCGACTTTTTGAACGCATTTATTAAAAAAGACGCGACTTTTTTAACATCACCGTTAAAATAGCCGCATGCAGCGCTACCTGGACGCCCGCGTGGCAGCCGACCTGAAGAAAAAGCTGGTCTTTGTCACCGGCCCCCGCCAGGTCGGCAAAACCACCCTGAGCCGCCTGCTGATGCAGGGCATCCCTGCCCAGTACCTCAACTACGACGTGGCGGCAGACCGCGCCATCATCGAGCAGCAAAGCTGGCGCCTGGATGCGCAACTGCTGGTGCTGGACGAAATCCACAAGATGCCGCAGTGGAAGAACTGGCTCAAGGGCGTCATCGACGGAAAGCCCGCCGCGCAGCAACTGCTGGTGACCGGCAGCGCCCGCATGGACACCTTCCGCCAGACCGGCGACTCGCTGGCGGGCCGCTTCCACGCACTGCGCCTGCACCCGTTGAGCGTGCGCGAGTGGTGTACGCTGGCCCCCACAGAGGCCCCGCCCACGCCCGAAGAAGCGCTCACCCGCCTGCTGGAGCGCGGCGGCTTCCCCGAGCCCATGCTGGACCCCGACCCCATCGAAGCCGACCGCTGGCGCCGCCAGTACATCGACGGCCTGGTGCGCGAGGACGTGCTGGAGTTCTCGCGCATCCAGGAGCTGGGCGCCATGCGCCTGTTCGTGGACATGCTGCGCGAGCGCGTGGGCTCGCCGCTGTCGCTGGCGTCCATGGCGCGCGACCTGAATCTGGCCCAGCCCACGCTGCGCCGCTACCTCGACATCCTGCAAGCCCTGTTCATCGTCTTCGCCGTGCCGCCCTGGCACCGCAACATCGCGCGCGCCGTGCTCCAGCAGCCCAAGGTCTATTTCTACGACACCGGCCTGGTGCGCGGCGGCGGCGCTGAAGGCGACGGCGCGCGCTTCGAGAACCTCGTCGCCTGCCACCTGCTCAAACACGCCCAATGGCAGCAAGACGCCCTGGGCCGCGACTGCCAGTTGCACTACCTGCGCACCAAGGATGGCGCCGAGGTGGACTTCGCCCTGAGCGATGGCGAGCAACTCACCCACCTCGTCGAATGCAAATGGGCCGACGCCGCGCCGCACCGCGCCCTGGCCCGCTTCGCCGGGGAGTTTCCGCAGGCCCGGGCCGTGCAAGCCGTGCGCCACCTGCGCCAGCCCGAGCAGCGCGGGGCCATCGCCATCACCCACGCAGCGCAGTGGCTGGCCGAACTCAGTGCATGATTGCGGGTTTCGTCGCCCACCCCCCATCGCCATGACCGACCCCGTACACGCGCAAGAACAACAACAGCAGCCGTCCGCCAAGGCCCCCAGGCCCCGCACCCACCCCGTGCTGGAGCAGCTTGCCGCCCTGTACCCCCACCTGTTCGGCGCCGTGTTCCGCCCGCTCAAGCGCGGCATCTTCCACGACCTGCAGGCCGCGCACCCCGGCCTGTTCGAGAAAGAAGACTTGAAGGCCGCGCTGGGGCTGCACACCCGCTCCACGCGCTACCTGCAGTGCGTGGCGGCGGGCGAGCAGCGCCGCGATCTGGCGGGCCAGCCCGTGGAGCCCATGGCCCCCGAGCACGTACACCACGCGCTGCTGGAGGTCTATCGCCGCCGCAAGAACAGCAAGGGCGGGGCGGCGCAAGACCTGCTGCCCAAGCTGCGCAGCCGCATCATCGCCACGTTCGAGGCGTCGGGCCTCTCGCGCGAGGACTACACCGCGCGGGTAGCAAGCCGCGACGAGGCCGCCAACGCCATCCTGGAAGAAGCCTTTGCCGAGTGGGCCGCCCGCAATGCCAAGGACGAAGCCCTGCTGCGCGCCTTCGAGGCCAGCGGCCAGACGCTGGAAGCCTTTGCCGACATGTACGGCCTGGCGCCCCGCGCCGTGGGCCAGCAGATCGAGCGTGCGCGGCGCCTGGCTGCGGCGTAGCGGTTGGCGGCTGTCAAAACTCCTGTTTTGATAGCTGCTCGTGCTTTCTGCATAAGCGCTGGAGGCCAAAAAGGCTTGAAAACCTCAACGCCATGGTTCAACCCGCCAGCGCCGCTTCGATGTCCCCCGCCAGCTTCTTGGGCGCATCCTGCGGCGCGTAGCGGCGGATCACCCGGCCGTCCTTGCCCACCAGGAATTTCGTGAAGTTCCACTTGATCGCCTTGCTGCCCAGCAGCCCCGGCGCCTCGGCGGTGAGCCACTTGTACAGCGGCGAGGCATCGGCGCCGTTCACGTCGATCTTCGCCATCATCGGAAAGCTCACGCCGTAGTTGAGTTGGCAGAAGCTGGCGATCTCGTCGTTGCTGCCCGGGTCCTGGTGGCCGAACTGGTTGCACGGAAAGCCCAGCACCACCAGGCCCTTGTCCGCGTACTGCTTGTGCAGTTCCTCCAGCCCGCCGAACTGGGGCGTGAAGCCGCAGGCGCTGGCGGTGTTCACGATCAGCAGCACCTTGCCTCGGTACTGCGACAGCGGCACCGTCTGGCCGTTCATCTGCTGCGCTTCAAAGTCGTAGATGCTGCCGGGCATGGCGTTTTCCTTTCGTGCAAAGACAGGCCGCCATGCTAAGGCAACACTGAACGAGTCGCCCTAGCGCCGCAGCGCGGCCAGCAGCGACGCCAGCAGGATCAGCGCCCCGCCCAGCAGCGTGCGCGCGTTCAGCGCGGCAGCGCCCAGCAGGGCCGACGAAGCGGTGGCGAACACCACCTCCGACAGCATCACCAGCGCCGTCGTGCCCGCCGCCAGCCGCGCCGCGCCGAACTGCAGCGCCCAGTTGCCCAGCAGCAGCACGCCTGCCAGCAGTGCGGCCGTGGCCATCCAGCCCGGCTGCAGCGGCGGAAAGGAATCGACGATGCCCGCCTGCCGCCCGGCAAAGGCGGCGGCCAGCGCCATCAGCATGCAGCCGCCGAACATCGAGAACATGCGCGCAGGCCCCGGCACCGCGTGCAGGCGGCGCAGGGTGACGTTGGTCAGCGCGAACATGAAGCCGCCCAGCAGCGCCAGCCCATCGGCCAGCGACAGCGGCTGCCTGCCCAGGCTGCCCGCGCCGCCCTGCGGCAGCAGCACCAGCGCCACGCCCGCGAAGGCCAGCAGCAGCCGGGCCAGCGCCATGGGCGTGGGGCGCTCGCCCAGGATGCGCCAGGCCAGCAGCACCGCCCAGGCGGGCATCAGGTAGAACAGCAGGATCACGCGCACCACGTCGCCGATCGTCACCGCCCAGTTGAAGGCCACGTTGTTCAGCCCCGAACTGAGCGCCAGCAGCCACAGCTGCGGATGCTGGCGCACCTGCGCCCACACCCCGGGCCGCCAGGCCAGCAGCGCAACCAGCACCAGCGCATACATGAAGGCCGTGGCCCACAGCGGGTGCAGGCCCGCGCGGTGCAGCTGCTGGAACGGCCACCACGACAGCCCCCACACGAAGGCGTTGAACAACAGGGCGGCGAAAGGCAAGGGAGATTGCATGCAAAAAAGGGCTACAGCTCAGAAGGGGCGGGCGCCAGCAGCTATCAAATCAATAGTAAATCAGCGGAGTGTAAAAACTGGCGCGCCCCCAGGCCAGTGCCACCGTGGAGCTGGCTCCGCCAGGCCACTGGTGGCGTCCCCCTGGGGGAAGGCGCCGCAGGCGACTCAGGGGGGGGGTTAATGGTGCGTATCTTGCCGCGCGATCTGCAGCAGGTGCTCCACCTCGTCGCGGTGCTGCGTGCAGTTGCGGGCGTGCCAGCGCTGGATGGCCCACATCGCCCCGGCCACCAGCAGCCCGAACGCGGTGATGGCGCCGAACACCGACAGCCCCAGCTTGAGCGAGAGGCTGTAGAACGCGCCCATGCCCAGGATGGCCGCCTGCTCGTTGAAGTTCTGCACGGCGATGGAGCGGCCCGCGCCCATGAGGTTGTGGCCCCGGTGCTGCAGCAGCGCGTTCATGGGCACCACCAGGTAGCCGCCCAGCCCGCCCAGCGCGATGAGGAAGGGGATCGCCACCCAGATGTCGCCGATGAACACCATCAGGATCAGCAGCAGCCCCATGGCGATGCCCAGCGGGATGACGCGCGTGGCCGCGTCGAGCCGCATGCGCGCGGACGCCACCACCGCCCCCACGGCGGTGCCGATGGCGACCACGCCCGTCAGCGCCGAAGCCTGGGTGGTGTCGTAGGCCAGCGCTGCGGCGGCCCAGGCCAGCACGATGAACTTGAGGTTGCCGCCCGCGCCCCAGAACAGCGTGGTGGTGGCCAGCGAGATCTGCCCCAGCCGGTCGCGCCACAGGCGGCTGTTGCAGGCCCAGAAGTCGGGCAGCAGGCCCAGCGCGTTCGCCAGCACGCCGCGCGCGGGGTCGGCGCGCAGAGGGCGCATTTCCACGCCGGTGTGCGGAATGCGGGTGTTGAACCACGCGGCCAGGGCATAGACCACGATGAGCGCGGCGATGGCCGATTCGGCGGGCGTGTCCACGCCCGAGTCGAGCAGCGGCAGGTCAAAGCCCAGCAGCAGGGCCGACAGGTGCTGCCCCACCAACTGCCCGCCCAGCAGCACGCCGAGGATGATGGACGCGATGGTCAGCCCCTCGATCCAGCCGTTGGCCTTGACGAGCTGCGACGCGGGCAGCAGCTCGGTCAGGATGCCGTACTTGGCGGGCGAATACGCGGCGGCCCCCAGCCCCACCACCGCGTAGGCGATGAGCGGGTGCGAGCCGAACAGCATCATCAGGCAGCCCACCACCTTGATGGCGTTGCTGATGAACATGACCTTGCCCTTCGGCAGTGCGTCGGCAAAGGCGCCCACGAAGGGCGCCAGCACCACATAGAACAGCGCGAACATGGGCACCAGCGCGGCGCGCTGCCACTCGGGCGCGCCGCTGGTGCGCAGCAGCTCGACGGCGGCGACGAAAAGCGCATTGTCGGCCAGCGAGCTGAAGAACTGCGCCGACATGATGGTGTAGAAACCGCGCTTCATCGAATGGCT
This sequence comes from Acidovorax sp., assembly GCF_047607405.1. Classification (GTDB taxonomy): domain Bacteria; phylum Pseudomonadota; class Gammaproteobacteria; order Burkholderiales; family Burkholderiaceae_C; genus Acidovorax. The sequence goes on along the minus strand of NZ_JASGDA010000045.1, from coordinate 9,204 downwards.
GGTGGGCGCATCAGCCCGGCTGATGCCCTGTGGAATGTGGAGACCTGTCGCAAGTGACTGGCGGTTATATCACGCACCAAAACAGCCGCAATGCCAGAATCCGGGGCATTTTCCCCGGTCAAACCCTCTATGCCGCGCCCCATACAAGCCCACATTCACACCGCCGCGCTGCGCCACAACCTGCAGCGCGTGCGCCAGGCCGTGCCCGACGCCAGGACCTGGGCCGTGGTCAAGGCCAACGCCTACGGCCACGGCATCGAGCGCGTGTTCGAGGGCCTGCGCGGCGCCGACGGCTTCGCGCTGCTGGATCTGGCCGAGGCCGAGCGCGTGCGCCACCTGGGCTGGCGCGGGCCGATCCTGCTGCTGGAGGGCGTGTTCGAGCCGCGCGACCTGGAGCTGTGCTCGCGCCTGTCGTTGTGGCACGCCGTCCATTGCGACGAGCAGATCGACATGCTGGCCGCGCACAAGACGCAGGTGCCGCACCGCGTGTTCCTCAAGCTCAACTCGGGCATGAACCGCCTGGGCTTCGCGCCCCAGCGCTTTCGCGCCGCGTGGGCGCGGCTCAACGCCTTGCCGCAGGTCGATGAAATCTCGTTCATGACCCACTTCAGCGACTCCGACGGCCCGCGCGGCATCGCGCACCAGATGGCCGCCTTCCACACCGCCACGCAGGATTTGCCCGGCGAGCGCAGCGTGAGCAACAGCGCCGCCGTGCTGCGCCACGCGGGCGGCGACCCGGCGGTGCGCGCCGACTGGGTGCGCGCGGGCATCGTGCTCTACGGCAGCGCGCCCGACTTCCCCGAGAACGACGCGGCCCACTGGCAACTGCAACCCACCATGACCCTCGCCACGCGCCTGCTGGCCGTGCAGCAGCTGCGGGCGGGCGACACCGTGGGCTACGGATCGCGCTTCACCGCCGAGGGGCCGCTCGCCATCGGCGTGGCCGCCTGCGGCTATGCCGACGGCTACCCGCGCCACTGCGACACCGGCACGCCCGTGCTGGTCAACGGCGTGCGCACGCGGCTGGTGGGGCGGGTCAGCATGGATATGGTCACGGTGGACCTGACCCCGCTCGTCGAGCGCGGGGTGCCCGTGGGCTTTGGCAGCGAGGTCACGCTGTGGGGCCGCGCCCGCAACGGCGCCGTGCTGCCCATCGACGAGGTGGCGCGCGCGGCAGGTACCGTGGGGTATGAGCTGATGTGCGCGCTGGCGCAGCGCGTGCCGGTGGCCGCCGATTGAGCATGGCCCGTACCCAATCCACCTGGCGCTCGGTGCGCATGCACCGCCAGAGCGTGGAGCGCAGCCTGCGCCAGCGCTACAGCCTGCGCTGGCACGGGCTGCTGATCGGCAGCTTCACGCTGCTGCTGATGTGGTGCGCGTCGCACCTGCAGATGCTGGCGGGCGTGGACTCGCTGGCGCTGCGCTACGCCGTGACGCTGACGGCGGGCTACCTGGGCTACCTGCTGGTGCTGCGCGCCTGGGCGGCGCGGCTGGTGCGGCGGCCCGAGGGCGGCGGGGCCGACGGCCTGGACTTGCCCGACATCCCCTGGCCCAACGGCGGCAGTGGTGGCGGCGCCCGGGTGCCGCTGCCGCGCACGGGCGGCGGAGACTTTGGCGGCGCGGGCGCGTCGGGCGACTTTGGCGCCGTGGGCGACAGCGGCGCCAGCGCGCTGGGCGACCTGGCGGGCGGCGCGGCGGATGCCCTGGGCAGCGCGGACGAAGGCGCGGTCGTCGTCGTGCCCGTCGTTGCCATCTTCCTCATCGGCGCCGCGCTGGTGCTGGGCGCGGGTTCGCTGGCCTTTCTGTTCTTCGGCTGGGACGCGCTGCTGGCCGTGGCGGTGGAGCTGGCCTTCTCCTACGCCACCGCCCGCGCGGCCGTGGGCGTGGAGCGCGAAGGCTGGCTGTCCGCCGCCGTGCGCCTGACGTGGAAGCCGTTGCTGGGCGCGCTGCTGTGCGCCGTGCTGCTGGGCGCCACCATCGACCACTTCCTGCCCGGCGTGCGCTCGCTGCCGCAGGCGGTGCGCGTCATCCAGGGCCGTTGATTGCTACTATATTGATAGCTGCTTGTGCTTTCTGGATAAGCGCCAAAGGCCAATTTGACTCAATAAATTCCCCGCACGCGCGCCATCAGCCGCACCAGCCCCAGCAGCGCGTCGGTGTGCGGCGTGGGCGTGGCGGTGATCTGGCCCAGCTCGCGCACCGCGCCGACCAGGGCGTCGATCTCCAGCGGCTTGTTCGCTTCCACGTCCTGCAGCATCGAGGTCTTGAACGCGCCCAGCTTGCGCGTGACGGCGTGGCGGTCCTCGGGCTGCTGGGCTATCGGCAGGCCGATCTTTGCGCCGATGGAGCGGGCTTCCAGCATCACGGCGCTGATGAAGCCGCGCACCAGCTCGTCGTCCAGGATGCGGTCGGTGGTGGCGCCGGTCAGCGCGCTGATGGGGTTGACGGTCATGTTGCCCCAGAGCTTGAACCAGATGTCTTTCTGAATGCAGTCCGACACTTCCACGTCGATGCCGCCGCGCGCCAGTACGTCGGCCAGGGCTTGCAGGCGCGGGCTGCGGGCGCCGCTCGGCTCGCCGACGATGAGGCGGTTGCCGAAGTGCTGGCGCACGAAGCCCGGCGCTTGCAGCGCGCAACTGGTGTGGACCACGCTGCCCAGCACCTGCGCGGCGGGAATGGCGCGGGCGATGGCGCCGTCCGCGTCCACGGCCTGCAGCGCGCGCCCTTGCGCCGCGCCGCCAAAGCCTTGCAGGAACCACCAGGGCACGCCGTTCATCGCGGTGAGCACGATGGTCTGCGGCCCGATCAGCGGCGCCATGGCGCGGGCCACGTCGGGCAGGGCGGGCGCCTTGACGGCCAGCACCACCAGGTCTTGCACGCCCAAAGCGCCGGGGTCGTCGTGCGCCGTGACCGGCGCGTGGGCCACCGTGCCGTCGGGGCGGCGCAGGCGCAGGCCGTCAGAGCGCAGCGCGGCCAGGGTGGCGCCGCGCGCGACCAGGCTCAGGTCGCATCCGGCCTGGGCCAGGGCCATGCCCAGCCAGCCGCCGATGGCGCCGGCGCCGTAGATACAGGTTTTCATCGGTTGCATGGCGGGCATTGTGCCGGTACGGGCGCGGCTATAGTCCAGGCCCCATGGCCAAGGACAAAACCATCTTCACCTGCACCGAATGCGGCGGCGCCAGCCCGCGCTGGCTGGGCAAGTGCCCGGCCTGCGGCGCGTGGAACACGCTGGTCGAGTCGGTGGCCGAAAGCACGGCCCCAGGCAAGAACCGCCTGAGCGCGCCGCAGTACGCGGGGCTGGCCCAGGCGCAGGCCGTCACGCCCCTGGCGGCGATCGAGGCGGCCGAGGTGGCGCGCACGCCCAGCGGCATCGGCGAGCTGGACCGCGTGCTCGGCGGCGGCGTGGTCGAGGGCGGCGTGGTGCTGATCGGCGGCGACCCGGGCATCGGCAAGTCCACGCTGCTGCTGCAGGCGCTGGACGCGCTGCAGCGCCAGGGCCTGCCCACGCTGTACGTGACGGGCGAGGAGAGCGGCGCGCAGGTGGCGCTGCGCTCGCGCCGCCTGGGGCTGGAGGGCAGCCAGGTCAACGTGCTGGCGGAAATCCAGCTCGAAAAAATCCTCGCCACCATCGAGGCCACGCAGCCCGCCGTGGCGGTGATCGACTCCATCCAGACCATCTACTCCGACCAGCTCACCAGCGCCCCCGGCAGCGTGGCCCAGGTGCGCGAATGCGCGGCGCACCTTACGCGCGCGGCCAAGGCCACGGGCATCGCCATCGTGCTCGTGGGGCATGTGACCAAGGAGGGCGCGCTGGCCGGGCCGCGCGTGCTGGAGCACATGGTGGACACGGTGCTGTACTTCGAAGGCGACACGCACAGCCAGTTCCGCCTGGTGCGCGCCATCAAGAACCGCTTTGGCGCGGTCAACGAGATCGGCGTGTTCGCCATGACGGAAAAGGGCCTCAAGGGCGTGAGCAACCCCAGCGCCATCTTTTTGAGCCAGCACAGCGAGCCCGTGCCCGGCAGTTGCGTGATGGTGACGCTGGAAGGCACGCGCCCGCTGCTGGTGGAGATACAAGCGCTGGTGGACAGCGGCGGCCCCAGCCCCCGCCGCCTGTCCGTGGGCCTGGACCGCGACCGCCTGGCCATGCTGCTGGCGGTGCTGCACCGCCACGCGGGCGTGGCCTGCATGGACCAGGACGTGTTCGTCAACGCCGTGGGCGGCGTGCGCATCAGCGAGCCTGCGGCCGACCTGGCGGTGATGCTGTCGATTACCAGCAGCCTGCGCGGCAAGCCGCTGCCGAGGGGCTTCATCGCCTTTGGCGAGGTCGGGCTGGCGGGCGAGGTGCGGCCCGCGCCGCGCGGGCAGGAGCGCTTGAAGGAAGCCGCCAAGCTGGGTTTCAGCGTGGCCGTGGTGCCCAAGGCCAATGCGCCCAAGAAGCCCATCGAGGGCCTGGCCATCCACGCCGTGGAGCGGGTGGAAGAGGCCATGAACGTGGTGCGCGGGCTGGCGTAATCGACAATCGCGGCCATGAATCTGCGCAACATCGTGATCCCACTGGGCATCGTGGCCCTGCTGATCGTCGGCTACACCTCTTACGGCTGGCCCGGCATCGCCGCCGTGGGCGGGGGGCTGGTCATGTGGGCGCTGTTGCACTTCACCCGCCTCATGAGCGTGATGAAGAAGGCCGCCAACCGCCCCGTGGGCTACGTGGGCAGCGCCGTCATGCTCAATGCACGGCTCAAGCCCGGCGTGAACCTGCTGCACGTGGTGGCGTTGACCCGGTCGCTGGGCGAGGCGCTGTCGCCCGAGGGCGCGCAGCCCGAGGTGTTCCGCTGGACGGACGGCACGCAGTCGCACGTGACCTGCGAGTTCCACAGCGGCAAGCTGCGCCAGTGGACGCTGCACCGGCCCGCTGCCGACGCCTCGTAAAATCCCGCTTTTTAAGGACGACCCCCCATGAGCCCCGTTGTTCCCTCGATGGCCGACCGTGACGGCAAGATCTGGATGGACGGCCAGATGGTGGACTGGCGCGATGCCAAGATCCACGTGCTGACCCACACGCTGCACTACGGCTGCGGCGCGTTCGAAGGCGTGCGCGCCTACAACACGGTGAACGGCACCGCCATCTTCCGCCTGCAGGAGCACACCGACCGCCTGTTCAACAGCGCCAAGATCCTGCGCATGAACATCCCGTTCACCAAGGACGAGGTCAACGAGGCGCAGAAGGCCGTGGTGCGCGCCAACAAGCTCGAATCGTGCTACCTGCGCCCGCTGACCTGGATCGGCTCGCAGAAGCTGGGCGTTTCCCCCAAGGGCAACCAGATCCACCTGATGGTGGCCGCCTGGGCCTGGGGCGCGTACCTGGGCGAGGAAGGCATGCAGCGCGGCATCCGCGTCAAGACCAGCAGCTACACGCGCCACCACGTCAACATCACCATGACGCAGGCCAAGGCGGTGAGCAACTACAGCAACTCCATCCTCGCCAACATGGAAGCCACCGAGGACGGCTACGACGAGGCCCTGCTGCTCGACGCCGCCGGCTTCGTGAGCGAAGGCGCGGGCGAGAACGTGTTCGTCGTGAAGGACGGCGTGGTCTACACGCCCGACCTGTCGGCCGGCGCGCTCAACGGCATCACGCGCAACACCGTGCTGCACATCTGCAAGGACCTCGGTATCGAGCTGGTGCAAAAGCGCATCACGCGCGACGAGATCTACATCGCCGACGAAGCCTTCTTCAGCGGCACCGCCGCCGAGATCACGCCCATCCGCGAACTCGACCGCGTCACCATCGGCGCGGGCAGCCGCGGCCCCGTCACCGAGAAAATCCAGTCGGCCTTCTTCGACATCGTGAACGGCCGCAATCCCCAATACGCCCACTGGCTCACCAAGGTCTGATCACCATGTCGCAAGCAATCGTTGAACTGCTGGCCAAGGATCTCAACGGCAATGGCGGCGTCTATTGCCCCAACCCCAAGGCCGAGATGAAGCTCTGGAGCGGCCACCCGAAGGTCTATATCGACGTGGCCCACGAGGGCGAGGGCAAGTGCCCCTATTGCGGCACGGTCTATCGCCTCAAGGCGGGCGAAAAAGTGGGGCACGCCCATTGAGCCTCCTCACCGGGGAGGCGTTGGACCAGGCCCTGGCGCGGGTCACGGTGGTGGCCGTCACCTACCACAGCGCCCATTGCGTGGCCGCCATGGCCGCCGGTCTGCAGCGGTTCCCGCACGTGGTGGTGGTGGACAACGCCAGCACGGACGACACGCTCGGCCAGTTGGCGCAACACCTGCCCCGCGCGCAGGTGCTGCGCTGCGAGCGCAACCTCGGTTTCGGCGCGGCGAACAACCTGGCGCTGGACCAGGTCCGCACGCCCTATGCGCTGCTGCTCAACCCCGACTGCCAGATCGACCCGGCCAGCGCGGCCCGGCTGGTGCAGACCGCCGAAGCCTGGCCGACCGCGGCCATCGTGGCGCCGCAGCTGCTGGCCAGCGATGGCGGCAAGGAGCTGAACTACGGCTGGCTGCGCTGGCTGTGGGCGGGGCGCGGCCCCGCCGCCGAAGGCCCCCTGTGCGTGGGCCACGCCTGCGCCGCCGCCTGGCTGGTGCGCTGCGACGCGGCGCGCTGGCGCTTCGATACGGGGTTCTTCCTCTACTACGAGGACGAGGATCTCTGCGCGCGCATCTTCCAGGCCCGGCAGATGGTGCTGATCGAGCCCCAGGCCACGGCGGTGCACGCCAACCGCGGATCGGTGCGCGGGCGCTCGCCCATGCGGGCCGAATGGGGGCGGGGCTTCCACCACAGCCGTTCCAAAATCCGCTTCCAGGCCAAGCACCGCGGTGCGCGGGCGGCCCTGCGTACACGGCGCAAGGCCCTGTGGCTGGGCGCGCTGGAGGTGCTGGTGCGGGTGCCTCTGCTCAACCCCCGGCTGCTGGCGCGCAGCGCCGGCCGCTGGTGGGGCATGTGGACCGCGCGCGCCCAGGCGGATGCAGGACAACCGGAGGGAGTGTGAGCCGATGCCGACCTTGACGATTGCCGTGCTGACGCGCAACGAGGCGCTGAACATAAAGGCGTGCCTGGAAAGCGCCGCGTTCGCCGACCAGGTGCTGGTGGTGGACTCCGCCAGTACCGACGCCACGGTGGAACTGGCCCGCGCTGCGGGCGCCGAGGTGTACCTGCACCCGGACTGGCAGGGCTTCGCCGCCCAGCGCAACCGCCAGCTGGAGCATGCCCGGGGCGACTGGATCTTCTTCCTGGACGCCGACGAGGTCATCACGCCCGGCCTGGCCCGCGAGATCCAGGAGGCCGTGCGCCGCGACCAGGATCTGGTCGGGGACGTGCGCTGGACCCAGGTGGCCTTCGGCAAGCCGCTGACCCACATGCGCAAGGGCGACGGCCTGCCGCGCCTGTTCCCGCGCCGGCAGTTGCTGGGCTTCGAGGGGGTGGTCCACGAAGGGCCCCGCCTGCGCACCCCGGATCTGCCCCACCAGTCGCTGCCCAGTCCGCTGCTGCACCATTCCCGGCGCACCGTACACCAGAGCCTGCTGAAGCTGGCCCAGTACGCGCAGCTGGGGGCCGTCAAGCGGCTGGACCAGGGCAAGCAGGGCGGCGTGCTGCGCGGCATGGGCAGCGCGCTGGCCAGCTTCGTGCGGCTCTACATCTTCCACCGAGGTATTCTCTGCGGACGCGAGGGGTTCCTGCACTGCTTCCTGGTCGCGCTGGAGTCGTTCTTCCGCTATGCCGCGCTGGCGGTGGACCGGGACGCCCTGGGGCAGCCCGCCGCAAGATGAAACGACACCCCCCTGAGGCCCTGCGCGCCTCCGTGCGGCCGCCAGAGGCGGCAGCCCTTCGGGGCCGTCCAAGCCTGCGCAGGCAGGCTTGGAGCCGCGGCCCTCAGCCCCCGCTCTCGCGCTGCGCGCGGGCAGGGGGACGCAGCCATCGCTGCGGGGCGGCCCTTGCTCGGCTGCCCTCGCCAGGGGCGTGCCGCGCCGTGGAAAACTGAATGGGCTTCCGCCTCCCGTCCTCCTATCCCCACGCAGCGCTGGATTGCATGGCGCGGTGGTGCCTCGTGGCGTTCTTCTTCCTGATGCCGCTGACGCTGGCGGGCGCCAACCTGTCGATGGCCTGCACGCTCGTGCTGTGGCTGCTGTCCGGCCGGTTCCGGGAGCGCTGGCAGGCCGTGCGGCACCTGCCGCCGACGTTTCCGCTGCTCGGCCTGGCCGGGCTGATCCTGATCGGCAGCCTGTACACGACCGGCACGCCGCAGGAAGTCCTCTACCACCTGCTCAAGTATTCCAAGCTGCTGCTCCTGCTGGCCGCGGCCTCGCTGCTGGTGCACGAGCCCACCCGGGAGCGCTGCTGGACGGCGTTCACCGCGGCCATGCTGCTGACCCTGGCGATGAGCTACATCAACATCGGCTGGAATCTGCCCTGGTCCAAGACGCACAACCTGGGCTGGAGTGCGGACCATTCGGTGTTCAAGGACCACATCACGCAGGGAGCGATGATGGCTCTGCTCATGCTGCGCGCCCTGCGCCAGGGGCTGGCGGTCCGGGTGCGTTGGCAGCGGGCGCTGTGGTGGCTGGTGGCCGTGCTGGCCTTCGTGTGCAACACCCAGCTGTCCCACGGTCGCACGGGCTACCTGGCGACCGGCGCGGCACTGGTGGCTTTCACGCTGTCGCAGGTGGGAGGCCGCAGAAAGATCCCGGCCCTGGCCGTGCTGGCGGTCGTGCTGGCGGGCGCCGTGTGGTTGTCTCCGCAGATCCAGGAGCGCGTACACCTGGCCGTCAGCGAACTCGGCGACTACAAGACGGACACCCTCAGCTCCATCGGCCAGCGCATGTATTTCTGGGAGAAGTCGCTGGAGCTGATCGCCGAGCGCCCCGTGCTCGGCTGGGGGACGGGCTCCTACTCCGGCCAGTTCTGCCGTGTGGCCACCACCGGGGACTGGTGCCACGCGGGGGCCTTTCACCCGCACAACCAGTTCCTGTTCTTCATGGTGCAGCACGGCATCGTGGGCGGGCTGATGTTCGCCGCCGTATTGCTCATGACGCTGTGGGGCGGCAAGCGCTGTGCGCGCGCCGACCGCTCCGTGACCTGGGGGTTCGTCGGCATCCTGGCGGTGGGCAGCATGACGCACAGCAGCCTGTGGCTGTCGTCGGAGAGCTTCTTCTATGCCTTCGGGCTGGCGCTGGTCATGGCCATGGG
>NZ_JASGDA010000044.1:0-12279 GCF_047607405.1 Acidovorax sp. | reverse complement strand
CCGTTTCGTATTCGACGTGGGCGGTGTTGATGGTGATGCCGCGCGCTTTTTCTTCAGGCGCCGCGTCGATTTCGTCGTACTTCTTGGCTTCGCCGCCGAACTTGGCGGACAGCACGGTGGCGATTGCCGCGGTCAGCGTGGTCTTGCCATGGTCCACGTGGCCGATCGTGCCCACGTTCACGTGGGGCTTGGTGCGTTCGAACTTGCCTTTTGCCATTTTTCAACTCCAGATAAAGAGCAATGCCCGTGTGGGGTTTAACGTCTGCATCGCGTTGCTTTCTCCCTCGCCACGGGCAACGCGGGGCACGCGATCGCAGACTATGAATTTGATAGCTGCCAGCGCTTATCCAGCAAGCGCCAGCGGCCAATTTGACACTTATTTTGCGCGGGCCGCCATGATGGCTTCGGACACGTTGCGAGGGGCCTCGCTGTAGTGCTTGAATTCCATCGTGTAGGTGGCGCGGCCTTGCGTGGCCGAGCGCAGCGCGGTCGAGTAGCCGAACATTTCGGACAGCGGCACTTCGGCGCGGATGGCCTTGCCGCCACCCACGATGTCGTCCATGCCCTGCACCATGCCGCGGCGGCTGGACAGGTCGCCCATCACCGTGCCTGCGTAGTCCTCGGGCGTCTCGACTTCCACGGCCATCATGGGCTCCAAGATGACGGGGCCGGCCTTCTTGCAGCCTTCCTTGAAGCCGAAGATGGCGGCCATCTTGAACGCCAGTTCGTTCGAGTCCACGTCGTGGTACGAACCGAAGTGCAGGGTCACCTTCACGTCCACCACGGGGTAGCCGGCCAGCACGCCTTGCGTGACGGCTTCGTTGATGCCCTTTTCCACGGCCGGGATGAATTCGCGCGGCACCACACCGCCCTTGATGGCGTCGATGAACTCGATGCCCTTGCCCGCTTCGTTCGGCTCGATCTTGAGCACGACGTGGCCGTACTGGCCCTTGCCGCCGGACTGGCGCACGAACTTGCCTTCGGCTTCTTCCACCGTCTTGCGGATGGTTTCGCGGTAGGCCACCTGGGGCTTGCCCACGTTGGCTTCGACGCCGAACTCGCGCTTCATGCGGTCCACGATGATTTCAAGGTGCAACTCGCCCATGCCGGAGATGATGGTCTGGCCGGACTCTTCGTCGGTACGCACGCGGAAGGACGGATCCTCGGCAGCCAGGCGCTGCAGGGCGATGCCCATCTTTTCCTGGTCGGCCTTGGTCTTGGGCTCCACGGCCTGCGAAATCACGGGCTCGGGGAACACCATGCGCTCCAGCGTCACGATGGCATCGGGGTCGCACAGGGTTTCACCCGTGGTCACTTCCTTGAGGCCCACGCAGGCGGCGATGTCGCCCGCGCGGATTTCGTCCACTTCCTGGCGCTCGTTGGCGTGCATCTGCACGATACGGCCGATGCGCTCCTTCTTGCCCTTGACCGGGTTGAAGACGGTGTCGCCCTTGGAGAGCACGCCGGAATAGACGCGCACGAAGGTGAGCTGGCCCACGAACGGGTCGGTCATCAGCTTGAACGCCAGGGCGGAGAACTTCTCGCCGTCGTCCGCCTTGCGGCTGGTTTCGGCTTCGTCCTCGTCGGTACCGGCCACAGGCGGGATGTCCACGGGCGAGGGCAGGTAGTCGATCACGGCGTCCAGCATGCGCTGCACGCCCTTGTTCTTGAACGCGGTGCCGCACAGCATGGGCTGGATTTCGGTGGCGATGGTGCGCGTACGCAGGCCGAGCTTGACCTCTTCCTCGGAGAGGTCGCCCTCTTCCAGGTACTTGTTCATCAGCTCTTCGGAGCCTTCGGCAGCGGCCTCGACCATCTTCTCGCGCCATTCCTTGGCGGATTCGACGAGCTCGGCGGGGATGTCCTGGTAGTCGAACTTCATGCCCTGCGAAGCCTCGTCCCAGATGATGGCCTTCATCTTGAGCAGGTCCACCACGCCCTTGAAGCCTTCTTCGGCGCCGATGGGAATCACCACGGGCACGGGGTTGGCCTTCAGGCGCATGCGCATCTGGTCATAGACCTTGAAGAAGTTGGCGCCGGTGCGGTCCATCTTGTTGACGAACGCGAGGCGGGGCACCTTGTACTTGTTGGCCTGGCGCCACACGGTTTCGGACTGGGGCTGCACACCGCCCACGGCGCAATAGACCATGCAGGCGCCGTCCAGCACGCGCATGGAGCGCTCCACCTCGATGGTGAAGTCCACGTGGCCGGGGGTGTCGATGATGTTGAAGCGGTGCTCGGGATAGGACATGTCCATGCCCTTCCAGAAGCAGGTGGTGGCAGCGGACGTGATGGTGATGCCGCGCTCTTGCTCCTGCTCCATCCAGTCCATGGTGGCAGCGCCGTCATGCACTTCACCGATCTTGTGGTTCACACCGGTGTAGAAAAGGATGCGTTCGGTCGTCGTGGTCTTGCCAGCGTCGATGTGGGCCGAGATACCGATGTTGCGGTAGCGCTCGATGGGGGTCTTGCGTGCCATGATGGTCTTTCGTTAACGGCCAAGAGCCCGCCCGCCAAAACGGCGGGTCGGGCTCCCAGCCTTCGGTCTGCGGAAAACTTAGAAGCGGAAGTGGCTGAAGGCCTTGTTGGCTTCGGCCATGCGATGCACTTCGTCGCGGCGCTTCATCGCGCCGCCACGGCCTTCCGTGGCTTCCAGGATTTCATTGGCCAGGCGCTGGGCCATGGACTTCTCGCCGCGCTTGCGCGCAGCTTCCTTGATCCAGCGCATCGACAGGGCCAGGCGGCGCACGGGACGCACTTCCACGGGCACCTGGTAGTTGGCACCGCCCACGCGGCGGGACTTGACTTCGACCATGGGCTTCACGTTGTTGATGGCAACGGTGAACGCCTCCAGGGGGTCCTTGTCGGGGTGCTTCTTCTCGATCAGGTCCAGGGCGCCATAGATGATGCGCTCTGCAACCGCCTTCTTGCCGCCTTCCATGATCACGTTCATGAATTTGGACAGCTCTACATTGCCGAACTTGGGATCCGGCAGGATTTCACGTTTGGGGACTTCGCGACGACGTGGCATTTCTTACCTCTATCTTTGCTTCAGTTGGCACCGTTTCCGGCACCGCGAGAGCCAAACCAGGACTCCCACTTACTCGACCCGCGCAGGACATCTGCGTTTGGGGTCACTACGCTGACATCACCGCGCCACGCGGGAGACAGCACCGAAATTTCTCAGACCGATTACTTGGCCTTGGGCTTCTTCGCGCCGTACTTGGAGCGGGCCTGCTTGCGGTCCTTGACGCCTTGCAGATCAAGCGAACCGCGCACGATGTGGTAACGCACACCGGGCAAGTCCTTCACACGACCGCCGCGCACCAGCACGACGCTGTGCTCTTGCAGGTTGTGGCCTTCGCCGCCGATGTAAGAGATGACCTCGAAGCCGTTGGTCAGGCGCACCTTGGCGACCTTGCGCAGAGCGGAGTTGGGCTTCTTGGGCGTGGTGGTGTACACACGGGTACACACGCCACGGCGCTGGGGAGAGTTTTCCATCGCAGGGCTCTTGGACTTGATCTTTTCGACCTCGCGCCCCTGACGGACCAGTTGATTAATGGTTGGCATTGATACGTCCCAAAACGTGAAATTTGCTCTATTGAGCGAAAACAAAACGTGAAAGTCTGTCCCTTCGGAAATTCCGAAAAGCCTTCTAATGTAGCAGGATGCCCCGCTCAGGGCAAGCGCGTCACTTGATCCAGAGGCGGATGGCGTCCCAGGCGCGCCCGAAAATACCGGCCTGCTCGACGCCTTCCAGCGCGACCAGCGGCACGTCGGCGAGGTGCTGATCGCCCAGCGACACCTTCAGGCTGCCGATGGGCTGGCCCTTGGCAAAGGGCGCGACCAGCGGATCGGGCCGCACGACCTGGGTCGTGATCTTGCCGGAGCTGCCGGACGGCACGGCGACGACGATGGCGTCGTCGCGGCCAATCTTCAGGGTGCTTTCCTTGCCTTTCCAGACGGCGGGCGTGGCCACGGGCTTGCCCGCGTCGAACAGCTTGACGGCCTCGAACGCGGTGTAGCCCCAGTTCAGCAGCTTCTGGCTTTCGTTGGCGCGGGCGTTCTCGCTGGCGGCGCCGAGCACGATGGACAACAGGCGGCGCTGACCCACGCCGGGGAAGTCGCGCCTGGACGTGGCCACCAGGCAGTAGCCCGCCGCCTCCGTGTGGCCGGTTTTCAGGCCATCCACGGTGGGGTCGCGGAACAGCAGCGTGTTGCGGTTGCTGCCGTTGGATGCGGGCGTGCCGGGGTAGCTGTACTGCTTGGTGGCGTAGTAGTGCATGTACTCCGGAAAGTCCTTCATCAGCCGCGTGGCGAGCACGGAAAGGTCGCGCGCCGTGGTGGTGTGGCCGGGCTCGGTCAGGCCCTCGGGGTTCTTGTAGTGCGTGCCCTTCATGCCCAGCGCCTGGGCCTGGTCGTTCATGAGCTTGACGAAGTTCTCGGCCGTGCCGCCCACGCCTTCGGCCAGGGCCATGGTGGCGTCGTTGCCGGACTGCACGATCATGCCCTTGATGAGGTCCTCGACCGGCACCTGCATCTTGGGGTCGATGAACATGCGCGAGCCGGGCATCTTCCAGGCGCGCACGCTCACGGGCAGCTTCTGCTCCAGCGTGATCTTCTTGGCGCGCAGCGCGTCGAAGACCAGGTAGCCGGTCATGAGCTTGGTGAGCGAGGCCTGCTCGACGGGCGCGTCGATGTCCTTGGCGGCCAGCACCTGATTGGCGGTCACGTCCACCAGCAGGTAGGTGCGCGCGGCGATCTCGGGGGGCTGGAGTCCAGTCTGGAGGGGGGTCTGGGCCGTGGCGGAAAAGCTAAGGAAAAAGGCCAGGGCGGGCGCGGCAAGCGCCTTCAGGAAACGGTTCATGGGGGAGTTCAGGCAGTCAGGTGGCGCACCACCAGGTTCTTCAAAAGCGGCAATTGTCCGTGAAAGAAATGCCCACCCGCCGGGACGACGGTAACGGGCAGTATCTGCGGGCGGGCCCAGTCCATCACCGCCGACAGGGGCACGGTGTCGTCCTGCTCGCCATGGATGACCAGGGTGCGCAGGTGGGCTTCGGGCGGCACGGGGGCCACGGTGAAGCGGCTGGCCGCCGTGCCGACGAGCACCACGCGCTCGACGCGGCCCTGGGACCAGAGCGCGGCGAGCGCATGGCTGGTGACGAAAGCGCCAAACGAGAAACCGGCCAATACCAGCGGCCCCTCGGGCGCGACTTGCTCGACCACGGCCAGCAGGTCTTGCAGCTCGCCGCGGCCCTCGTCATGCGTGCCCGCGCTCGCGCCCACGCCCCGGAAGTTGAAGCGCACCGCCGTATAGCCGCAGGCCACGCAGGCGCGCGCGAGGGTCTGCACCACCTTGTTGTCCATGGTGCCGCCGAACAGCGGGTGCGGGTGGGCGATGACGGCCACGCCACGGGGCTGCGCGGCGGCGTCGCGCAGCGCCTCGATGGCGCCAGCGGCGCCGGTCAGGGCCAGGCGTTCGGTGTGTGCATTCACGATTTTGCTATCCAATTAATAGCTGCTTGCGCTTGCTGTATAAGCGCTGTAGGCCAAAAACACTCTGAATCAAAATCAGCGGCCCAGTTCCGCTGGCGTCACCAGTCGCTCCACGACTTGCCCGTTCTTCAGGTGCGATTCGACGATCTCGTCGATGTCGTTGGCATCGACATAGGTGTACCAGGTGCCTTCGGGATAGACCACGGCGATCGGCCCGCCCGCGCAGCGGTCCAGGCAGCCCGCCTTGTTCACGCGCACCTTGCCCGCCCCGGCCAGCCCGGCGGCCTTGACCTGGGCCTTGCAGCGGTCGAACGCGGCCTGCGCGCCGTGGTGTGCGCAGCTGTCCTCGCCGTTGGTGCGGTCGTTGAGGCAGAAGAAGATGTGGCGCTGGTAGTACGGCTGGGTCATGGCGGGATTTTAGGTTTGCACCTCGCGGCGCGACACGCGCACCAGCACATACAAGAGCGCCGCGTAGGGCCACAGCCAACCCAGCCACTGGCCCAGGCCGTAGAAGCGGATGAAGCGGCCCTGCTCCCAGATCTGCAAAGTCTGCGCGAAGTACGCGCTGGTGGGCGCCTGGTTGAGCAGCGCCAGGTGCCAGGCCAGCGCCACCAGCAGCACGGCGGCGCATGCGCGTCGCGGCAGGGCCAGCAGCAGCAAGGCCAAAGCCAGCGCACTCCAAAGCCCCAGGCGCGCGGGCGGGCCCAGCCATTCCCAGGCATGCACCGGTCCCCAGCTCAGCGCGGACGACAGCGCCGTCACCCCCACCCCCACGGCCACCACGCCCAGCGCGAACAGCGCGCGCCGCCCCACAGAGCGGATCACGCAGTAGCCCAGCAGGCAGGGAATGAGCAGGCCCAACGTGACGCACAGCATTTCGCCGCCGGGCGACAGCGGCACCAGCGGCGCCTCGCGCACCGGCAGCCAGTCCAGGAAAGGGGTACCGTCCAGCAGCTCGGTGAGCGCGGCTTCGAGCCGCTCCAGCACCTGTC
Organism: Acidovorax sp.; assembly: GCF_047607405.1. Lineage (GTDB taxonomy): Bacteria > Pseudomonadota > Gammaproteobacteria > Burkholderiales > Burkholderiaceae_C > Acidovorax. Next base: position 5,791 of record NZ_JASGDA010000044.1, on the reverse strand, counting down.
CCAGCCCGAAAGGCACGGCAGCGGGGAACAGCAGCGCCAGCGGCCACAGCGCCAGCAGCGCCAGGGCGCCGCTCGCGTCCGGCACGAACCAGCGGCCACGCAGGTCGCTCCAGCGGTCGATGGCGCCCAGGCGCTCCAGCAGCGCCGCACTGAAAGCCCCCGCCAGCGTGCCGCCGATGTTGAGCAGCAGGTCCATGTTGGACGGCACACGCCGGGGCAGGTAAATCTGCAGGAACTCCATGGCCAGCGACAGCAGCCCGCCCGCCAGCGTGGCCATCCACACCGCCCCCAACGGCCAGCCCGAGCGCAGCAACGCCAGCACCAGCAGCGCGCCCAGCGGCACATAGCCTGCGACGTTGACGGCCACGTCGAACCCCGACCAGTACGGCGGCGGTACGCGGGCCGTGAGGAACACCAGCGGGTCGATGCCCTGGGCGCGCCAGCCGTCGAACGGGAACAGGCTGGCGAAGACGATGAGCGCCGTGTAGATCAGCGCCAGCGGCCAGGCGGATGTTTTATGCACGCCCTAGAACGGCTTGACGACGACCAGCACCACGGCGGCCACCAGCAGCAGCACGGGGACTTCGTTGAATACGCGGAACCAGCGGTGGCTGTGCTGGTCGGTGTTGGCCACGAGTTTGCGCAGCAACACGCCGCAGGCATGGTGGTAGCCGACCACCAGTGCCACCACGGCCAGCTTGGCGTGCATCCACCCATTGCCCGGCCCGCGCCCGATGCCATAGCCCAGCCACAGCCACAAACCCAGCGCCAGCGCGGGCACCGCCAGCAGCGTGGTAAAGCGCAGCAGCTTGCGCGCCATGAGCAGCAGGCGCTCGCGCTCCGCCACGGAGCCGGGGGCCACCATCGCCAGGTTGACGAAGATGCGCGGCAGGTAGAACAGACCGGCGAACCAACTTGCGACGAAGACGATGTGGAAGGCTTTGACCCAGAGCATCCGGGCAGTGTAGGGCAAGGCCCCACGCCCGGATGGCTCCGCCCAGGCTCAGAACTGGTGGTTCAGGCTGATCTGGTAGCTGCGCGGCGCGCCGTAGTAGCCGGCGTAGCGCAGGGTGTTGATGTACTTCTCGTTGGTGACGTTGTTCACGTTCAGGCGCAGCGTGGTCTTGGGCTGCACCTGCCAGGCGACGAAGGCGTTGAGCACGGCGTAGCTGCCCTGGCGCACGGTGATGCCGCTGGACTCCTCATTGGAGATCTTGCTCTGCCACCGGGCGCTGGCGCCGAAGGACAGCGCGGGGTTGCTCGGCAGGCGCGCGCGCAGCGCCAGGTTGGCGGTGCGGCGCGGCACCCACGAATAGGTGTTGCTGCCGTCCGGGCCGGTCAGCTTCAGGGCGGTGTAGCCTGCGGCCACGTCCAGGTTTTTGTTGACCTTGCCGACGGCCTCGAACTCGACGCCGGTGGACTTCACGTCCTGGGGCTCATAGACGTACTGGCCGTACTGGTTGTAGGTGCCCGTGGGCGTGGCCAGCCCGGACTGCTTGGCCTGGAACACGGCCACCGTGGTCAGAAGGCGCTTGTCCAGCCAGTCTGCCTTCACGCCGGCCTCGATGTTCGAGCCCTTGCTCGGCGCGAGATAGTTGTTGCTGGTATCCACCTGGCTCTGCGGCATGTACAGATCCGAGTAACTGACATAGGCCAGCACCTGCGGGGTGATGTCGTAGGTCAGACCCGCGTACAGGCTGAGTTTGGCGTCGTCCTGGTTCGCAGCCGTTCCGAAGCTGTTGCCCTTGCGCGAGTATTGGGCCCAATTGAAGCCCAGGATGCTCTTGAGCCTGTCGGTCAACGTCAGTCGCGTGGAGCCGAACACGCGCTTTCTCTGTTCGGTCAGATCGGCCAGGTCGTACGCGCTGGTGGAAACACCGCCCCACACCGGCTCGGCAATCAGATTGCCGGCATACGGGAACGATGGCATCAGGAGATAGGTGCAGCCGTACCCGTAAGGGTCATAGGCGGCCGAAGCGCTGCAGTCGGAGGTGTATCCGTCATAGTCGTACTTGGCCCTTGCCCAGCCCGCGCCAATCAGCGCCTCGTGCTGACGACCGAACGCCGTGAAACGGCCATTGAGCGAAATTTCGCCCAGGTGCTCGTTGCGCTCGTCTTCGCCGCGGCCCGCATACCCCGCCAGGCCATAGCCGGTCGCCGGGTCCAGGCCCGTGGTCAAACCGGAAAGATAGGCGTAGAACAACTTGGTGTCGGTGGCGATCCTGCGGTAGTTGTAGGACGCCTTGAGCTGCCAGTCCGTCCCCAGCTGGTGGGCGTATTCGACGAAGGCGTTCTGCGTGGTGGTGTCCCACTTGGTCCAGTCCTGCGTCGTCGATGCATTGCGCGGCCATTGGGCTTGCGTGCCGTCGCTGTTGCCGAAATACAAGGCGCCCCACATGACGCCGTTGCTGTTGTCCTGCTGATGCGATAGCCCTGCGGTCAGCATGCCGTTGTCGCCGACCTGCCCGTCCACCACGCCGTAGAGGAAGGTGCGCTCTTTCTCGTTGCCGCGCAGGTGGGACTTGCCTTCCTCGCGCGCGAACACCACGCGCCCGGCCCAGCGGCCATCCTCGGTCAGCCGCTTCGAATAGTCCGCTTCGACACGCTTGGTGTTCCAGGAGCCGTAGCTGATGCCGATCGAGCCCTCATCCTTGTTGGTCGGGCGCTTGCGCACATAGTTGATCGTGCCCGCCGCATTGCCCACGCCGGTCAGCAGCCCGTTGGCGCCGCGGATGAGTTCGATCTTCTCGTAGCCGAAGGAATCCAGCGCGCCGGTGACGATGCCCCAGCTGTTGGGCATGCCGATGCCGTCCACCTGGGTGTTGGCAACGTCGAAGCCGCGCACCGTGTAGGTGGTGCGGTTGGTCTCCCACTCCTCGACCTGGATGCCGGTCGTCAGGCGCAGCGCGTCGTTGATGTTGGTGGTGCCGAAGTCGCGCATCTGCTCGCTGGTCACGACGCTGATGGACTGTGGCGTTTCCTTGATGTCCATGTCCAGCCCGGTCGCGCCGCTGCTCACGCGGTTCTCACGCGCGTTGACGATCTTCACTTCTTCCAGCGTGGCCTCGGCAGGCGCGGCGGTCTGGGCCAGGGCCAGGGCGGGCGGCGCAACCAGCAGCATGGTTGCAATGGCACGCCCGACCGGGCGCAATGGATGGCGGTTCATAGATGGCAATTCCCTCAATAAGTATCGAATACGAATCGTTATTATCTACATTTGGGAGAAATGCGGCACCTGCGCGCGCAAAAAAAAGCCCGGCAGAACTGCCGGGCCGGTAAAGCCTGCGCAACATCGCTGCCATTGCAGGCCCCGCTCAGGGAGGATAAGCGGGGGGCGGCGGGCCGCCCGGCGCCAATTTAGCACCGGGGTTCCGGCGGAACAAGGGGGGCTTCGATCAGGCAGAATTTCCCACCATGCACCCCACGCCTTTCCCCCAGAACCGCCCCCGCCGCCTGCGCCGCGACGCCTTCACGCGCCGCCTGGTGCGCGAGAACGCCGTCACGGTCAACGACCTGATCTACCCCGTGTTCGTCCACGAGGGCGCGAGCCGCCGCGAGGCCGTGCCGTCCATGCCCGGCGTGGACCGCCTGAGCCTGGATTTGCTGCTGCCCGTGGCCGCCGAATGCGTGCAGCTCGGCATCCCCGTCCTGGCGCTGTTCCCCGCCATCGACCCGGCGCTCAAGACGCCCGACGGCAAGGAGGCGCTGAACCCCGAGGGCCTGATCCCCCGCGTGGTGCGCGCGCTCAAAAATGAATTCCCGCAGCTCGGCGTGATGACCGACGTGGCGCTGGACCCCTACACCAGCCACGGCCAGGACGGCGTGCTGGACGACACGGGCTACATCCTCAACGACGAGACGGTGGAGATCCTCACCGGCCAGGCGCTCACCCACGCCGAGGCGGGTGTCGATATCGTCGCGCCCAGCGACATGATGGACGGGCGCATCGGCGCGATCCGCGAGACGCTGGAGGTGCAGGGCCACATCCACACGCGCATCATGGCCTACAGCGCCAAGTACGCGAGCAGCTTCTACGGCCCCTTCCGCGACGCCGTGGGCACGCGCGGCGCCCTGGGCAAGGCCGACAAGAACGTCTATCAGATGGACCCCGGCAACAGCGATGAGGCGCTGCGCGAGGTGGCGCTCGACATCGCCGAGGGTGCCGACATGGTCATGGTCAAGCCCGGCATGCCCTACCTGGACATCGTGCGCCGCGTGAAGGACGAGTTCCGCGTGCCCACCTTCGCCTACCAGGTCAGCGGCGAATACGCCATGCTCAAGGCCGCTGCGGCCAACGGCTGGCTGGACCACGACGCGGTGATGATGGAATCGCTCTTGGCCTTCAAGCGCGCGGGCGCCGACGGTGTGCTGACCTACTTCGCGCGGGATGTGGCACGAATACTATCAAAACAATAGCTGCATGTGCTTGCTGCATAAGCGCTAGAGGCCAATTTGACCATTAACCCACAGAACGGCATGCGCATCTTCCACATCCACGGCGGCGGTGCTCAGGAGCTGTCCGCCCTGCCCCACCACCTGCCCGCCGAGGGCTTTGTCTGGATCGCCTGCGCGCGCCCCGCCTTCCAGGCCCGCCTGGCCGAGATCCAGGGCCACCTGCAGGCCCTCACCGGGCAGCAGCTCGTGGACCTGCACGTGTCCGACCTGCTCAACGCACACCTGCCCTCGCACTACGACTACACCGCGCAGTACGACCTGCTGGTGTTCCGCCGCCTGGCGACCGCGCAGGAAAGCGATGCGGCGCAAGGCACCGCCGCCGCCGTCAAGCACACCGGCCCGCCCGTGCTGCGCCGCATCGACACCAGCCCCGTCGGCTTTGCCGTGTTCGACCAGGTGCTGCTCACCGTCCACCCCACCGACTGCGCCGTGCGCGACGCCTACGCCGCGCGCCTGCTGGCCGCCACGCCTGGCGCGCGCATGCCCGCCAGCCCGGCCGACCTGATGCTGCGCGTGGTCAACCTGATGGTGGACGGCTACCTGGACCTGCGCCGCGACCTCACGCGCCAGCTCGACCACTGGCAGAACGAACTGCTCAAGCCCCGCGCGCGCTACGTCAACTGGACATCGCTGCTGGGCGCGCGCCTGTCGCTGCACCAGCTCGACGAAATCTGCGAAGACCAGCGCACCGCCGTGCAGGACTGGATCGACGCGCTGGAAACCTGGGCCCCGCCCGGCCACCCCGGCGGCGCGCGCGAGCTGGACTTGCTGAAGGTGCGCAGCCGCGACGTGCTGGAGCACATCGAGCGCGTCGTCCACCACGTGCGCCGCCTGGAGCAGAGCACCGAGACCGCCGTGCAGATGCACTTCAGCGTGCAGAGCAACCGCACCAACGACATCATGCGCACGCTGACGGCGCTGACCGCCGTGTTCCTGCCGCTGAACCTGATCGCGGGCATCTTCGGCATGAACTTCGAGTTCATCCCCCTGGTCCACAAGGCCGACGGCTTCTGGTGGGCCATGGGCGCCATGGCGGTGATCGCCGTGGCGCTGGTGCTGCTGTTCTGGCGCAAGCGCTATCTGGCTCGGAGCCGGTAAACATCAGGAATAGCAGTTGACCATTGGGCGCACCGTCAGCAGCCAGCACGCGGACTTCACCCGACAGTACGCGGCGGCAAGGCGACAGGCTGGGCTAGGTGCTGCGCCGCGCCCATGGCCATGACCAGCGCCAGCCCGAAGGCATAGAAGAAGCTCTCCGACGACAGCCACAGGCTGCTGTGCGTCATGCTGCCCACCGCCAGGATGCCGACGAACCCCCAGGTCACGGAGCGGTCGG
>NZ_JASGDA010000043.1:0-36884 GCF_047607405.1 Acidovorax sp. | reverse complement strand
CCAGCACCTTCGACACGAAGTTCGCCAGCGACATCGAAGTCCCCGAGCCCCTCCAATCCCTGCCCACCATGGGTGGCGCGGGCAACGTGCGCGAACTGCAACAAGCCGCAGCCCAGTCCGGCAGCGTCGCCGGGGTGCTGGCCCAGTTCCAGTCCGCCACCACGCGCGCCGAACAGAAGGGCTGCTCGACTCCCTCATCACGTCGTCGGCTTCGAGTTCACCGGCAAAGGGCGAGCGCGCAAGGCAGTCTTGAGCCAGGCCAACACGGATGCGCTGGTAGATATCGTTGACACTGCGCATCGACCGACCGCAGAACTCGGCGCTATCGCTGGCGGTCAAGTCCAGCGCAACAGGCGCAGGAGTTGGCGGAACTTCGCTTCGCTCATCTTGGAGCGGCGGTAGTACCTGTTTTTCCCAAGCATTTCAAGAAGTTAGCATGTGAGCTTCACATGCCTGTTTCTTAAGCCCCGTATCGTTTCAGTGCCGCCCACTCACTCCTCGACCGACGCGCTCCAGCGGTTGCCCCAGCCGCGCGCGCTTGCGCGGTCGATGTCGCGGCGGTCGCGCTTGGTGGGGCGGCCCTGGTGCAGCGCTGCGGCGGGTTCGGGGGCCAGGCGGCGCTGTTCGGCGGCTTTTTCGCGGGCGGCGATGCTGTCTGGCGTTTCTTCATACAACTGCTGCGCCACGGGCGCGGGGCCGCGGGCGCCGCTCAGGCCCCGCACGACCACGGTGCGCGCCACCGGCCCCTGGCGCAGGGCGACGGTGTCGCCGCAGCGCAGGTCGCGGGCGGGTTTGGCGCTCTGGCCGTTGACGGTGACGCGGCCCTTGCTGATTTCCTCGGTGGCGAGGGCGCGGGTCTTGTAGAAGCGGGCGCACCAGAGCCATTTGTCCAGGCGCATGGAATCCGTGGGCGTGCTCATGATGCTGCGGATTGTGCCTGCGCTGGCGACCGCGTTCTGCCCCGCCATGCGGTCGGCCTGGAGGGTCTTCCAGGTGAGGCAACTGCATTCATTGACCATGGCACCGTCACGCAGGCGTCGCCGCATGGGTGTTTTCCCTGAGCTTGCAGGCAGCCGTTTGGCAGGCAACGCGCGCATGATCGGTGTCACGCAAATCGCCACTACTGAAAGGAAGAAGAATGCGCCGCGATACCTTTATCAAGTCACTGGCCACCCTGGCCGCCGCAGGCGCGCTGCCTCAGGCGTACGCTTCGGCGGCGGTGAAGATGATGATTCCTGCCAACCCCGGCGGCGGCTGGGACACCACGGGCCGCGCCGTGGGCAAGGCGTTGCAGGACGCGGGCGTGGCCTCGTCCGTCACCTACGACAACAAGGGCGGCGCGGCCGGTGCCATCGGCCTGGCCCAGTTCGTCAACGGCAGCAAGGGCGACCCGAACGCCATGATGGTGATGGGCGCCGTGATGCTCGGCGGCATCATCACCGGCAAGCCGCCCGTGGGCCTGGACAAGGTGACGCCGCTGGCGCGCCTGACCAGTGAATACAACGTGTTCGTGCTGCCCGCCAACTCGCCCTTCAAGACCATGGCCGATGTGGTGGCCCAGCTCAAGAAGGACCCTGGCAGCGTGAAGTGGGGCGGCGGCTCGCGCGGCTCCACCGAGCACATCGCGGCGGCCATGCTGGCGCGCGAGGTCGGGGTCGATCCGGCCAAGATCAACTACGTCGCCTTCCGAGGGGGCGGTGAGGCCGTGGCCGCCATCCTGGGCGGCAACGTCACGGTGGGCGGCAGCGGCTACAGCGAGTTCGCCGAGTACATCGCGGCGGGCAAGATGAAGCCCATCGGCGTGACCTCGGGCACGCGGCTCAAGAGCGTCAACGTGCCCACGCTCAAGGAGCAGGGCATCAACGTCGAGATCGGCAACTGGCGCGGCGTCTATGGCGCGCCCGGCATCACCAAGGCCCAGCGCGACGCGCTGATCGCCATGCTGGAGAAGGCCACCAAGAGCAAGGCCTGGGCCGAGGCGCTGCAAAAGAACGACTGGACGCCCGCGTGGCTGGCGGGCGATGCGTTCGCCGAGTTCGTGGATGCGGAGTTCGCCAGCCTGCGCGCGACGATGGTGAAATCCGGGATGGTGTGATGATGGAAGGCAGCAGCATTCCCTCTCCGCGCGCGCAGGCCATCGTCGGCGCGGGCGTGTTGCTCTTGGCTGTCGGCATGGCCTTTGGCGCGCTGCAGATATCGTCGGATGCGGGCTACGGCGGCGTCGGCCCCAACTTTTTGCCCTGGCTGTGCGCCGTGGTACTGGCGGTGTGCGGCGGCTGGCTGATCTGGGAGGCGCGCACGGGCGGGTACCGTGAAGCGGCGGACCCGGGCGGGCAAGCCAGGATGGATGTCGGGCCGTTCGTCTGGGTGTCGGCGGGCCTGCTGGTCAACGCAGCGCTGATCGGCACGGTGGGCTTCATCATCAGCTGCACGGTCTGCTACGTGCTGGCCGTGCAGGGCCTGCGCCGCGCCAGCAGGCAGCCGCAAGCGGGCGCAGTGGGCACCTGGGTCAAGGACATCGTGACCGGCGCGGTGATCTCGGCGCCCGTGTTCTGGGCCTTCACGCAATTCCTGGCGATCAACCTGCCGGGGCTGACCGAGACGGGGTGGCTGTAAATGGAGATTTTTGACGCGCTCCTGGCGGGCTTCGCTACCGCCATCACGCCCGCCAACCTGCTGTGGGCCCTGGTGGGCTGCGCCCTGGGTACCGCGGTGGGCGTGCTGCCCGGCATCGGCCCGGCCGTGGCCGTGGCCATGCTGCTGCCCATCACCGCCAAGGTCGAGGTCACGGCCTCGATGATCTTCTTCTCGGGCATCTACTACGGCGCCATGTACGGCGGCTCCACCACGTCCATCCTGCTCAACACGCCGGGCGAGACGGCGAGCATGGTCACCGCCATGGAAGGCAACAAGATGGCCAAGAGTGGTCGCGCCGGGGCGGCGCTGGCCACGGCGGCCATCGGCTCCTTCGTGGCGGGCACCATCGCCACCGTGGTGGTGACGCTGTTCGCGCCCACGGTGGCCGAGTTCGCCGTCAAGCTGGGGCCGCCCGAGTACTTCATGCTCATGGTGCTGGCCTTCACCACCGTCAGCGCGGTGCTGGGCCAGAGCGCACTGCGCGGCATGACGGCGCTGTTCCTGGGCCTGGCGCTGGGCTGCGTGGGCATGGACCAGATCTCCGGCGCGGCGCGCTACACGGCGGGCCAGATGGAGCTGCTGGACGGCATCGACATCGTGCTCGTCGCCGTGGGCCTGTTCGCCGTGGCCGAGGTGCTGTACGCCGCCATGTACGAGGGCCGCGTGGTCGAGTCGCAGAACAAGCTCACCCGCGTCCACATGACGGCGCGCGACTGGAAGCGCTCCTGGCCCGCGTGGCTGCGCGGTACGGCCATCGGCACGCCCTTCGGCTGCGTCCCGGCGGGCGGCACCGAGATTCCTACCTTCCTGAGCTACGCCACCGAGAAGAAGCTCGCCAAGGGCGAGGACCAGGCCGAGTTCGGCGGCAAGGGCGCCATCGAGGGCGTGGCAGGCCCCGAGGCTGCCAACAACGCCACGGTGACGGCTGCGCTGATCCCGCTGCTCACGCTGGGCATTCCCACCAGCAACACCACGGCGGTGCTGCTGGGCGCGTTCCAGAACTACGGCATCAACCCCGGGCCGCAGTTGTTCAGCAGCTCGGCCGCGCTGGTGTGGGCGCTGATCGCGTCGCTGTACATCGGCAACGTCATGCTGCTGGTGCTCAATCTGCCCCTGGTGGGTCTGTGGGTCAAGCTGCTCAAGATCCCGCGCCCGCAGCTCTACGCGGGCATCCTCATCTTCGCTACCGTGGGCGCCTACGGCATGCGGCAGAGCGCGTTCGACCTGTTCCTGCTGTACGCCATCGGCCTGCTGGGCGTGCTGATGCGGCGATTTGACTTCCCGACCGCGCCCGTGGTGGTGGGCATGATCCTGGGGCCCCTGGCCGAAGCGCAGATGCGCAATGCCGTGGCGCTGGGCGAGGGCAGCTGGATGATCTTCCTGCAGCGGCCCATGTCGCTCACGCTGGTGTTCATCGTGCTGGCCGTGCTGGTGCTGCCGCGCGCGGTGCGCTGGTGGGCGGCGCGGCGCGCGCCGCTGTACCGACCCTGACGCGGGCGCGAAGCCCACCGCCAAAAAACGCGGCGCCAGGCCGCGTTTTTTGTCGGGGCCGTCAGCCGTCCACCGGCTGCGCGGGCGTCTCCAGCACGAGCTGGTAGAACGCCGCATCCAGCCAGCGCCCGAACTTGAAGCCCACCTGCGGGAAGGTGCCCGAATGCGTAAAGCCCAGCCGCTCGTGCAGGGCGATGCTGCCCGCGTTGCTCGCGTCGATGCAGCCCACCATCACGTGCAGTTGCGCGGCGCGGGCGCGGTGGATCAGCTCCTGCATCAGCACCTTGCCCAGTCCGCGGTCGCGGTGGTCGCGGTGCAGATAGACGCTGTGCTCCACCGTGTACTTGTAGGCCGGGAATGCGCGGAACGTGCCCCAACTGGCGAAGCCCAGCAATTGGCCCGATGTGTCCACCGCGCCCACTACCGGGAAGCCGTTGGTGCGCTTGGTGGCGAACCAGGCCGCCATGGCCTGCGGCGAGCGCGGGGCGTAGTCGTAGAGCGCCGTCGTGTTCACGATGGCGTCGTTCAATATCTCCAGGATGGCCGGGGCGTGGTCGGCCTCGCTGCAGTCGATCAGGCGGGGCAGGGGCAGGGTCATGGCAGGTCTTTCCAAGGAGTTGTCCGATATAGTGGATTATTGTTCTAGACAAAAAATGCTCATAGTGCTTTTTCAATATGAACTATTTGCTATGAAGTTTTTATTCGAAAATCTACTATAGTGATACATATGATCCAGGCCATTGACCAGAAAATAGGCGCGCGCATCCGCACCGAGCGCGAAAGTCGTGGCTGGTCTCTGTCCGAGCTGGCGGCGCGGGCCTCGGTCTCGCGAGCCATGATCCACAAGGTGGAGCGGGGCGCGAGCAGCCCCACCGCCCAGTTGCTGGCCAAGCTGTCGGGCGCGCTGGGGTTGAGCATGTCCACCCTGATGGCGCGGGCCGAGATTGCCCATGGACGGCTGCTGCGCCGCGCCGAACAGCCCGTGTGGATCGACCCGGCCACGGGCTATCTGCGGCGCCACATCTCGCCACGCACCGGCAGTCCGTTGGATGTCGTGCATGTCACGCTGCCACCGTCCGCTCGGGTGCCGATGCCCGCTGGGGCCTACGCCTTCATGCGGCAACTTGTCTGGGTGCTGGAAGGGGAATTGGTCTTCACCGAAGGCGAGACGCGCCACGCGCTGCAGGCGGGCGATTGCCTGGAACTCGGTCCGCCCATGGACTGCGTCTTCGGCAACGAAGCCGGCGCGCCCTGTGCCTACGCCGTCGTGCTGCTCAACCTGCCGTGGCAGGACGTAGGGCCATAAAAAATGCGCTCTGCGGCGCGGCCAAGCAGCTATCAAAACAGGAGTATCAAGCTTGCGTGGGCCAGCCCGCCAGGTGCTGCTGCGCGATCTGCGAGAGCGCGGTGATCCACGCATTGCTGTCGTTCAGGCACGGTATGTAGTGGAACGCCTGGCCGCCCGCGTGCAGAAAGGCTTCGCGCACCTCCATGTTGATCTCCTCCAGCGTCTCCAGGCAGTCGCTGGCGAAGCCGGGGCACACCACGTCCACGCGCCGCGTGCCCGCCCGGGCCAGCGCTTCCACGGTGGGCTGGGTGTAGGGCTCGATCCACCGCGCCTTGCCAAAGCGCGACTGGAAGGTGATGCGAAAGCGCTCCGCGCCCAGGCCCAGGCGCTCGGCCAGCAGTCGGCCTGTTTCGCGGGCCTCGCGGGCGTAGGGGTCGCCCAGGCGCTCGGTGCGCTCGGGCACGCCGTGGAAGCTCATCACCAACTGGTCGGGCGGGCCGTGGTGCTTCCAGTGCGCCTGGATGCTGAGGGCCAGCGCGTCGATGTAGCCGGGGTGGTCGTGGTAGCCGTTGACGAAGCGCAGCTCGGGCACGTGGCGGGTGCGCGCGGCCCAGGCGTACACGGCATCGAACACGCTGGCCGTGGTGGTGCCTGAATACTGCGGGTACAGCGGCAGCACCAGGATGCGCGTGGCGCCCTCGGCCTTGAGCGCGTCGAGCTGGCTGGCGATGGACGGCTGCCCGTAGCGCATGGCGTGGCGCACCAGCACCTGGTGCCCCGCCTCGCCCAGCCAGCCGCGCAGCAGCGTGGCCTGCTTGTGCGTCCACACCGCCAGCGGCGAGCCCTCGGGCGTCCAGATGGTGGCGTACTTGGCAGCCGACTGCCGGGGCCGCGTGCGCAGGATGATGCCGTGCAGGATGGGCCGCCACGCGAGCGGCGGTATCTCCACCACGCGGTGGTCGCCCAGAAACTCCGCCAGATAGCGCCGCACGGCGGGCGCAGTGGGCGCGTCGGGCGTGCCCAGGTTGCACAGCAGCACGGCGGTGCGGCTGGTCGTGGGGGCTGGGGGTTCGGGGGCAAAGCGCGGCATGCGGGTATTTTCGCCTTGGAATCCTGAGGGGCGGCCTTGGTGCATCAGCCCGCTGTCGATGGGCTGTCAGCGGGTTGGGAGTTTTCCCGCATCGGCGGCGGCAGCCGTGCCGCTCAAGACCGCGCCTTCGAGCGTGGCGGGGTAGGGGCCTTCCACATAGTCGCCGCAGGCCGTGAGCCCCGGCAGCACCGGCATCGGCGGCCTTTGCAGCGCGGGCGTGCAGGCGAAGGTGGCGCGCTTTTCCACCACCGTCTGCACCACCTGCAATGGGGGCAGGGCCAGCTGCGCGGCGGCCTGTTGCAGCACGCGCTGCTCCAGTTCGGCGCGGTCACCAGTGCTGGCGCTGACCACGAAGGCCAGCAGACCGTGGGTGCCGTCGAGCTGGCCCCGGTCGAACACGAACTGCGCGGGGTGCGCTGCCGTGCTGCGCAGCGCCAGCATGGGCCGGGGCAGGCGCGCGCCGCTGGCGTGGGCATAAACGGTGGTGATGGCCTCGAAGCGCAGGGCGTCGGCCATGGCGCTCCAGTGCGGCGCAACGTTTGCGGCGAGGCGGCTGGCCTCCCACGGCGGGCAGGCCAGGGTGACGTGGTGGAAGGTGTCGCCGTCAAGCTGCCAGCCGTCCGCCTGCCTTTCAAGCCGTTGCACGCGCTGGCCGGTGACGACCTGGCCGCCCCGTTGCGCAAGCCACTGCGCGGCGGCTTGCGGAAACAGCGCGCCCAGGTCGGTGCGCGGCAGCAGCAGGTTGGAGCCGCCGCACCCGCTGAACAGGCTGTCGCGCAGCACGCGCAGAAAGACCTGTCCGCTGGCCGCGTGCGCCGGGGTGTTGAGGGCCGACACGCACAGCGGGTCGATGAACTCAGCCATCAGGCGCGGCGTGAGCGGCGCGCACAGGTCGGCCACCGAGGTGTTCGGCGCGCAGTCAAAACCCGCCAAGCGCCAGGCCGTGGCGGCGCGCAGCAGCGCCAGCTTGTCGCACCACGTCCAGCCCTGGGCGCGGGCGATGCCCAGCAGCGCGTCCCACGGCGGGGGCAGGTCGGGCAGTTGCAGGCCGTCTCCATCGGGGAATTGCAGCGTGAGCGGCAGGCGCAGCAGGGCCGCATCCACGTCCACACCCACCAGCCGCATCAGGCGCAGGCTCTCGGCATACGCGCCGATGAGGATGTGCTGGCCGTTGTCGAGCGTGACGGGCGTTCCATCGGGCAGCTTGGCAGGCACGGCCCGCGCCCGCCCGCCCACGCTGCGGGCGGCCTCGAACACGGTGACGTGGCGCCCCGCCTGCGCATGCGCAATGGCGGCGGCCATGCCCGCCCAGCCCGCGCCCACAACGGCAACGTTGGCGGCAACGTTCGCGGCGACTTGCGTGCTCACATCCGGCCCAGGGCCTGCACCTTCCACGCCAGCCAGAACTTGCGCAGCGGCGTCAGGCGGATGCGCTGGTGCAGCACCTGAAAGTTGTCGTGCGCTATCTCGCGCAGCAGCGTGCGGTAGATGCTCGCCATCATCAGCCCCGGCTTCTGCGCCCGGCGGTCGGCCTCAGGCAAGGTTTGCAGCAGCGCCAGCGCCTCGTCATACAGCCGGTGCGCCCGCTCGGCCTGGAAGCGCATCAGCGCGGTAAAGCGGTCGGAGTACGTGCGCTTCAGAATCTCGTGCGCCTTCACGTCGAACTGCTGCAGCTCGTTCACCGGCAGGTAGATGCGGCCCAGCATCGCGTCCTCGCCCACGTCGCGGATGATGTTGGTGAGCTGGAACGCGAGGCCCAGCGTGTGCGCGTACTGCGTGGTGCGCTCGTCCGTCTGCCCGAAGATGCGCGCAGCCACCTCGCCCACCACGCCCGCCACCAGATGGCAATAGCCCTGGAGGCCCGCAAAGTCCAGGTAGCGCGTCTGCTCCAGGTCCATCTGGCAGCCGTCGATCACGGCCTGCAAGTGGCGCTGCTCGATGCCGTACTCGCCCACATGCGGCATCAGCGCCTGCATCACCGGGTGGCTGGGCTGCCCCGCGAAGGACTTGGCGACCTCCGCCTGCCACCACGCCAGCTTGGTATGGGCCACGCCAGCGTCGCTCACTTCATCCACCACATCGTCCACCTCACGGCAGAACGCATAGAACGCCGTGATGGCCGCGCGGCGCGGCGCGGGCAGGAACAGGAAGGCGTAGTAGAAACTGCTGCCCGAGGCGGCGGCTTTCTGCTGTACGTACTGCTGTGGGGTCATGGGGCGGGATTGTCCCATGGCGCACGGGCATGCAGGTTTCAGGTGTTTTTGGCCTCTAGCGCTTGTGGGGCAAGCGCTGGCAGCTATGGTTTTTGTAGTTTTCGGGAAACGCTGCGTGGCTTGGATACCCTGGCCGCAGGCAGCAAGCTGGTGAGTTGCTGGTAGCGCTCGAACAGAAAGGCCACGCGCTCGGCGTCGCTGGCGTAGCTTTTTCTGCCGCCGCAGAGCTGGTAGGACTTGTCCACGGCGGCATCCAGTTTTTGGTGGGCCTTGAGCAATGCGGGCGGCATGGTCAGCGGGTCGTACAGGTCGGCGAGAGACGAGTCTGGGAATTGCGCACGGGCGTCGAGTACGCCCCGTGCTGCGGTTTCTATAGCTGCTTGCGCTTCAGATTTGAGGCCGCCAAGCGCTGTGGGCTGATTGGGCTCTGATTCTTGGGGAATATCGGGCCAGGGGAAGTTGTTGTAGACAGAAGGGGAATAGCTGTAGTCACTTTTGAGCCGTCCGCAGACGACGCGTATCCAGGCGTTGTGCATGGTGCTGCTCAGTACGCCAAAGTGATACAGCGTTGCTCCTTCGGCGATTTGCAGTTTGTTGCTTGCAATGATCGTGGGTGGCAGAAAGCCCATCGGGATGAAACGTCGCGTTTCGGATGAAACCTCTGGGATGGCCAGATAGTTTTCAGCGGGTTGGCGGTCTTGTGTGAAGAGCGTGGGTTGGTCGGCGAAGTCCACGACGCTGCGGGTGGGGCTTTGACGCCTTGCTTCGGCAACTGCGGCTACGCGCTTCATGGTGCGTGGCATGGATTTGAGTTGTGCTGGGCTGATGTTCTTGAGCCAAAGGCACCAGCGATGCCCGCCATTGATGAGCTCTTCACCGCCGACGTAGGCACGCAGCCAGGGCGCTGCCGCAGGTTCTGCGTCCAGCAGTTCGATCCGCTCTTCATCCGTCAAGATCAAATGCCCGCCGTCAGTAGGCTGGCTGCCTTTCTTGAGCGGTGGAAGGTGGCTGGGTGTTTCAGTGCGCGAGGGCAGAAGTACATCCGGCGCGTCAATCAGGTAAGGGTTGATATGGCTGGCTGCGATGGGATGCGCCTGGCCCCTGATGTCTTCATATTCGTAGATTGTTTTGTTCGGTGCGTCGTGCAAGCCAAAGCCCACGATGACGCAATGCACGGCGGCCTTGCCGCGTGCTTCATTGCTCCAACTGAAGGTTCGGTGCGCGAAGTGGATGTGAACGCCTCGCGACAGCATCCATGCCCATAGCGTGCCGACTTGTTCGCCTTGCGAGATGCTGTTGGTTGAAACAAGCGCACAGCGTATGTCGGTACGAGGTTCGCTGGCGAGCTGGCGAGCTGGCGAGCTGGCGATCGTGGACTTCCGCCGTGGCACAGAGTTCCATGTAGTCAACGGCTTTCCTGTACCAGCAGGTCACATAGTCCAAGCGACCAAAACGCCCATTTGCGCCCCAGATGGCTTCCATGTCCGCCATCTGTTCCTGGGTTCGCCACTGGTGCCCAATGAACGGCGGATTGCCCAGCACAAAACTGCATTGCAGCGCTGGCAACACTTCATTCCAGTCCAGCCGCAGCGCATTGCCATGCACGATGCGCGGGCTGGTTCTGAGCGGAATGCGGGCAAAGTACAGGCCAAACTCCTCGCTGACCCGCAGGTTCATCTGGTGGTCCATCAGCCACAGGGCCACCTGCGCGATCTGCGCGGGGAATTCCTCGATCTCGATGCCGTAGAACTGATCCACGTCGATGCCGATGAGGCCATGCACGTCCACGCTTTGCTGTCCCGCGTTGCCGCTGAGTTCGTGGCTGGCGCGCAGCACCTGCAGTTCGAGAAGGCGCAGTTCGCGGTAGCTGATGACGAGGAAGTTTCCGCAGCCGCAGGCGGGGTCGAAAAAAGTGAGCTGGCGCAGCTTCTTGTGGAACTCGAACAGGCGGTTGCGGTTGTTCCTGACCTTGTCGAATTCGGCGCGCAGTCCGTCGAGGAACAGCGGGCCAATCAGCTTGAGGATGTTTTCCTCTGATGTGTAGTGCGCGCCCAGGTTGCGGCGGGCCTTGGCGTCCATGATGCTTTGGAACAGGCTGCCGAAGATGGCGGGGCTGATGGCCGACCAGTCGAGTGCGCAGGCGTCGAGCAGTGCCTCGCGCATGGCGGCGGCGAAGTCGGCCATGGGCAGCGGTTCTTCAAACAGCTTGCCGTTGATGTAGGGGAAGGTCGCCAGTTGGGCATCGAGCGCTGGGCTGCGTTTGCCTTCGGGCGTGTTGAGCACCTGGAACAGTTGGGTCAGGCGCGGGCCGAGGTCGCTGCCGTCGGGCGCGGTGCGCTCTTCGATAAAGGCGCGGAATGCCTGCGCGGGCTGGAAGATGCCGGTGTCGTCGGCAAACAGGCAAAACAACAGGCGCACCAGCAGCACTTCGAGCGGATGGCCTGTGTAGTGGCTGGCCTTGAGGGCATCGTGCAGGCGGCCCATGCGCTCTGCGGCCTTGACGTTGACGGGGTCTTGGGCCTTGATCTCCTGCGCCTTGTAGCCCGCGATAAAGCCGAACAGGCGAATGTGCTTGTGCAGGTCTTTGAGGGTGAATTCAAGGGTTTCGCCATCCTTGCCGCCCGTGCCCAGGCGGTGTACGCGAAAGCGGGCGAAGTCGCAGACGATGATGAGCTGCGGCAGGTCGCGTTCGGGCAGGCCGGGAAAGTAGTCGAGCGCCTGCTGAAAGGCGCGGTCCAGGTCTTTGCCGCGGGACTTGTGTTCGACGATCAGCATGCCGGGCCAGAACAGATCGACGAAGCCTTGCGCCGCGCCGAGCTTCTTGACGTTGAGCTCGAAGGTGGCAACGCGCTTGTCGGTGATGCCGAAGATCTCGAAGAAGTCGATCCAGAAGGGCTTGGCCTGCGAGTCTTCATGGGCAGCGTCGGCCCAGGTGCGGCTGAAGGCGAGCGCGCGCGATTTGATCTCGTTCCAACTGAGAGGCATGGTTTGCAAGCGGTGAGTAGCGGGGCGTTGGCAAATTATGGTTTGCTACTTTAACGATAGCTGCCAGAGCTTGCTGCATAAGCGCTAGTGGCCATTTTGGCTCTACATCCACACCGCCCGCCACAGCATCACGCACCAGTCCCAGCCGTGCAGTTGGGGCCGCGTGTGCAGGTTGCCGCCTTGCAGCGCGTCCACCTTGTCCAGCGTGCGCAGCCCGCCTTGCACTACCAGCCGCAGTTCCCAGCCTGCGCGGCCCGGTAGGCGGTGGACCAGCGGGGCGCCTTGCTGCATCAGCGTGCGCGCCCAGCGGGCGTTGTCGGCCAGCAGGCGGGTGGTGGCGGACGTGGGCTGCTGCTGCGCCAGGTCGGCGCGGGAGACGCCGTGGGCGGCGCAGTCGGCGTCGGTCAGGTAGTGGCGGCCACGGGGGATGTCCACGCTCAGGTCTTGCCAGAAGTTGATGAGCTGCAGCGCGGTGCAGATGGCGTCGCTCTGCGCTATGGCCTCTGCATTGTCCACGCCATACAGATGCAGCAGCAGGCGGCCGATGGGGTTGGCAGAGCGGCGGCAGTAGTCCAGCAGTTCGGTGCGGTCGGCGTAGGTGGCGGCGTCGCGGGTCTTCTCCACGTCCTGCATGAAGGCGCTCAGCAGATCGTCGAGCAGCGGCACGGGCAGGGCGTGGGCGTGCAGTTGGGCTTGCAACGGGCCGAAGACCGCCGCCCAGCGCGGGCCGGGCGCGGCGCCGGTGGCGACGGAGGCCAACTCAGCGCGGTAGGCGGCCAGGTCGGCCAGGCGCTGGGCGGGCGGGGCGTCGCCCTCGTCGGCGATGTCGTCCGCCGTGCGCGCAAAGTGGTAGATGGCCGCGATGGGCGGGCGCAGGCGCGGCGGGCACAGCAGCGAGGCGACGGGGAAGTTCTCGTAGTGCGTGACTGGGGCGGGGGTGGGGTTCACGGCGCGCATTGTCGCTGGCAAGGCAGGGCGGTTTTCGCAGATTGCCTGGGAGCCGCTGCGCGAACCCCTGCCGGGCGGCGCGCGCACGTGGCCTGGTTCCGCGTGCGCGGGCCCGCGCCAGGGGCGGCGGATTGAACCTGGGCTAAAATGCCAGGTTCCGTGCGCGGGTGGCGAAATTGGTAGACGCACCAGGTTTAGGTCCTGACGCCAGCAATGGTGTGGGGGTTCGAGTCCCCCCCCGCGCACCACCCTTGAAAGATTTCCGCGGAGCACGGCGCCGCTGCGCCAGCACGATCCATACCCATAAGGAATAGCCATGGCCGTTACTGTTGAAACCCTTGAAAAGCTTGAGCGCAAGATCACGCTGAGCCTTCCCGTCACCGTGATCCAGTCCGAAGTGGACTCGCGCCTGAAGCGCCTGGCTCGCACCGTCAAGATGGACGGCTTCCGTCCCGGCAAGGTGCCCATGAACGTGGTGGCCCAGCGCTACGGCTATTCGGTGCAGTACGAAGTGCTCAACGACAAGGTCGGCGAGGCTTTCGCCGCCGCCGCCAACGAAGCCAACCTGCGCGTGGCGGGCCAGCCGCGCATCACCGAGAAGGAAGGTGCGCCCGAGGGGCAGGTCACGTTCGACGCCGTGTTCGAGGTGTTTCCTGAGGTCAAGATCGGCGACCTGTCGGGCGCTGAAATCGAGAAGCTGTCCACCGAAGTGACCGATGCGGCCATCGACAAGACGCTGGACATCCTGCGCAAGCAGCGCCGCAGCTTCGCCCAGCGCGCGCTGGACGCCGCTGCCCAGGACGGTGACCGCGTGACGGTGGACTTTGAAGGCAAGATCGACGGCGAGCCCTTTGACGGCGGCAAGGCCGAAGGCTTCCAGTT
Organism: Acidovorax sp.; assembly: GCF_047607405.1. GTDB lineage: Bacteria > Pseudomonadota > Gammaproteobacteria > Burkholderiales > Burkholderiaceae_C > Acidovorax. The sequence goes on along the minus strand of NZ_JASGDA010000043.1, from coordinate 23,350 downwards.
CCTGGTCGGCGAAGGCCAGATGCTCAAAGAGTTTGAAGACGCGGTGCGTGGCATGAAGTCGGGCGAGAGCAAGACCTTCCCGCTGGCCTTCCCCGCCGAATACCACGGCAAGGATGTGGCGGGCAAGACGGCGGACTTCCTGGTCACCGTCAAGAAGATCGAAGCCGCCCACCTGCCCGAGGTGAACGACGCCCTGGCCAAGTCGCTGGGCATCGCCGACGGTTCCGTGGAAGGTCTGCGCGCCGACATCCATAAAAACCTGGAGCGTGAAGTCAAGTTCCGCCTGCAGGCACGGAACAAGCAGGCCGTGATGGACGCCCTGGTGGCCAAGGCCGAACTGGACCTTCCTACCGCCAGCGTGCAGGCTGAAATCGCCCGTCTGCTGGAAGGGGCTCGTGCCGAGCTCAAGCAGCGCGGCATCAAGGACGCCGACAAGGCCGAGATTCCCGAGGACGTGTTCCGCCCGCAGGCCGAGCGCCGCGTGCGCCTGGGTCTGGTGGTCGCTGAGCTGGTGCGCGCCAACGAACTGCAAGCCAAGCCCGAGCAGCTGAAAGCCCACATCGACGAACTGGCCGCCAGCTATGAGAAGCCCGAGGACGTGGTGCGCTGGTACTTTGGCGACCGCCAGCGTCTGGCCGAGGTCGAGGCCGTGGTGATCGAGAACAACGTGACCGAGTTCGTGCTGGGCAAAGCCAAGGTGGTGGACAAGGCCGTCTCGTTCGAAGAACTCATGGGCCAGCAAGGCTGATCCCCGCTGGCGACTGACTTGTGGGGCTTGTGCCTGCGCGCACAGGCCCCACTTTCGTTTCTGGGTACAGTACCCGCCTCGAACTGGAGAAAAGCAAACATGAGCGCACTGGAAACACAGGCCCTGGGCATGATCCCCATGGTCATCGAGCAGTCAGGCCGCGGCGAGCGGTCCTACGACATCTATTCGCGCCTGCTGAAAGAGCGCGTGATCTTCCTCGTCGGCGAGGTGAACGACCAGACGGCCAATCTGGTGGTGGCGCAGTTGCTGTTCCTGGAGAGTGAGAACCCCGACAAGGACATTTCCTTCTACATCAACTCCCCTGGCGGCAGCGTGACGGCCGGCATGGCGATCTACGACACCATGCAGTTCATCAAGCCTGATGTGTCCACGCTGTGCTGCGGCTTCGCGGCGAGCATGGGCGCCTTCCTGCTGGCGGCGGGCGCCAAGGGCAAGCGCTTCTCGCTGCCCAACTCCAAGATCATGATCCACCAGGTGCTGGGCGGCGCGCGCGGCCAGGCAACCGACATCGAGATCCACGCCCGCGACATCCTGCGCACCAAGGAACAGATGAACCGCATCCTGGCCGAGCGCACGGGCCAGGACTACGAGAAGGTGAAGAGCGATACCGAGCGCGACTATTTCATGACTGCCGACGAGGCCAAGGACTACGGCATCGTCGATCAGGTCATCGCCAAGCGGCCCTGAGAAGGTGTGAACGAACCCGCCATGCCCGCTCATTCCGCCAAAACACGTCCCCTCTGCGTTGCAAATGCTCGCCATAGCCCGAGCTATGGCTGCGCTTTGCGCCTTGATGGGCCGCGTTTTGACGGCCTGCTCGGGCACGCCGGATTCATTCACACCTTCTGAGTCCGCGCACGCGGATCGCGGCGTTTTCCAAGGCGGAAGACGCCGCTTTTTATTTGGTTATCATCCCGACAACTTTTTGTCATCTGCAAGGCACAGCCCCCATGGCCGAGAAAAAAGGCTCATCCAGCGAGAAAACCCTTTACTGCTCTTTCTGCGGCAAAAGCCAGCACGAAGTGAAGAAACTGATCGCTGGCCCGTCGGTCTTTATCTGCGACGAGTGCATTGATCTGTGCAACGAGATCATCCGCGACGAGATGCCCAATGACGACCTCGCGCGCGATGGGCGCAATGACCTGCCCACGCCCGCCGAGATCAAGGCCAACCTCGACAACTACGTGATCGGCCAGGATGTGGCCAAGCGCACGCTGGCCGTGGCCGTCTATAACCACTACAAGCGCCTGCGCCACAAGGACAAGGCCCACAAGGACGACGTGGAGCTGTCCAAGAGCAACATCCTCTTGATCGGCCCCACGGGCTCCGGCAAGACCCTGCTGGCCCAGACGCTTGCGCGCATGCTGGACGTGCCCTTCGTGATGGCCGACGCCACGACGCTGACGGAAGCGGGCTACGTGGGCGAGGACGTGGAGAACATCGTCCAGAAGCTGCTGCAAAGCTGCAACTACGAGGTCGAGCGCGCGCAGCGCGGCATCGTCTATATCGACGAGATCGACAAGATCAGCCGCAAGTCCGACAACCCCAGCATCACGCGAGACGTATCGGGCGAGGGCGTGCAGCAGGCGCTGCTCAAGCTCATCGAAGGCACCATGGCCAGCATTCCGCCGCAGGGCGGGCGCAAGCACCCGAACCAGGACTTCCTGCAGATCGACACCACCAACATATTGTTCATCTGCGGTGGCGCGTTTGCGGGGCTGGAGAAGGTCATCGAGAACCGCACCGAGGCTTCGGGCATCGGCTTTGGCGCATCGGTCAAGAGCAAGAAGCAGCGCTCGTTGACCGAGGTGTTCCAGGACATTGAGCCCGAGGACCTGATCAAGTTCGGCTTGATTCCCGAACTCGTGGGCCGCATGCCCGTGGTGACGGCGCTGGCGGAACTGAGCGAAGACGCGCTGGTGCAGATCCTGACCGAGCCCAAGAACGCGCTGGTCAAGCAGTACAGCAAGCTGCTGGCGATGGAAGGCGTGGACCTGGAGGTCCGCCCCGCCGCCCTGAAGGCCATTGCCCGCAAGGCATTGGCCCGCAAGACGGGCGCACGCGGCCTGCGCTCCATCCTGGAGCAGTCGCTGATCGGCACCATGTTCGACCTGCCCAACTCCAGCAACGTCGAGAAAGTGGTGGTGGATGAGTCCACCATCGAGGAAAACAAGCCGCCGCTGCTCGTCTATCGCGAAGCGGCCAAGAAGGCCTGAAATGCCCGGGGGCGGGCGCGCCATCATGGTGCCGGTGCTTGCCCCGCCATCAACCCCGGTCGCAGCGCGGTCGTGCGCCAGGGTTGAAAATCCCTGCATGTGGGCCATCTTCCACAGCGTACTTTGAGGATTTCCATGTCCGGACATACCCCCCTTCCCGCCACCCCCATCGACCTGCCATTGCTGCCCCTGCGCGACGTGGTGGTGTTCCCTCACATGGTTATCCCATTGTTCGTGGGGCGGCCCAAGAGCATCAAGGCGCTCGAACTTGCCATGGAGTCCGACCGCCGCATCATGCTGGTGGCGCAGAAGGCGGCGGCCAAGGACGAGCCGTCGGTGTCCGACATGTTCGACGTGGGTTGCGTCTCCACCATCCTGCAGATGCTCAAGCTGCCCGACGGCACGGTGAAGGTGCTGGTCGAAGGCCAGCAGCGCGCCCAGGTCAATTCCATCGAGGACGCGGAGACGCATTTCGCTGCCACCGTCACACCCGTCGCGACCACGCCTGAGGCGAACAAGCCCAGCGAGATCGAGGCGCTGCGCCGCGCGGTGATGCAGCAGTTCGACCAGTACGTCAAGCTCAACAAGAAGATCCCGCCCGAGATACTGACATCGATCTCCAGCATCGACGATCCCGGTCGCCTGGCCGACACCATCGCCGCCCATCTGCCGCTCAAGCTGGAGAACAAGCAGGTTGTGCTGGATTTGTCCGATGTGAAGGCACGCCTGGAAAACCTGTTCGAGCAACTCGACCGCGAGGTGGACATCCTCAACGTCGATAAAAAAATCCGGGGCCGCGTCAAGCGCCAGATGGAGAAGAACCAGCGCGACTTCTACCTGAACGAGCAGGTCAAGGCCATCCAGAAGGAACTGGGCGAGGGCGACGAGGGCGCCGACATCGAGGAGATCGAAAAGAAGATCAAGCTCGCCAAGATGCCCGCCGAGGCACGCAAGAAGGCCGAGGGCGAGCTGAAAAAGCTCAAGCTCATGTCGCCCATGTCCGCCGAGGCGACCGTGGTGCGCAACTACATCGACGTGCTGACGGGCCTGCCCTGGAGCAAGAAGACCAAGATCAAGCACGACCTGGTCAATGCCGAGGGCGTGCTCAACGAAGACCACTACGGCCTCGACAAGGTCAAGGACCGCATCCTTGAATACCTTGCCGTGCAGCAGCGCGTGGACAAGGTGAAAGCGCCCATCCTGTGCCTGGTCGGTCCGCCTGGCGTGGGCAAGACCTCGCTGGGCCAGTCCATCGCCAAGGCCACGGGCCGCAAGTATGTGCGCATGGCGCTGGGCGGCATGCGTGACGAAGCTGAGATCCGCGGGCATCGCCGCACCTACATCGGCGCGCTGCCGGGCAAGGTGTTGCAAAGCCTTTCGAAAGTAGGCACGCGCAACCCGCTGTTCCTGCTCGACGAGATCGACAAGCTGGGCACCGACTTCCGGGGCGACCCGTCGAGCGCACTGCTCGAAGTGCTCGACCCAGAGCAGAACCACACCTTCGGCGACCACTACGTCGAGGTGGATTTCGATTTGAGCGACGTGATGTTCGTCGCCACGTCGAACTCGATGAACATCCCGCCCGCGCTGCTGGACCGCATGGAGGTCATCCGCCTGTCGGGCTACACCGAGGACGAGAAGACGAACATCGCCATGCGCTACCTGCTGCCCAAGCAGCTCAAGAACAACGGCGTGAAGGACGAGGAACTGCTCGTCACCGAGGCCGCCGTGCGCGACATGGTGCGCTACTACACGCGCGAGGCGGGCGTGCGCTCTCTGGAGCGCGAGCTGTCCAAGATCTGCCGCAAGGTCGTCAAGGGCCTGCAGCTCAAGAAGCTCACGCCCCAGGTGGTGGTGACGGCAGACAACCTGCCGGACTTCCTGGGCGTGCGCAAGTACACCTATGGCCGTGCCGAGTTGCAGAACCAGGTGGGCCAGGTCGTGGGCCTGGCCTGGACGGAAGTGGGCGGCGACCTGCTGACCATCGAGGCCGCCACCATGCCCGGCAAGGGGGTGATCACGCGCACCGGCTCGCTGGGCGACGTGATGAAGGAATCCGTCGAAGCCGCTCGTACTGTGGTGCGCAGCCGTGCGCGCATGCTCGGCATCAAGGACGAGGCTTTCGAGAAGCGCGACATCCACATTCACGTGCCCGACGGAGCCACGCCCAAGGACGGCCCGAGCGCGGGCGCAGCGATGACAACCGCCTTCGTTTCTGCACTCACGGGCATTCCCGTGCGTGGCGACGTGGCCATGACCGGCGAGATCACGCTGCGCGGCGAGGTCACCGCCATCGGCGGCCTCAAGGAAAAGCTGCTGGCCGCCCTGCGCGGCGGTATCAAGACGGTGCTGATTCCCGAGGAGAACGTGAAGGACTTGCAGGAGATTCCAGACAACGTGAAGAGCGGCCTGGAGATCGTGCCCGTGCGCTGGATCGACAAGGTGCTGGAGGTGGCGCTCGAAAGCAAGCCCGAGCCGCTGACGGACGAGGATGTGGCCGTGGCGGCGACCGTCGCGGTGGACAAGACCGCGACCGCCGTCGGTGCCACGGATGGCCTGAAGCACTGACACAAAAAGTTGTTCGGCGCCCGAAAAAATGCGCTACAATTCATGCCATCGCGGCAAACGTTGTACAATGTGAGGCTTCGGTAAATTGCGGGAATAGCTCAGTTGGTAGAGCGCAACCTTGCCAAGGTTGAGGTCGAGAGTTCGAGACTCTTTTCCCGCTCCAATTTCCACGAAAAAGGGAAGCAGTCGCTTCCCTTTTTCGTCAGAAGAATGCGATTTCTGGCGCGATAGCAAAGCGGTTATGCCCCGGATTGCAAATCCGGTTAGACCAGTTCGACTCTGGTTCGCGCCTCCAGATTTTCGGCTTGCAGTCAGTGGCGGGCTTGAAATCAGCGGTATAATGTTAGGCTTGCTGATGCGTTGAGCGCGGCAGCAAGCAGATGCGGGAATAGCTCAGTTGGTAGAGCGCAACCTTGCCAAGGTTGAGGTCGAGAGTTCGAGACTCTTTTCCCGCTCCATATTCGAAAGGGAAGCTTCGGCTTCCCTTTTTTCTTGGTGGCAGCGCGGGGCATTGCACGCATGCGCCGCCCCGGTTACGCTGCAACGCAGGTGTGCGCTCCGCACACGGCGCCCCGATGGTGAAATTGGTAGACACTGCGGACTTAAAATCCGCCGCTTTCCTGAAAAGGGGCGTGCCGGTTCGACCCCGGCTCGGGGCACCACAACGAGTCAGTCAATCATGTCAAGCTACAACGACGCTCCCTTTGAAATCCACGTCCACGGCCAGGTCGCGCTGCGTGCCGACACGAGTTTCGACCAGCTCCAGGAGGCTCTCAAGCCGCTGTGGAAGTACGCTGGCGCCCGGTCGCTGGCAGATGGCGCGGCCAGTGCCTATGAAGAAGAGCCTGGCATCCAGTTCGATGCCAAGGAACATCTGCTGCAGATCTGCTGGACGGTGCATGGCGACGAGGATTTCCGCCAGTCGCTGGACGAGATGTGCATGAGCCTCAACGAGCTGGCCGAGCAGGGCGCGGCCATTGAGGTGACGTTCTACGACGCCGACTTTGACGAGGACGAGGAAGACGAGAGCGTGGAAGCGCGCGACGACTTCGTCATGCTGTTCGTGGGGCCCACGCCTGCCGCCATCATGCAGGCGCAGCGCGACCTGCTGGTGCAGGATGTCGTGAACATGATGGAGCGCCACTTCGACGGCGCAGAGCTGGGCGGCGTGGTGGCTGAGATCGACAAGCTGTTCAGCCAGCGCTTTGACGCGCTGGTGAGTTCGCTGGAGATCGGCAAGCCTCCGCGTGGGCCTGGGGGCGGGTCTGGCGGCGGCCATGGCGGCGGCTCCGGTGGTCGGCGCCCGCGCCATCTGCACTGAGTGCGGTTGCTATATTTTTGATAGCTTCTGGCGCTTTCCCATCAAGCGCTAGAGGCCAATTTGACCTCAAGATTGGGCGCAGATACGCTGGCGCAGCAACCGGCTGGCAGCTCCAGCCAGCGCTGTGCGGCAGCCGTCAGCATTTGCACCGGCCCGGTGGTGAGCAGGCGGATGGGCATGGCGCCGTCCGGTGGCGAGGTGTTGAGCAGCCCCGCGCCTTCCAGCAGCCGGCGCGTCTGCCGCGCGACGGGCTCGCCGGTTTCCATGAAGTACACGTCCGGCCCGACCAGCGCTCGCAATTCAGGCTCGACGAAGACGTAGTGCGTGCAGCCGAGCACCAGCGTGTCGATCTGCCCCGGCCCCGTGCCGAATGCGCCCATGGCGTGGATGTAGCGTTCGCACAGGGCCTCGGTTTCTGTCTCCTTCGCATCCACGGGCTGGGCCACGCTGCGCTCGATGGCGTGGGCCAGCCCGTCGCAGGGCTGCACCGTGAACCGGACGTGTCCGTCCAGCGACGCGAGCAGCCGGGCGAACTTGGCGCTGGTGAGCGTGCCCCGCGTGCCGATCACGCCCACATGGCCCGTGCGCGTGGCGGCCAGGGCGGGTTTGAGGGCGGGCTCCAGCCCGACCAGGGGCAGGTCGGGGTGGCTGCCGCGTACTTCATGGATGGCGGCGGCCGTGGCGGTGTTGCAGGCCACCACCAGCGCCTTGATGTGGTGCCGCTCGCGCAGGTACCGCGTGATGGCGTGCGTGCGTGCGGCCACATACGCGTCGCCGCGCTCGCCGTAGGGCGCATGGGCGCTGTCGGCCAGATAGACGAAGCGCTCGTGGGGCAACTCGGCCCGCAGCGCCCGCAGCACGCTCAGACCGCCGACTCCGCTGTCGAAAACGCCGATGGGTCGCTCGTGCCGTTGCTGCGCCATGCTGGATGTGTCATCAGGCCGTGGCGACCTCGATGCCCTTGAACTCGCCGCTGGCGATGCGCTTTTGCCATTCCGCCGGGCCGGTGATGTGGGCGCTGGTGCCGCCGGAATCGACCGCCACGGTGACGGGCATGTCCACCACGTCGAACTCGTAGATGGCTTCCATGCCCAGGTCCTCGAAGCCCACGACCTTGGCGGTCTTGATGGCCTTGCTGACCAGGTAGGCCGCGCCGCCCACGGCCATCAGGTAGGCGCTCTTGTGGTTCTTGATGCTCTCGATGGCGACGGGGCCGCGCTCGGCCTTGCCGATCATGGCGATGAGGCCGGTCTGCTCCAGCATCATGTCGGTGAACTTGTCCATGCGCGTGGCGGTGGTGGGGCCTGCGGGGCCGACCGCTTCATCCTTGACGGGATCGACCGGGCCCACGTAGTAGATGACGCGGTTGGTGAAGTCCACGGGCAGCTTCTCGCCCTTGGCCAGCATGTCCTGGATGCGCTTGTGCGCGGCGTCGCGGCCCGTGAGCATCTTGCCGCTCAGCAGCAGCGTGTCGCCGGGCTTCCAGCTCGCCACTTCCGCCTTGGTAAGCGTGTCCAGGTTGACCTTCTTGCTCTTGTTGTAGTCGGGCGTCCAGTCCACGTTGGGCCACAGGTCCAGGCTGGGCGGGGTGATGTACACGGGGCCGGAGCCGTCCAGCACGAAGTGCGCGTGGCGCGTGGCCGCGCAGTTGGGGATCATGGCGACGGGCTTGCTGGCGGCGTGCGTGGGGTACATCTTGATCTTGATGTCCAGCACCGTGGTCAGGCCGCCCAGACCCTGCGCGCCGATGCCCAGGGCGTTGACCTTTTCGTACAGCTCCAGGCGCAGCTTCTCCACGTCATCGAGCGCGGCACCGCTGGCGGCCTTGGCCTGCAGCTCGTACATGTCCAGGTCGTCCATCAGGCTTTCTTTTGCCATCAGCACGGCCTTCTCCGCCGTGCCGCCGATGCCGATGCCCAGCATGCCGGGCGGGCACCAGCCAGCGCCCATGGTGGGCACGGTCTTGAGCACCCAGTCCACCACGCTGTCGCTGGGGTTGAGCATGACCATCTTGGACTTGTTCTCGCTGCCGCCGCCCTTGGCCGCCACGGTGATGTCCACGGTGTTGCCAGGCACGATCTCCGTAAAGATGACGGCGGGCGTGTTGTCCTTGGTGTTCTTGCGGGCGAACTGCGGGTCGGCGACGACCGAGGCGCGCAGCGTGTTGTCGGGGTGGTTGTAGCCGCGGCGCACGCCTTCGTTGATGGCGTCGTCCAGGCTGCCGGTGAAGCCTTCCCAGCGCACGTCCATGCCCACCTTCAGGAAGACGTTGACGATGCCCGTGTCCTGGCAGATGGGGCGCTGGCCGGTGGCGCTCATCTTGCTGTTGGTGAGGATCTGCGCGATGGCGTCCTTGGCCGCCGGGCTCTGCTCGCGCTCGTAGGCGCGGGCCAGGTGGGCGATGTAGTCGGCCGGGTGGTAGTAGCTGATGTACTGCAGCGCGGCGGCGATGGACTCGATGAGGTCGTCCTGGCGGATGGAGGTGGTCATGGCTGGCGTGTCGTCGTGGGGAGTTTTTTGGAGGGGGACCACGCCCGCGCGTTCGTCCCTGTACCGCACGCCGCATGCGCTCCTGCACGGCAGGGCGCACCGCCGACGGCAGGCAGGCCGTATTTTGACAGACCCCCGCCGCAGACCCCGCCCGCTCAGAAGTCCGGCAGCGGCCCGATGACGGACGGCGTGAAGTCCGCGCTGCCCGTGGGCTTTTCGCCCTGCGACCAGGCCAGCAGCGTGTCCGCAGGCATGGGGTGGGCGTAGAAGAAGCCCTGCAGCTCGTCGCAGCCCATGGCGAGCAGGATGTCGCGCTGGCCGCTGGTTTCCACCCCTTCGGCCACGACGCGCAGGCCCAGGGCGTGGGCCAGGCCCACCACGGCGGCGACCACGGCGCGGGCGTCCTCGCTGTCCTCCAGGTCGTTGACGAAGCTGCGGTCGATCTTGAGCTGCTGCGCGGGCAACTGGCGCAGGTAGTTCAGGCTCGAATAGCCGGTGCCGAAATCGTCGATGGACAGGTACACGCCGATGCGCGCCAGCCCCTCGAAGGTGCGCTGCGTGGCCTTGATGTCCTCCATGGCGACGGACTCGGTGATCTCGCACAGCAGCTGCGACGCATCCAGCCCGTGATAGCGCAGCGCCTGCTCGATGCGGTCGGCCAGCCCGCTTTCGCGCAACTGGTGTACCGACAGGTTGATCGCCACGCGCATGCGCATGCCGTTGCGCCCCCATTCGGCGAGCTGGCGGCAGGCCTCGTTGATGACCCAGTTGCCCAGCCGGCTGATCAGGCCGAAGCGCTCGGCCAGGGCGATGAACACCACGGGGCTGACCATGCCCAGGCGGGGGTGGTGCCAGCGCAGCAGGGCCTCCACGCCGCTGATCTGGCCGCGCGTGCCGTCGATCTTGGGCTGGTAGTGCAGGGTCAGCTCGCCCCGGTCCATCGCCTGGCGCAGGTCGTTCTGCAGCTCCAGCTGCTCCGATGCGTCCGTGCCCATGTGGGGCTGGAACAGCGCGTAGCCGCCGCCCCCGGCGCGCTTGGCGGCGTACATGGCCGCGTCGGCGTTGGCGACCAGCTTGCTGCGCTCGCCGTGGTCGGGATGCACCACGATCCCGATGGAGCAGGTGATCTGCACCTGCCTGCCCGACACTTCGAACGGCCTGGACAGCGAGGTGAGGATGCGGTTGGCCACGCCCACGCAGGCGGCCGCGTCGGTCACGTATTCCAGCAGGATCAGGAACTCGTCACCGCCCACGCGCGCCACGGTGTCGCATTCGCGCGCCTCGGCGCGCAGACGGTCGGCCGTGCTGCGCAGGATCACGTCGCCCGCCGCGTGGCCGAAGGAGTCGTTGATGGGTTTGAACCCGTCCAGGTCCACGAAGAGCACGGCCAGCCGGTCTTCCACGCGGTGGTGGTTGGCGCGGTCCAGGCGCAGCAGGGCGTGGGTGAGCCGGTCCTCGAACAGCAGTCGGTTGGGCAGGCCGGTCAGCGGGTCGGCGAACGCGCGCTTTTGCAGCTCGCTGTTGGCGGCCTGCAGGCGCGTGTTGCTGTCCTGCAGCGACTGCGTGAGGCGCCGGGCAGTGCCCTGCAGCCGCGCGTCCAGAATGGACGTGAGCAGCGCACTCACCAGCAGCATGCCCGCAGCCATGAGCACCAGGGCGGTAAAGCCCGGGCCGCCCAGTTTGCCGGCGCTCAGGCACACCGAGCCCGTGGCGAAGCTGGCAGCCGCCATGCCGGTGTAGTGCATGCCGCAGATGGCCAGGGCCATCACCAAGGACGATGCCAGCTGGTAGGCCGGCCGCTGGCGGGGCGGCACCCGGCGCAGCAGCTGGAAGATGAGCAGCGCGGCGGCGGACGCCAGCACCGCGATCAGCACCGACAAGGCCACGAGGGCGGGGCTCCACACGATGCCGGGCGCCATTTCCATGGCTGCCATGCCGATGTAGTGCATGCCGCTGATGCCCGCGCCCATGACCAGCGCGCCCAGCACCAACTGGGCACGGCTGAAATCCGGGCGGCTGGCCAGGTGCAGGGCCATGGCCGAGGCGCAGACGGCAGCCGTCCACGACAGCAGCGTGAGCCCCCCGGCGAAGCCGACTTCGATCGGCAGCTGGAAAGCCTGCATGCCTGCGAAGTGCATGGACCAGATGCCCGTGCCCATCACCACCGAGCCCGCAGCCCACCACGCCAGGCTGATGCGCCGCTGCGCCGTGCGCACCCGCCGCGCCAGGTCCAGCGTCACGTACGAGGCGAGCATGGCAATGGCGAAGGACGCGGCCACCACGAACAGGTTGTAGCTGTAGGGCATGAACGTGCTCATGGTTTTTTTGGAAAAGCAGGTGTGTGGTGTGGCGTCAGGACGCATCGGGCGTCTGGGTGAGTTTAGCCATAGTGCGCGCAGAGGGCTTGTGTGCCACGGGACACAGGGTCGCATCGGCGCCTCACGGCCCTCCAAATAAGAATGGTTTGTTTTTGCATTATCCTGCCGGGCTTGCCGTTTGCTGGCCCACCGTTGACTGGAGAACACCGCATGACCTTCCGCACCGAACGCGACACCTTCGGCCCCATCGAAGTCCCCGCCGACAGGCTCTGGGGCGCGCAGACGCAGCGTTCGCTGCAGAACTTCGACATCTCCGGCGAGCGCCAGCCGCGCGAGATCATCAAGGCGCTGGCGCAGGTCAAGCGCGCGTCGGCCACCGTCAACCACGCGCTGGGCCTGCTCGATGCGAAGAAGAAAGACGCCATCGTCGCCGCCGCGCAGGAGGTCATCGACGGCAGGCACCCCGATGAATTCCCGCTCGTCGTCTGGCAGACCGGCTCGGGGACGCAGACCAACATGAACCTCAACGAGGTCATCGCCAACCGTGCCAGCGAACTGCTGGGCGGCGAGCGCGGCGAGTCGCGCCTGGTACACCCCAACGACGACGTGAACAAGAGCCAGTCGTCCAACGACGTGTTCCCCACCGCCTCGCACGTCGCCGCCGTCGATGCGCTGACGAACAAGCTGTTGCCCGCCATCGAGGTGCTGCAAAAGACCCTGGCGCAGAAGGCTCAGGACTTCGACGGCATCGTGAAGATCGGCCGCACCCATTTGCAGGACGCCACGCCGCTCACGCTGGGCCAGGAAATCTCCGGCTGGGTCGCGCAGCTCGAACACGGCGCCAGGCACGTGAAGGACGCGCTGCCCCACCTGTGCGAGCTGGCCCTGGGCGGCACCGCCGTGGGCACGGGCCTGAACGCGCCCAAGGGCTACGCCGAAGGCGTGGCCCAGGAGCTGGCCGCCATCACCGGCCTGCCTTTCGTCACCTCGCCCAACAAGTTCGAGTCGCTCGCCTCGCAGGACGCGCTGGTACATGCCCACGGCGCGCTCAAGACCCTGGCCGCCAGCATGAACAAGATCGCCAACGACGTGCGCTGGCTCGCCAGCGGCCCGCGCAGCGGCATCGGCGAGATCAGCATTCCCGAGAACGAGCCCGGTTCGTCCATCATGCCCGGCAAGGTCAACCCCACGCAGAGCGAAGCCATCACCATGCTGGCCGCGCAGGTCATGGGCAACGACGTGGCCATCAACATCGGCGGCATGTCGGGCAATTTCGAGCTGAACGTGTTCCGGCCCCTGGTGGCGCACAACTTTTTGCAGAGCGTGCGCCTGCTGGCCGACGGCATCATCAGTTTCAACAACAACTGCGCCGTGGGCATCGAGCCCAACCGCGAGCGCATCGACCACCTGGTCCAGCAGTCGCTGATGCTGGTGACCGCGCTGAACCCGCACATCGGCTACGACAAGGCCGCCTACATCGCCAAGAAGGGCCACAAGGAAGGCACCAGCCTGCGCGATGCAGCCATTGCCTCGGGCCACGTCACGGCAGAGCAGTTCGACCAGTGGGTGGTGCCGGAGAACATGGTGGGCCGTTAAGGAGCCTCTGCACGAATCGTCGCGCCGTGTGCATCTGCGGACTCGGGCGGTCTGCGGCGTTGCAAATGCTCGCAATAGCTACGGCTATTGCTGCGCTTTGCGCCTGGCAGCCCATCCCGATCCGCAGCACACACTTACCGCTCGATTCGTGCAGAGGCTCCTTAATGGTCAAATTGGCCTCTAGCGCTTATCCATAAAGCGCTTGTAGCTATTAAAAGTATAGCTCAAGCCTCTGGCGCGTCGAACGCGAAGCCCACGCCATAGACCGAGCGGATCCACTCGTGCCCGCTGCCGCCCGTTACCTTGTCGAGCTTCTTGCGCAGGTTCTTGATGTGGCTGTCGATGGCGCGCTCCTGCACGTCCAGCGTGTCGTCGTAGGCCAGATCGAGCAGTTGCGCGCGCGAATGGATGCGCCCCGGCTGGCGCGCCAGCACCTGCAGCAGGCGGAACTCGCGCCGCGTCAGGGCCAGCGGCGTGCCGTGCAGCGTGGCCTGCCACTGGGCCTCGTCCAGCACCAGGGCCGACGGTGGCGGGGCGGCCTCGGGCTGGGCGAGCGTTGCGCGGCGCAGCACGGCCTTGACGCGGGCCACCACCTCGCGCGGGGAGAAGGGCTTGCAGATGTAGTCGTCCGCGCCCAGCTCCAGGCCGATGAGGCGGTCCACCTCCTCGACGCGGGCGGTCAGCATGATCACGGGGTTCTGCGTAATGCGCCGGGCCTGGCGCAGCACTTCCAGCCCGTCCATGCCGGGCAGCATGATGTCCAGCAGCGTCAGGTCGGGCGGGGGGATCTGGCCGATGCGTTCCAGCGCGGCGCGGCCGTCGGCCACGTGTTCGGCGGTGTAGCCCGCGTGGCGCAGATAGTCCACCACGATGGCGGCGATGTCGGCTTCGTCTTCGACGACGAGGATGTGCTGGTTCATGGCGTGGTGGTGGTGTCGATGAGGGGCAGATCCAGCACGATGCGCAGGCCGCCCAGGGGCGAGTGCTGGGCGGTGATGCGCCCGCCGTGCGCCTGCACGATGGTGCGGCTGATGGCCAGACCCAGGCCCGAGCCGCCCACGTCGCCCTCTGCGCGGGCGCGCGAGCTCTCGGCGCGGTACAGGCGCTCGAACAGGTGCGGCAGTTCATGGTCGGCCACGCCGGGGGCGCTGTCGTCCCACTGCAGGCGCAGCCAGCGGCGGGCGTCTTCGCGCACGGTGTCGGCGGTGATGTGCAGCTGGCCGCCCGGGTGGGTGTAGCGCAGGGTGTTTTCGAGCAGGTTGTTGAACACCTGGTGGAGTTGCTGCGCGTCGCCCAGGATCAGCGGGGCATGCGCCGGTGCATCGGGCGGCTGCACGTGGATGCGGGCCTGCTCCAGGCGCGGCTGCATGGCGGCCAGGGCTTCGCCCAGCAGAGCCAGCGGGTGGACGGGCACGTGGTGCTGCGCGGGTGCGGCGGCGGTGCCGTCCAGGCTGGCGCGCAGGTCGCCCACGAGCTGGATCAGGCGCATGACTTGCCGGTGCAGGCGCAGGGCGGTCTTGTCGCCCCAGGGGCGGATGCCGTCCTGCAGCGCCTCGATCTCGGCGCGCATCGCGGCCAGGGGTGTGCGCAGTTCGTGGGCCACGTCGCCCAGCCATTGGCGGCGCGAGGCTTCGATGCCCGCGAGCTGGCCCGCCATGTCGTTGAAGGTGCGGGTCAGCTGCGCCAGTTCGTCGTCGCCCGCCACGGGTACGCGCGTGTCCAGCCGCCCGACCGCGATGGCCCGCGCGCCTTCGGCCAGCGCCTGCACGGGCGCGAGCCAGCGGCGCGCCAGCCAGGCCGAGAGCGCCAGGGCCAGCGCCAGTCCGGCCAGCCCCGTCCAGGCGACGAAGCCCATGTGCTCGCGCAGGAAGGCGCGGTCGGCCTCGCTGTGCAGGTCGTCGGGCGGCGAGAGGACGAGGTGGCCGATGGCCGCGCCGTTCGCGTCCGCCAGCGCCAGCCGCGCCGCGCCTGCGAGCGGCGGGCTGCCCGCCACCAGCTTGCCGTCGGCGTCCAGCAGGCCCAGGCGGCCATAGACGGAGGGCGGGCCGCCATCGGGCGGCGGCGGGGGCGGCATGCCGGGGGGCTCGCGCTGGCCGGAGGGATCGCGCTGGCCGTTGGGCTGGGGTGGCGGGTTGTCCCCACCCTCACGCGGCCCCTGGGGGCGTGGCGGCGGGCCGCCTTGCCGATTGGGGCCGTTCTGGCGCAATTGGCGCCACAACTGGGGCTGCTGGCGCAGCGCGTTCCAACCGCCGGATTGTGCGTGGTGCTGCTGCAGGCGCTCGGCCAGCCAGTCCATGCGTGCCAGCTCGATGCTTGCCACGTAGGGCCCCAGGCCGCGTTGCAGCGCCCAGCGCGAGAAGCCCGCGAACAGCAACACCAGTACTACCAGCAGGGCGGCGAGGGCCAGGAAGGCTTTGCGTTGCAGGGTGAGGCGGGGCAGGCGCACGAAGACGGGCTTCTGATTCAGTTGGATGGCGGCGGGGGCGGGCGGTGGCCGGGCTGGCCGTCGGGCCGTGCGGCCAGGGTGGTGCCCGATCCGGTGGCGGTTGAGCGGCAGGTGCCGGTCAGCGTCTTGCCGTCGGGCATGGTCATGGTGACTGCGGTGCCCTCGGCCTTGCCCTGGCAGGCGGTGAAGGCTTCGGGGGGAGGGGCGGGCGGCGCGCCGCGTCCATTTGGCTGGGCTAGGGCGGCGATGGGGGTCGCCACCGCGCTGCACAGCAGTGCGGCGATGAAGGTGTGGCGAAGGGCTGGCATGGTGTGGGGCCTTTCTTGCATTGGGCTGAAATGGGGTCAGGCAGCCAGGCCGACGGAGATGGTGGCGGTATAGCCGCTGGTGGTGTTGCCCGAGAAGGTCGGCGTCTGCCAGGCGATCTGCGCGTCGGTGTTGTCGCCGAAGACGTTGTCGGAGTCCAGGGTGACGTTGGACAGGTTCGACACGCTGGCGCTGTAGCCGCTGACGTTGTTGTACACCGTGGTGCAGACATCCTTGGGCAGCGCCATCTGCGAGGTCAGCAGCTTGTTGGTGTAGCTGCTGGCGCTGTTGATGCTCTTGTACACCTCGAAGTGGATGTGCGGCCAGCGACCGGAGTAGCAGGCGGGGAAGATGGTGACGAAGGTGCATTGGCCGTTGGCGTCGGTGGCCTGCACGCCGCGCAGGTAGTTCTGGTTCTGCACGCCGCTGCTGTACAGCGAGTAGGTGCCGTCGCGCGTGCAGTGCCACAGGTAGATGGCGTAACCCTCCAGCGGCTCGCAGCTGTTGTTCACGTCCACCAGCGTGATGGTGAGCGTGAGCTGCAGCCCCTGGGCCGTGCCGCTGAGGCTGCCGAAGCTGCTGCGGATGTCGCTGCGCACCACGCCGCTTTGCGTCAGCACGTTGACGACACCGCTGCCACTGACGCTGTTGGAGCCGTCGCCAGGGTAGGGGCCTGCGGTTTCGGTCGGATCGACGATGCAGGTGCCGCTGGTACTGCTGCTGGAGCTGGAACTGGAGCTACTGGAGCTGGAACTGCTGGAACTGCTTGTGCTGTCGGTCGTGCTGGAGCTTGTGTCGGAGCTGTCGTTGCCCCCACCCCCGCCGCAGGACGGCAGCACCAGTGCGGCCCCACCCGAGGCGAGCAGGCCCAGCATGCGGCGCCGCTCCATCAGGCGCTGGGCCATGACCTGCATGTCGTGCCGAAGGCCGAGGTCGTGTTCGTGGGGCTCGTGAAGCGTTTCCATATAAGGGCTCTCCTGTTTTGCAGAGCACCAATATATCGCTCGACTTGGGAGGAAATTGGACGGGCCACGCGAGGCCGGTTGTGGGATTGCTATTGTTTTAGTAGCTGTCGGCGCTTGTTGAATAAGCGCTGAGGGCCAATTTGACCTGTAATTTTCAGGATGCTCAGTGTTTCGCCTGCGATACGTTCAGCAACTTGTCGGTGAAGGCAATGGCCAGCGCCGAGAGCAGGAACACCAGATGGATGATGGTCTGCCACATCAGCACCTTCACGTCGTAGTTGGCGGCGTTGATGAAGGTCTTGAGCAGGTGGATGGAGCTGATGCCGATGATGGACAGCCCCAGCTTCACCTTCAGCACCGAGGCGTTCACGTGGCCCAGCCACTCGGGCTGGTCGGGGTGCTGGTCCAGCCCCAGGCGGGAGACGAAGGTCTCGTAGCCGCCCACGATCACCATGATGAGCAGGTTGGAGATCATCACCACGTCGATCAGCGCCAGCACCACCAGCATGATCACCGTCTCGTTGAGCGAGGTGACGGGCGCTTCGGGCTTGTAGCCGATGCTGTGGACCAGCGCTTCGAGCGCATGCTGGTTGCCAAACGCCGCCTCCACCAGATGCCACAGCTCCACCAGGAAGTGCCACACGTACACCCCCTGGGCGGCGATCAGGCCGAGGTACAGCGGCAGTTGCAGCCAGCGGCTGGCGAAGATCAGCGCGGGCAGCGGGCGCAGTGGCGAGGAAGTGGTGGCGGGGTGTGCGGGCTGGCTCATACAAAACAAGGCAACAAGGGGAATGGTCAGGGACGCGCGATTGTAGTTTTGTAAGCTTGGCGCCAGTCAGTGGCCTGTAAGTGCCGCGTTCGACAGTACCGGCCCATTCCAATTCCAACCAGACCCAGGAGACAAAACCATGAGTGCGCCTACATCCGCGATCGAATCCGTGCTGGTCGAAAACCGCGTGTTTCCGCCCGCCGATGCCGTCGTGCGCGCCGCCCGCGTGTCGGGCATGCAGGGCTACGAGGCGCTGTGCGCCGAGGCCGAGCGGGACATCGAGGGCTTCTGGGCGCGCCTGGCGCGCGAGAACCTGCAGTGGACGAAACCCTTCACCCAGACGCTGGACGAGTCCAACGCCCCGTTCTACCAGTGGTTCGCCGACGGCGAGCTGAACGCATCGGCCAACTGCCTGGACCGCCACCTGGGCACACCGGTCGAGAACAAGACTGCCATCCGCTTCGAGGCCGACGACGGCGCCGTGACCGAGGTCACCTACAAGGACCTGCTGGCGCGCGTGGGCCAGTTCGCCAACGCGCTCAAGGCGCGCGGCGTGCAAAAGGGCGACCGCGTGCTCATCTACATGCCCATGACCATCGAGGGCGTGGTCGCCATGCAGGCGTGCGCGCGCATCGGCGCCACGCACAGCGTGGTGTTCGGCGGCTTCTCGGCCAAGGCGCTGCAGGAGCGCACCATCGACGCCGGGGCCGTCGCCATCATCACGGCCAACTACCAGGTGCGCGGCGGCAAGGAGCTGCCGCTCAAGGCCATCGTCGATGAAGCCCTGGCCATGGGCGGCTGCGACTGCGTGAAGACCGTGTTCGTCTATGAGCGCACGGCGAGCAGCTGGAGCCGTGCGCCGGGCCGCGACATCACCTTTACCGAGGCGCTGGCGGGCCAGAGCACCGAATGCGCCCCCGTGCCCGTGGGCGCCGAGCACCCGCTGTTCATCCTGTACACCAGCGGCTCCACCGGCAAGCCCAAGGGCGTGCAGCACTCCACCGGCGGCTACCTGCTGTGGGCGCGCCAGACCATGCTGTGGACCTTCGACCTGCAGCCCAGCGACGTGTTCTGGTGTACAGCCGACATCGGCTGGATCACCGGCCACTCGTACGTGGCCTACGGCCCGCTGGCCGCGGGCGCGACGCAGGTGGTGTTCGAGGGCGTGCCTACCTTCCCGCACGCGGGCCGCTTCTGGGAGATGATCGAGCGGCACCATGTGTCAATCTTCTACACTGCGCCCACGGCCATCCGCTCGCTCATCAAGGCGGCCGATTCGGATGAAAAGGTACACCCGAAGAACTGGAACCTCTCCAGCCTGCGCATCCTGGGCAGCGTGGGCGAGCCCATCAACCCCGAGGCGTGGATGTGGTACTACCGCCATGTGGGCGGCGAGCGCTGCCCCATCGTGGACACCTTCTGGCAGACCGAGAACGGCGGCCACGTCATCACCCCGCTGCCGGGCGCCACGCCGCTGGTTCCGGGCAGTTGCACGCTGCCGTTGCCGGGCATCCAGGCCGCCATCGTCGATGAGACGGGCAAGGACATCCCCAACGGCTCGGGCGGCATGCTGGTCATCAAGCGCCCGTGGCCGTCCATGATCCGCACCATCTGGGGCGACCCCGAGCGCTTCAAGAAGAGCTACTTCCCCGAAGAAATGGGCGGCACCTTCTACCTGGCGGGCGACGGCGCGGTGCGCTCGGTGGACCGTGGCTACTTCCGCATCACGGGCCGCATCGACGACGTGCTGAACGTCAGCGGCCACCGCATGGGCACGATGGAGATCGAATCGGCCCTGGTCTCCAAGACCGACCTCGTGGCCGAGGCCGCCGTGGTGGGCCGCCCCGACGACCTCACGGGCGAGGCCATCTGCGCCTTCGTGGTGCTCAAGCGCGCCCGCCCCACGGGCGAGGAGGCCAAGCAGATCGCCAACGAACTGCGCAACTGGGTGGCCAAGGAGATCGGCCCCATTGCCAAGCCCAAGGACATCCGTTTCGGCGACAACCTGCCCAAGACACGCAGCGGCAAGATCATGCGGCGACTGCTGCGCAGCCTGGCCAAGGGCGAGGCGATCACGCAGGACACGTCCACGCTGGAGAATCCGGCAATCCTGGATCAGTTGGCCCAGACCAATTGATCGGCGCTGTAGGACGCCGCCGGAAATCAGCTTCGACCGCCGTCCGCATGGGTTACAACGGCGGCATTGCGTGATTTTCTGGAGGTTTTCCCATGCGCTTGCGATCCCTCGTGCTCTTGCTGGTCGTGGCGGCCATCGCCGCGCTGGCCGTGCTCAACTGGCCCGCGCTGGTGGCACCGTCCGAGGTGTCGCTGGGCGTCGCCTCGGTGCAGGCGCCGCTGGGGCTCATCATGCTGGCGCTGACCGCGCTGCTGGGCATCCTCGGCGTGGCCTACGTGCTGTCGCTGCAGGGCTCGGTGCTCATGGAAACGCGCCGCCACACCAAGGAGCTGCAAGCCCAGCGCGAGCTGGCCGACAAGGCCGAGGCGTCGCGCTTCACCGAGCTGCGCGCCTTTCTGGACACCCAGCACCAGACGCTAGCGCAGCGACTGGACCAGCTCGAAGCACGGATGGCGGCCCGTGTACAGGAAAGCGACAACACCACGGCTGCCTACGTCGGGCAGCTGGAGCAGCAATTGCGCGCGCGCGGCGGCGGGGTTGGCCCCCTGGTCTGAGTCGGTCTGAGCTGAAAACAAAAAGCCGCGCTCATGCGCGGCTTTTTTCGACTCACCGGCTGGGCCTGCGCGGCGTCACTTCAAGCTCAGCACCCAGGCCGCCAGCTTCTTGGCTTCGGCCTCGTTCACCTGTGCATTGGCGGGCATGGGCACGGGGCCCCACACGCCAGAGCCGCCCTTGACGATCTTGGCGGCCAGCTTGTCCACGGCGTCCTTTTGGCCCGCGTACTTGGCCGCCACGTCCTTGTACGAGGGGCCCACCAGCTTCTTGTCCACCGCATGGCAGGCCATGCAGTTCTTGGACGTTGCCAGCGCCAGGTCGGCCATGGCGGGCGCGGCAACCGACAGTGTCATGGCAAGGGCAATCAGGGTACGCTTCATGGTGGGGCTTCCTGTGGTTGGGTTACAGTTCTTTTCAATGGGATTGTAGTGACTGGGGTTGACAGGCCCCATGCGGCATTCTCCGCGTTTCGATGGCGTTTCTTTCTGGAGACTGTGATGTACCTGCTGGGCCTTTCACTCATTTTGCTGGCGCTCAAATACTTCGAGATCGGCCCCGTGGCCGGGTGGTCGTGGTGGTGGGTGCTGGCCCCCTTCGCGGCCACGGCGCTATGGTGGGCCTGGGCCGATTCGACGGGATACACCAAGCGTAAAGCCGTGGAAAAGATGGAGCAGCGCAAGAAGGACCGCATCAACAAGCACAAGGAAGCGCTGGGCATGGGGCCGCGCAAGCGTTGAGTCTTTCTTCCCCCCTCAAACCAAAAAGCCCACGGCATGGCGCCGTGGGCTTTTTTGCGCCAGGTGGCGCTGCGGCCGGATCAGTAGGCGTCCAGCACCGCGCCCTTGCTGGCGCTCGATGCGTTGAACGCGAACTTGGCCTGCACGCCGCGCGTGTAGCGCGGGGCGGGCGGCGTCCAGCCTGCGCGGCGCTGGGCGATCTCGGCCTCGGGTACGTTCAGCTCCAGCTTCAACTGGTGCGCGTCGATGGTGATGCTGTCGCCTTCCTTCACAAAGGCAATCGTGCCGCCCGCCGCTGCCTCGGGCGCGACGTGGCCGACCACCATGCCCCAGGTGCCGCCGGAGAAGCGCCCGTCGGTAATCAAGCCCACGCTCTCGCCCAGGCCCGCGCCGATCAGCGCGCCCGTGGGCGCCAGCATCTCGGGCATGCCGGGGCCGCCCTTGGGGCCCAGGTAGCGCAGCACCATCACGTCGCCTGCCTTGATCTTTCCGTCCAGGATGGCTTGCAGGGCCGACTGCTCGTCGTCGAACACGCGGGCCGGGCCGGTGATGACGGGGTTCTTCAGGCCCGTGATCTTGGCGACGGCGCCCTCGGGGCTCAGGTTGCCCTTCAGGATGGCCAGGTGGCCCTGCGCGTACATGGGGTTGCTGATGGGGCGGATCACGTCCTGGTCGGCGCGGGGTTCATTGGGCACGTCTTTCAGCACCTCGGCGACGGTCTTGCCGGTGATGGTGATGCAGTCGCCATGCAGCAGGCCCGCGTTCAGCAAGATCTTCATCACCTGCGGGATGCCGCCCGCGCGGTGCAGGTCCACGGCCAGGTACTTGCCGCTGGGCTTGAGGTCGCACAGCACCGGCGTCTTCTGGCGGATGCGCTCGAAGTCGTCAATCGTCCACTCCACACCCGCCGCGTGCGCGATGGCGAGAAAGTGCAGCACCGCGTTGGTCGATCCGCCCGTCGCCATGATGACGGCCACGGCGTTCTCGATCGCCTTCTTGGTCACGATGTCGCGGGGCTTCAGGTCCTTCTTGATGGCCTCGATCAGCACCTTGGCCGATTCCTTGGCCGAGTTCTGCTTCTCGTCGTGCGGGTTCGCCATGGTGGACGAATACGGCAGGCTGATGCCCAGCGCCTCGAACGCGCTCGACATGGTGTTGGCCGTGTACATGCCGCCGCACGAGCCGGTGCCGGGGATGGCGCGCTTTTCGATCTCCTTCAGGTCGAAGTCGCTCATCTTGCCCGCCGCGTTCTCGCCCACGGCCTCGAACACGCTCACGATGTTCAGGTCTTGCCCCTTGTAGCTGCCGGGCAGGATGGTGCCGCCATAGACGTAGATGGCGGGCACGTTGGCGCGCAGCATGCCCATCAGGCCGCCGGGCATGTTCTTGTCGCAGCCGCCCACCACCAGCACGCCGTCCATCCACTGGCCCTGCACGCAGGTCTCGATGCAGTCGCTGATGACCTCGCGGCTCACCAGGCTGTACTTCATGCCCTCGGTGCCCATGGCCATGCCGTCGCTGATGGTGGGCGTGCCGAACACCTGGGCGTTGCCACCCGCTTCCTCGATGCCTGCGATGGCCGCGTCCGCCAGCTTTTGCAGGCCGCTGTTGCAGGGCGTGATGGTGCTGTGGCCGTTGGCCACGCCCACCATGGGCTTGACGAAGTCGCCCTCCTGGTAACCCATGGCGTAGTACATGGAACGGTTGGGCGCGCGCGACTTGCCCTGGGTGATGTTGGCGCTGCGGCGGTTGATGGGCTGGATGGGAATGGTCTTGCTGTCTGCCATGGCGGATTTCCTCGTGGGCTTGTTGTAGGGATGACGGCGGCAAGTATGCGGTGTTTGGCGCGCGCTTTCCAATCCCTTTCATCGCCGCGATTGATATGCTTGGCATATGAAAGAGCCGTTGATTGATATGCGCGTCTGGCGGCAATTCGTCGCCGTGGCCGAGGAGCTGCACTTTGGCCGCGCCGCCCAGCGCCTGCACATCACCCAGCCGCCGCTGACGCAGGCCATCGCCCAGCTCGAAAAGACGCTGGGCGTGCCGCTGTTCGACCGCACCAGCCGCCGCGTGCTGCTGACCCCCGCTGGCGAGGCCCTGCTGCCCGACGTGCGCGACCTGCTCGCCCGCGCCCAGGCCCTGCCCGCGCGGGCGCGT
>NZ_JASGDA010000042.1:0-9434 GCF_047607405.1 Acidovorax sp. | reverse complement strand
GCGGCGGCGGGCGCGGGCTCCGGCGCGGGCGGGCGCAGCCCCAGCAGGCCCAGGCCCAGCGCCGCCACGCCCACCAGCGCATAGCCCAGCGGGTTGCCGCGCACGCCCAGCTTGAAGCCGTGGCGCGCCACGAAGAACTGCCGGATGGCCGCGCCGCCCAGCATGCACAGCAGCAGCACCAGCCAGTTGTACGGGTGCGTGTAGGTGAAGCTGTAGTGGTTGGACAGCATGGCGAACAGCACCGGCAGCGTGAAATACGTGTTGTGTACGCTGCGCTGCTTGCCGCGCTGGCCGTGGATGGGGTCCACGTTCTGGCCGGTGCGGATCTGGCGCACCGCAGTGCGCTGGCCGGGAATGATCCAGAAGAACACGTTGGCGCTCATGGTCGTGGCCATCATGGCGCCCACCAGCAGAAACGCCGCGCGCCCCGGGAACCACCGGCAGGCCAGCCAGGTGGCAAAGGCGACGAAGACCGCGACCAGCACGCCGACGATGGCGTCGCCGTTCTTGCGGCGCCCGAAGGCGCGGCAGATGCCGTCATAGACCAGCCAGAACACCACCAGGAAGGCCAACGCCACGACCACGGCGGTGGACGGCGCCCAGTCCATGCGGTTCTTGTCGATGAGGTAGCTGCTGGCGTTGAACAGGTACGAGACGGTGAACAGCGCAAAGCCGCTGAGCCAGGTGCTGTAGCTCTCCCACATCGACCAGTGCAGGTGGTCGGGGAACACGGGCGGCGCCACCATGTACTTTTGCGCGTGGTAGAAGCCGCCGCCGTGTACCGACCACTGCTCGCCGCTCACACCGCGCTCTTTCGATGCGGCGTCCTGCGGCGGGGTCAGGCTGCTGTCGAGCATCACGAAGTAGAAGGAGGCGCCGATCCACGCGATGGCCGTGATGACGTGCAGCCAGCGCAGGAGAAGATTCGCCAGGTCGAGGTAGTAGTCCAAGGTGGGGGCTTTCGGTGCTGCGGATCGTGGGCCTGCTGCGCAAGAAGCAGGCCAGCGCCGCGCGCCGGGCGCCCCGCCCTGTAAACCATTGGGGCAAATGGGTTTTTGCGCCGCCGCCGTGGCCTACTGCACCGCGCCGGGGTGCGCGCCATGGTGCGTTGCACCATTGGAGTTCACGCGCCGCACCAAAGTCTGCCGCGTGCGCGCCGGTTGCGCGGGCGCGGGGTTGCCCGCGCCTGGCACGAGAGCTGCTGGCAGGCTCGGAGCGTGTTCATGATCTTTTGCTGCCTTTGCGGGGCAACGGGCACCATGAAAAGATCATGAACACGCTCTCAGATTTCAGGAGATCAACCCATGGGCCTCAGCACCCACGTACTCGACACCATGCACGGCGGCCCCGCCGTTGGCATGGCGGTCGATCTGTATGCCACCGACGGGGACCAGGCCACGCTGCTCAAGGCGCTGGTGCTCAACCACGACGGCCGCACCGACGCGCCGTTGTTCGACAACGCGACCCTGCGCCCCGGCACCTACCGGCTGACCTTTGGCGTGGGCGCGTACTTCAAGGCCCGGGGCGTGCAGCTGCCCGAGCCGAACTTTCTGGACCGCGTGAGCCTGGACTTCGGCGTCGCCCATGCCGACCAGCACTACCACGTGCCGCTGCTGGTCAGCCCCTGGAGCTACGCCACCTACCGGGGGTCGTGAGCGCGCTCCGGTTCAGGCCAGCAGGTCGCTCAGGGCGCGCGCCACCACCTTGGTGGCGCGGCGCAGGTCGTCCAGGTCCAGCCGCTCGTCGGCGCGCTTGGCGTGCGATTCGAGCACGGTGCGCGGCCCCGCGCCGTAGATCACGCCAGGGATGCCGTGCTGCCCGTACAGGCGCACGTCGGTGTACAGCGGCGTGCCCATGGCGGGTACGGGCTGGCCGAACAGCGCCTCACCGTGCCGCTGGATGGCGGCGACCAGCGGCGCGTTGCCCGGCAGGGGCTTCATGCTGTGGGCGAGCAGCAGGCGCTTGATCTCGACCATGATGCCGGGGCAGGCCGCCGCAGCCTCGGCGATCACGCGGCGGATGTCGGCCTCCACGTCGGTGGGGTTTTCCTCGGGGATCATGCGGCGGTCGAGCTTGAACGCCACCTTGCCGGGCACGACGTTGGTGTTGGTGCCGCCCTCGATGCGCCCCACGTTCAGGTAGGGGTGCTTGATGCCCGCGACCTGCGACGTGACCTGCTGGTACAGCGTGTTCTGCGCGTACAGCGCGTTCAAAATCTTGACGGCGCCCTGCAGGGCGTCCACGCCGGTGTGCGGCACCGCCGCGTGGGCCATCTTGCCGTGGACGGTCACTTCCATCTGCAGGCAGCCGTTGTGCGCGGTGACCACCTCGTAGCTGAAGCCCGCAGCGATCATCAGGTCGGGCTTGGTGAGGTTGTTCTTGAGCAGCCAGCCGGGGCCGAGTTCGCCGCCGAACTCCTCGTCGTAGGTGAAGTGCAGCTCCACCGCGCCCTTGGCCGGTTTGGCGACGGCCTCCAGCGCGCGCACGGCGAAGGTGAAGGTGGCAAAGTCGCTCTTGCTCACCGCCGCCGCGCGGCCATACAGCTTGCCGTCTTCGATCTCGGCGCCGTAGGGGTCGTGCGTCCAGCCCTCGCCGGGCGGCACCACGTCGCCGTGGGCGTTCAGCGCAATCGTCCTGCCGCCGTCTCCATAGGGGCGGCGCACGATCAGGTTGGTGATGGACTCCATGCCGTAGTCCTTCACCTCCTGCGGGGGCACGGGGTGCTGCTCGGCGTCGAAGCCGAAGCCCTTGAGCAGCTCGGTCGTGCGTTCGGCATGCGGCGCGTTGTTGCCCGGCGGCGTGTCGGTGGGCACGCGCACCAGGGCTTGTAGGAACTGCACCTGCTCGTCGAAATGCTGGTCGATCCAGGCGTCCAGTTGCGGGTAGTGGGTCATGGGGTTTCCGTGGCGAGTTGCTGAAGAAGGTGGGTGAAGGCATCGACGGCGAGCTGCATGTCGTGGGCCGTGGACGATTCGAGCGGGTTGTGGCTGATGCCGCCGTTCTGGCCGCGCACGAACAGCATGGCCTGGGGCATGACTTCGTGCAGTTTCATCGCGTCGTGGCCCGCGCCGCTGGGCATGCGGTGCAGCGGCACGCCCAGGGCGGCGACGGCGGCTTCCCAGCGCTTCTGCCATGCGGGGGCGCTGGGGGCGGCGGCGGCCTTCATGGCCAGCTCGGTGGTGTATTGCAGGCCCCGGCGCCGGGCGATCTCGTCGAGCTTGGCGAGCACGTCGGCCACCATCGCGTCGCGCTGCGGGTCGGTGGGCGCGCGCAGGTCCATGCTGAACAGGCATTTGCCGGGCACCACGTTGACCGAGCCGCTCGGCACCTGCAGCATGCCGATGGTGGCGACGCTGCCTTCGTCCTGCCGGGCACGCTGTTCCATGTACAGCGCCAGCTCGGCCACGCCCAGGGCGGCATCGCGGCGGCGGTCCATGGGCGTGGTGCCCGCGTGGCTGGCCGTGCCGGTCATCTCGCCCATGTAGCGCACGCTGCCGTTGATGGAGGTGACGATGCCCAGCGGAATGTCCAGCTCGTTGAGCACCGGCCCCTGCTCGATGTGGACCTCGACGAAGCCCAGGTAGCGCGCCGGGTCGCGCCGCAGCTTGGGGATGTCGTCTATGCACAGCCCCGCGTGCTGCATGGCGGATCGCAGCGTGATGCCGTCGGCGTCCTGCTGGTCCAGCCACTCGGGCTTGAAGTCGCCGATCAGCGCGCCGGAGCCCAGGAAGGTGGCCTTGTAGCGCTGGCCTTCCTCCTCCGAGAAGCCCACCACCTCGATGCCGAACGGCAGGCGCTTGCCCGCGCGGTGCAGCTCGCGCACGCAGGCCATGGGCACGAAGATGCCCAGCCGCCCGTCGTACTTGCCGCCGTTGCGCACGGTGTCGTAGTGGCTGCCGGTCAGCAGGTATTTCGCATCTGGCGTGGTGCCGTGGTAGCGGCCCACCACGTTGCCCACGGCGTCGATCTCCACTTCGTCGAAGCCGCAGTCGCGCATCCAGTGGCTGATGCGCTGGGCGCAGGCGCGGTGCGCGTCGGTGAGGTAGGTGACGGTGAGCTGGCCCCGCTCGGCATAGCCCGGGTCGGTGTGTGCGCTGAGCTTCTCCTGCCAGTCCCACACGTCGTTGCCCAGGGTCGGTTCGTAGCCGAACTTGTCGCCCAGGCGGATCTCGGCGATGCGGTGGATGTTGCGCAGCGCCTCGGCACGCTCGAAGTCGGGGTGGTTGGAGAGGCGCCGCGCGAAGGTGTCGATGATTTCCTGCTTGGGCAGGCCCAGGCCGCGCGGGCCGCGCACGGCCAGCACGAAGGGGAAGCCGAAGCGCTCGCCGTACGCGGCGTTCATGTGCCGGATGCGCGCCAGCTCGTCGGGCGTGCAGTTCGTCAGGCCCGCCTTGTTCTGCTCGTTGGTGGACTCGGCCGTGAGGGTGTTGGTCTCCATGGCCTTGCCCGCCAGTTCAGGGTGGGCGCGGATCAGGTCGAGCTGCCGGTCCAGCGACGCGTTGGCGAGCACCTGCACCATGGCGTGCTGCAGCTGCGCCAGCGAGCGGAAGGGGCGCTGCTGCAACGCCTGCTCGGCGATCCAGGGCGAATGCTCGTACAGGCCGTCGAGCATGGCCAGCGCCTCGGCGGGCGAGGCGGCGTTGAGTTGGGCGAGGGTGTATGCCACGGGGTGGTCCTTCTATCAAAAAGATAGCTACTGGTGCTTGATGGATAAGCGCTAGAGGCAGATTTGCCTATGAATCTGCTGGCAGGGCGGGCGCCGGGAAATGCTGCGCCCAGTGGCGCGCGATGTCGATGCGGCGGCAGATCCACACCTGCTCGTGCCCCTGCACGTAGTCCAGAAAGCGCCGCAGCGCGCCGATGCGCCCCGGCTTGCCCAGCAGGCGGCAGTGCATGCCCACGCTCATCATCTTGGGCGCGTTCAGGCCGTTCGGGTCGCCCTCGGCGTACAGCGCGTCGAAGCTGTCCTTGAGGTAGCTGAAGAAGTGGTCGCCGGTGTTGAAGCCCTGCGTCTGCACGAAGCGCATGTCGTTGGTGTCCAGCGAGTAGGGCACCACCAGGTGCTGCGCCGTGCTGCCGTCGGTGCGGGCCACCTTCATCCAGAAGGGCAGGTCGTCGCCGTAGTAGTCGCTGTCGTACTCGTAGCCGCCGTGCTCCAGCAGCAGGCGGCGCGTGTTGGGGCTGTCGCGGCCTGTGTACCAGCCCAGGGGCCACTGGCCGCCCGTCATGTCGCGCAGCACGTGGGTGGACAGCTCCATGTGGCGGCGCTCGTAGCTGGCTGGAATGTTCTGGTAGTGGATCCAGCGCAGGCCGTGGTTGGCGATCTCGTAGCCGTTCTTCAGGAAGGCGGCGAGCAGCTCGGGGTAGCGCTGCATCGCCATGCCGACGGCAAAAATCGTCATGGGCAGGCCGCGCGACTCGAACTCGCGCAGGATGCGCCACACGCCCGCCCGCGAGCCGTACTCGTACATCGACTCCATGGTCATGTGCCGGTTTTCGTAAGCCTGCGCCGTCACCAGCTCGGACAGGAAGGTCTCGCTCGTCGGGTCGCCGTGCAGCGGGTTGTTCTCGCCGCCTTCCTCGTAGTTCAGCACGAACTGCACGGCAATGCGCGCGCCGCCCGGCCACTGCGGGTGCGGCGGCGTGCGGCCATAGCCGACGAGGTCGCGCGGGTAGGGGGCGGTGGTGTCGAAGAAGGCAGAGGATGTCATGGCGTGGCGGTGGGGTGTCATGCGGTGGTTATGCGGGGGTCGGGGCGGGGGTCGGCGACGAGAGCGCGAGGGACAGGTCGTTGGCGGGCGGCTTGCGGTCGAAGGTCAGGCTTTGCTCGACGTGCAGCAGGTGTTCGTTCATCAATTGTGCGGCGCGCGCCTCGTCCTTGGCCGCCAGGGCCTTGACGATCTCGGCGTGCTCCTCGTGCGAATGCTCGGCGGCGCTGGCGCTCTGGTACATCAGCGTGGCCAGGGCGCAGCGCGAGATCAGCTCGCCCAGCAGCTGCGCCAGCACCTCGTTGCCCATCAGCTCGGCCATGCGCACGTGGAAGTCGCCCAGCAGCTCGGTGCGGCCCGGCACGTCCTCTTGGTCCACGGCGGCCTTCTCGCGCGCCACGTGCTCGCGCAGCGCGCGGATCTTGGCCGGCGTCACCTCGCGCACGAAGGCGCGCGCCATTTCCGATTCGAGCATGCGGCGCACGGCGAACACCTGCCGCGCCTCGGCCACCGAGGGCGCGGCCACGAAGGCGCCGCGCGCGGGCTCCAGGCGGATCAGGCGGTTCTGCGACAGCTGGAACAGCGCCTGCCGCACCAGCGTGCGCGACACGCCGAAATGGTCCGCCAGCTTCTGCTCCGCCAGCTTGGTGCCGGGCAGCAGCCGGTGCTCGACGATGGCGCGGGTCAGGCTCTCGACGATGACATGGGTGGTGGATGTCTCCATGCGGGCATGATAGCTGCGGCCCGGCAATGTGTATACACTTTTGGTGGACAGTGTGCCGACGGCGCCTCCTGGCGCGCGGGCCACAATCGGCGCATGACCGATGCCGCCCCCGACCCGCGCCGCCAGCCCGCCGCGTTCCTGGAACACCTCTACCGCGCCGCCGTGCGGCGCGCCCTGCCGCTGCACAACACGGCGGCCTTCCTGCCGCCGCCGCCGCTGGGCCGCACCCTGGTGCTGGGCGCGGGCAAGGCCGCGGGCGCCATGGCGCAGGCGGTGGAGGCCCTGTGGCCCGCGCACGCGCCCCTGTCCGGCCTGGTCGTCACGCGCTACCAGCACACGCCGCCCCGGCCCGCAGGGCTGGCGCAGCGCATCGAGGTCGCAGAAGCCGCGCACCCCGTGCCCGACGCGGCGGGCCTGGCCGCCGCGCAGCGCATGCTCGAACTCGCCCAGGGCCTCACGGCGGACGACCTGGTGCTGTGCCTCATCTCCGGCGGCGGCTCGGCGCTGCTCACGCTGCCCTGCGACGGCCTCACGCTTTCCGACAAGCAGCGCATCCACCAGGCGCTGCTGGACAGCGGCGCGGCGATTGGCGAGATGAACTGCGTGCGCAAGCACCTCTCGCGCATCAAGGGCGGGCGGCTGGCCGCCGCCTGCGCGCCCGCGCGCGTGGTCACGCTCGCCATCAGCGACGTGCCCGGCGACGACCCCTCGGTCATCGCCAGCGGCCCCACGGTACCCGACGCCACCACCTGCGCCGACGCGCTCGCCGTCCTGGACCGCTACCGCATCGAACTGCCCGCGCCCGTGCGCGCCGCGCTGCAGGCAGGCACGCTCGAAACGCCCAAGCCCGGCGACCCGGGCCACGTACACCACGCGGTGCATCTGATCGCCACGCCCCGCCAGTCGCTCGAAGCCGCGGCCGAGGCCGCGCGCGCGGCGGGCATGGCGGCGCACATCCTGTCCGACGAGATCGAGGGCGAATCGCGCGACGTGGGCAAGGTCCACGCCGCGCTGGCCCGCGCCGTGGCACGGCGCGGCGAGCCGTTCGCGCGGCCCTGCGTGATTCTGTCCGGCGGCGAAACCACGGTCACCCTCCGTCCCCGACCGCCGGGCGCGCCCCGGGGCCTGGGGGGCCGCGCGGGCGAGTTCTGCCTGGGCCTGGCGCAGGCCCTGCAGGGCGAGCCGGGCGTGTGGGCGCTGGCGGCCGACACCGACGGCATCGACGGCATGGGCGAGGCCGCTGGCGCGCGCGTGGCGCCCGACACCCTGGCGCGCGCCGACGCGCTGGGCCTGCGCCTGGCCGACCACCTGGACCGCAACGACGCCCATGGCTACTTCGCCGGGCTGGGCGATTTGGTCGTGACCGGGCCCACGCACACCAATGTGAACGACTTTCGCGCGCTTTTAGTCTGCTAAGGAGCCTCTGCACGAATCGAGCGGCAAGCGTGCGCTGCGGATCGGGATGGGCTGCGAGGCGCAAAGCGCAGCAATAGCCGTAGCTATTGCGAGCATTTGCAACGACGCAGACCGCCCGAGTCCGCAGATGCACGCGGCGCGACGATTCGTGCAGAGGCTCCCTAACGGCATCGGCATAAACTTTGGCGATCCATTGACCAAAGGAAACCGCCATGGGCCTCAGCACCCACGTTCTCGACACCATGCACGGCGGCCCCGCAGCGGGCATGGCCGTGCGCCTGTATTCCACCGACGGCGAGCAGGCCACGCTGCTCAAGGAACTGGTGCTCAACCACGATGGCCGCACCGACGCGCCGCTGTTCGACAACGCCAGCCTGCGCCCCGGCACCTACCGCCTGACCTTCGGCGTGGGCGCGTACTTCAAGGCCCGGGGCGTGCAGCTGCCCGAGCCGAACTTTCTGGACCGGGTGAGCCTGGACTTCGGCGTCGCCCATGCCGACCAGCACTACCACGTGCCGCTGCTGGTCAGCCCCTGGAGCTATTCAACGTACCGGGGGTCCTGAAAAAATTCAAGCCAAATCGGCCTCTGGCGCTTGTCACGCAAGCGCATGCAGCTATCAAAATCAGAGCTGACCTTCGGTCAGCGTGTCGAGCTGGAACTTGCCGCTCTTGTCCCACAGCCAGGTGTCGGTGTAGGTGACCTTGCCCAGCCGGGCGGGCACCGGGAAGGGCGATGCCGCGTGTACGGTGCGCTCGATTTCGGCCACCACCTCGGGTGCGTGGCGGGGGGCGCGCAGCCAGCGCAGGCGCGTGACGCGGCCCGCGCGGTCGATCTCCACGTCCAGCACGCCGATGGCGTAGAGCAGGGGCGGCAGCTTGCCCTTGAACACGCGCTGCGCGTTCAGCCCGTAGAGGTGGGTGGCGGCGTCCTGGCGGTAGGCGCGCGGCGTGGCCGCAGCCGAGGGGCGGGCCGAGCCCGCGCTGGCGGCCACGGGGCCGATGGCGGTGGGTTTGTCGGGCGTGGGCATGCGGCTGTCCTGCACGGTGGTGGGCGGGGGCTCGGGGGCGGACTTGCAGGCCGCCACCAGCGCAGCGACGGCGGCCACGAGCCAGGCGAGCAGCCAGTGGATGCGTTGGAGTGGAGAGGTCGGCATGATGGCGGATACGACGGTAACAGGAGCTGGGTTGACGACGATTGACGTGTTGCATGGGCTGGCGGACGGCCTGGCGGCGGCCCCCGCCGTGCTGGTGACGGTGGAGTCTATCCAAGGCTCGGCGCCGCGTGAAGCCGGGGCCTGGATGGCCGTGTTCGCCGACGGCATCGTGGGCACCATCGGCGGCGGGCATCTGGAGCACCAGGCCATCGCCGAGGCGCGCCGACGCCTGGCCGGAACGCCCGGCCCCGCGCAGCTGCGCTATGCGCTCGGCCCGGCGCTGGGCCAGTGCTGCGGCGGCGTGGTGTGGCTGCGCTACGAGTGCGTGAGCGCTGCCGACGTGCCCGCGCTGCGCGCGCGCCTGGCGCCGCCGCTGCACCCGGTGGCGCTGTTCGGCGGCGGGCACGTGGGCCACGCGCTGGCGCGCGCGCT
>NZ_JASGDA010000041.1:0-40544 GCF_047607405.1 Acidovorax sp. | reverse complement strand
GCGCGGAGGCTGCCCGCCAGCGGCGCATCGGCGGGCCAGGCGGCGCCGGACAGGCTGCGGCCCGCCAGCGCGAGCCGGGTGCTGGCGCTGGCGTCGATCTCACCCGCGCGTTCGCTGGCCCACGCCAGACGGGCGCGCAGGGCCTCGCCCTCCAGCTCCAGCGCGGCCTCGGCCTGCCGCACGCCGGCCGGTGCGCCCGCGAGGGATGGGCTGGCGGATGCTTCGGTGGCGATGGGGGCCGTGGCGCCCGCGCCCACGCCCTGGCCGCTGCTTTGCACGGCGGTGACGGCGGTGGGGTCGCCCGCCAGGATGCGCAGGTCGCCGCTGGCGCGCCGCAGGCTGGCGCTGGCGCGCGCGGGCGTGCTGGCGGTGTCCACGTTCCATTGGCCGTCCAGCACGATGCTGGTGGCCAGGCCCATGCGCGCCAGCAGGGGCTGGCCTTGCGTGCCGCCGATGCCCAGGGCATCGACCCAGGCCATGGGCAGGCCGGTCAGGCTGCCCTGGGTCTGCACCTGCAGCGCCGGGCCGGTGACCACGCGCACGGGCTGCCAGCGCAGCGCCACGGTGCCGGGCGCGGGGCCGGTCAGGCGCGCCTGGCCAGCGGATGCCTGCACCGTGATCGCCTCGGCGCTGCTGCGGCGGGCCGTGACGCTCACGGGCTCGGCCAGTTGCAGCGTCCAGGGGCCGGGCCGCTGGGCGTCATGCGCCTGCAGGCGCAGTTCGCGGATCTGCGCCTGCCACTGCCCGGCCCCGGCCAGCCCGCCGCCCACGCGGGTTTGCAGGGCGAGCCGCTGCATCTGCTGCGGCTGGCCTGCGTTCAGGCGCAGCTCGCCGTCCAGCGACAGCGCGGCCTGCTGGGCGGTGCCGGACAGCTCGGCCTTCAGCGCGCGCAGTTGCAGCGCCGTGCCCCGGTTGCCCCCGGCCTGGGGCGCGGGCAGCGCCAGGTCCAGCTGCGGGGTGTTCAGCGTGGCCTGCAGCTCGAAGGCGTTCTTGCCCGCGCTGGCGGTTTTCAACTGGTGCGCCAGCGCCTGCCAGCCGCCCTTCCAGCGCGCGCTCAATTGCGCGGAGCCCGTGGCGGCGGCGCCCTGCAGCGCGTCCTGCGCGGCGCGGCCCACCCAGGGCAGGCCGGTCAGCCAGCGCTGGGTGGCCGCGGCGTCGGCCCATTGCACCTGCAGGTCGCCCGCACCAGCCTCGGGCGCGGCGCTGCCCTGGGCGCGGGCGGTGGCGCCCGGCACGGACAGCGCCACCCGGCCCTGCACGGCGCCGTCGGCCAGCGCCACGTTCACATCGCTGGCTTCGGCGCGGGCCTGTAGTGCGTCCAGCAGCAGGCGCTCCAGCCGCACGGTGCGGTGCGCTGGCTGCCACTGGCCTTGCGCCATGAAGGCGTTGATGCGCAGCGGTGCGTTGCGGGTGGGGGCGGCGACCGCGCGGATGTCGGCATCGAAGCGCACGGCATCCCCCTGCGTGCGCGCGTGGATGCGGCCCGCCAGCGGGGCGGCGGCCAGCGCGGTGTGCAGGCTGCCGGGCTGCAGGTTGCGCAGATCGGCCTGGCCTTGCAGCGCGCCGGTGGCAGGGGTGTAGCTGCCCTGCAGCGTCGCCGCGCCGCTGTTGGTGGCGGCCTGGGCCTGGTGTACGGTCCAGCGCGCGCCGTCGTAGCGGGCCTGGGCCTGCAGGGTGGTCAGCGGCAGGCGGTTCTTGTCCCACGGCCCGGCCAGTTCGTTGCGCAGGTTGGCCTGCAGCGCCCAGCCCGTGCCGTCCGGCCCGGCCTGCACCGTGCCGTGCAGCCGCGTCGCGGGCGCCTGGGGCCACAGCGCGGCCAGGTTGACGGCGCGCAATGCGGCGCTGGCGGCTTCGAGCGGCTGGGGCGCCCAGGGCGCGAGCGTGGCCTGCACGTCGGACTGCATGGCCGCGTCGCCCGCGTGTACCCGCGCCTGCAACTGCAGCCGGGCGGCGGCGGTGGCGAGCGTGCCTTGCAGCGTGGCCTGCGCGCTCAGGGGCAGGCTGGCGCCGCCGCCGGGGACGGCGGCGTCCAAGGCGCCGTCCAACGTGGCATCCAGGGCCAGGGGCGGCTGCGCCTGCAGCGTGGCGCGGGCCGTGTAGCGGCCCTGGGCCAGCGCCAGGCGGGTGATGTTCAGGCGGTGTACCTGGCCGTCGAAGCGGTAGTCGCCCGCCAGGCCCTGCGCTTGCACGGCGGGGGCGCCTGCCCACACGATCTCGTCCACGCGGAAGGGCACGCCCACCTGCAGCGGCAGCGCCAGTTGCGTGGGCGGCATCGCGGGGCCCGTGCTGGGCGCGGCGTCCAGCGGCGTGATGCGGACGCGGGCGGCGTGGACCTCGCCCAGCTCCAGCCGCTGCCGCAGCAGGGGCGCGAGCTGCCAGCCCAGGGTGATGTCGTGTGCTTCCACCACCAGGGCCGGGCTGCTCCAGCGCAGCCAGCCTATGCGCCCGCCGTCGCGCAGCGAGCCGCTGACATCGCGGCTGTCGAGCTGCTGCCCTGCGGGCAGGTGCTGCGCCGCGCGTGCCAGCGCCGTGGCCAGCGAGGTCTGGCCGCCCGCCCACCACCATGCGGCGGTCGCAGCGGCGACCAGCAGCACGATCAGCGCGGCCAGCAGCCAGCCCAGCGCCCGCAGGGCGCGGCGGCGGCGGGGCGGGCGCTGGGGAGGCGATGCCCCGGCGCTGAAGTCCGGCGACGGGGGGCGCGTGGCGCGGGGGCTTGTGCGCATCAGAAGCTGAACCCCAGCCGCAGGTGCAGCCGCACCTCTTGGGTCTTCACGCCATAGGCCAGGTCGGCTTGCAGCGGCCCCACGGGGCTGCGCCAGCGCACCCCGGCGCCCACGCCCACGCGGGGGTCGAGGTCGCCCGCGCGGTCGGCCACGGCGCCCGCGTCGATGAACAGGGCGCTTTCCCAATCGGTCATGGCGCCGTTGTAAACGATGGGGCGCTGCCATTCGACGCTGCCCACGGCCAGATAGCGACCGCCGTAGAGCAGGCCGTTGCGGGTGCGCGCGCCGATGCTGCGGTAGCCGTAGCCGCGCACGGTGGTGTCGCCGCCGGTGATGAAAAGCTGGGTCACCGGCACATCGGCGCCGTCGCGCGCGAACACCGCGCCCGCCTCGGTGCGGATGGCCACGCGGGCGCCGCGGGACTGGCCTGCGTCGTCCTGCACCCGGCCCGCGGGCACGAAGGTCTGCCACCGCACCAGCGTGCGCACGAACGGGTCGCGCGCGGGGCGCAGCGTGGTGCCCAGGCCCAGCTCCACGGCCAGGCCGTGGCCGCGCGTGGGGGCGGTGGGGTTGTCGAAGTAGCGGCCCGTCCAGCCGTAGTTCACGCTCAGGGCCGTGCTCGACGGCGGGGCGCTGGGCCCCTGGCTGTGGGCGTAGTCGTACTGCAGGAAGTAGCTGCGGTCGATGCGCTTGGTACTTTTGCTGCGGCCCCAGCGCAGGCGGCCGCTGTGGACCTCGTAGTCGCCCGTGGATTCGCGCTGCACCAGGCCGCCTGAGAACCAGCGCCAGCCGCCGTCGTCGGGCAGGGCGGTCCATTCGGTGCTGGCGGTCTTGGCCTCCCGGTCCAGCGACAGCTTGCTGACCGCACGCCACCCCAGGCCCGGTATCTGGTTGTGGATGTGCTCCAGCGACAGGCGCGCGCCGCTGTCGGTGGAAAAGCCCGGGCCGAACACCAGCTTTTGCAGCCGCGCCTCGCGCACCTGGGCCACCACGGGCGCGGCCTCGGGGTCCGTGCCCTCGGTGTCGAGCGTGAGGAACACCGCGTCGTAGTAGCCGCTGCTGGCCAGGCGCAGCTGCGCGTCGAGCAGCTCGGCCTCGTCATAGACGGCCCCGGTGGGCAGCTGCGCGAGGCGCCGCGCGCCGCCCTCGTCGTAGCGCTCGCTGCCCACCACGCGCAGCGGCCCGAAATGGTAGGCCGGGCCGGGTTCGTAGGTGACGCTCAGGCGGGCCTGGTGCGTGTCGGCGTCCACCTCGGCACGGCTGCTGGCGATGCGGGCCGTGGGGTGGCGGTGTGCCTGCAGCGCACGCAGTCCGCCGGACTTGGCGGCGTCCCAGGCCGACTGGGTGAACGGCTGGCCGGGCCTGAGGGTCCAGCCGCTTTGCACTTGCTGCTGCTGTTGGGCGCTGGCCTCGGCTGCGGGGGCTGTGCCTGCGCCTGTGGCGAAGCCGATGCCCACGCTGTCCACCCGCGTCTGCGGCCCGGGCTGCACGGTGACGACGACGGTGCGCAGGGCGGCGGGGGGCTCGGTCAGCTCGACCGTGATGGTGGGCGCGAAGTAGCCCAGCGTACACAGCAGCTCGCGCGCATTGGCGTCGGCGGCGCCCAGCAGGCGCTGCAACTCGCTGGCGTTCAGGTCGGGCAGGGTGCGAAAGCGCTGCAGCTCCAGGTGGCGCTCCAGCGTGGCGCGCACGGCGTCGGGGGCGCGCACCTCGACGGCGAACGATGGGGCGGCGCGGGCTTCGGCGGCGGGCTGTTCGCCGTCGCTCTTGTCGGCGCTGGCCTGCGGCAGCAGGCTGCACCCTTGTACAAGGCAGGCGGCGCCGAAAAGCAGCAACGCCGACCACGGTGTCGGCGTTGGGGATGCGGGGCAGGTGCGGAAAAACACGGGCGCCACTATGCCCCGAAAAGAACCCTCTTTTGTGTCAGACAGTTTCGTGTTTCAAAAACGATAGCTGACAGCGCCCTCTGATCAATGCTTTCAGATAAAAAACACTATGAAAGTCATATAAGTCGGGCACAGGCAGCTACTGAAACAGGAGCAGCCTTCACTTGCTCACTTGGACAGCAGCCGCATGGTTTCTTCCAGCCCCTTGAGCGACAGCGGGTACATGCGGTTGCCCATGATCTGCTGGATGATGCTGATGCTCTGGCGGTACTGCCACACGCCCTGGGGCTCGGGGTTGATCCACGCGAACTTGGGGAAGGCGTGCGTGAGGCGCTGCAGCCATTCGGCGCCCGGCTCCTCGTTGTTGTATTCCACGCTGCCGCCGGGCTGCAGGATCTCGTAGGGGCTCATGGTCGCGTCGCCCACGAAGATCAGCTTGTAGTCCTTGTTGTACTTGCGGATGATGTCCCAGGTCGGGAACTTCTCGGCGAAGCGGCGGCGGTTGTTCTTCCACATGAAGTCATAGACGCAGTTGTGGAAGTAATAGAACTCCAGGTGCTTGAACTCGCTCTTGACGGCGCTGAACAGCTCCTCGACGCGCTGGATGTGCTCGTCCATCGTGCCGCCCACGTCCATCAGCAGCAGCACCTTCACGTTGTTGTGGCGCTCGGGCACCATCTTGATGTCCAGGTAGCCCGCGTTGGCGGCCGTGCTGCGGATGGTGTCGGGCAGGTCCAGCTCCAGCTCGTGCCCCTCGCGCGCGAACTTGCGCAGGCGGCGCAGCGCCACCTTGATGTTGCGCGTGCCCAGCTCCTGCTGGTCGTCGTAGTCCTTGTAGGCGCGCTGCTCCCACACCTTCACGGCGCTCTTGTTCTTGCCCTGCCCGCCGATGCGCACGCCCTGCGGGTTGTAGCCGCCGTGGCCGAACGGGCTGGTGCCGCCCGTGCCGATCCACTTGCTGCCGCCCTCGTGGCGCTCCTTCTGCTCCTCCAGGCGTTTTTTGAGCGTCTCCATCAGCTCGTCCCAGCCCATCTTCTCGATGGCGGCCTTCTGCTCGGGCGTGAGCTCGTTCTCCAGGATCTTGCGCAGCCAGTCGGCAGGGATTTCCTTGGTGAAGTCGGCCACCATCTCCACGCCCTTGAAGTAGGCGCCGAAGGCCCGGTCGAACTTGTCGTAGTGCTTCTCGTCCTTCACCAGCGTGAGGCGCGCGAGGTTGTAGAAGTCGTCCAGACTCCAGGCATCGTCGGAGCGCGGGCCGACCACGCCCGCCTGCAGCGCTTCGAGCAGCGTGAGGTATTCCTTCACCGACACGGGCAGCTTGCCCGCGCGCAGGGCGTAGAAGAAGTCGATCAGCATGTTTTTGGCCTCTAGCGCTTATGCAGTCTGCGCATGTAGCTCCTGAAGATATAGCAAATGCGCTTTGGCTTCGGGCCATTCGCCCGCGCGCATGCTGTACATCACCGTGTCGCGGATCGTGCCGTCGCGGCGCAGCGCGTGGCCGCGCAGCACGCCGTCCTTCTTCGCGCCCAGGCGCTCGATGGCGCGCTGGCTGGCAAAGTTGAAGTTGTCCGTGCGCCAGCCCACCACGTGGCACTGCAGCGTGTCGAAGGCGTGGCCCATCATCAGCAGTTTGCACGTGGTGTTGACGTGGGTGCGCTGCACGCTTTTTGCGTACCACGTCCAGCCGATCTCCACGCGGCGCACGGCGGGCAGGATGTCGTGGTAGCTGGTCGTGCCCAGCACGGCGCCGCTGGCGTCATCAACCACGGCGAAGGCCAGGCGCGAGCCTTCATCGCGCATCTTCAGCGCAGTCTCGATGTAGGCGCGCGTGTCCTGCGGCTCGGGCACGGAGGTGACGCGGATCTTCCACAGCTCGCCATCGGCGGCGGCCTCGCGCAGACCCGCCTCGTGTACCAGCGCCAGCGGCTCCAGGCGCACGCCGCGATCGCGCAGTGTGACGGGCAGGGTGAAGGCCATGTCAGCGGTTGCGCTGATTCATGAAGACGAGCTTTTCGAACAGGCTCACGTCCTGCTCGTTCTTGAGCAGCGCGCCCACCAGCGGCGGCACGGCCACCTTGTTGTCGGCGCTTTGCAGGGCTTCGAGGGGGATGTCCTCGGCCACCAGCAGCTTGAGCCAGTCGAGCAACTCGCTGGTCGAGGGCTTCTTCTTGAGGCCGGGCAGGTTGCGCACGTCGTAGAAGGTCTTCATCGCCACCGTGAGCAACTCGCTCTTGAGCGTGGGGAAGTGAACGCCCACGATCTGCCGCATGGTGTCGGCATCGGGGAACTTGATGAAGTGGAAGAAGCAGCGGCGCAGGAAGGCGTCGGGCAGCTCCTTCTCGTTGTTGGAGGTGATGAACACGAGAGGGCGGTGCTTGGCGCGGATCAGTTCGCGCGTCTCGTAGCAGTAGAACTCCATGCGGTCGATCTCGCGCAGCAGGTCGTTCGGGAACTCGATGTCGGCCTTGTCGATCTCGTCGATCAGCAGCGCCACCGGCTGGTCCGCCGTGAAAGCCTGCCACAGCACGCCCTGCACGATGTAGTTGCGGATGTTCTTCACGCGCTCGGCGCTGTCGCCATCATTGAGCTGGCTGTCGCGCAGGCGGCTCACCGCGTCGTATTCGTACAGGCCCTGCTGCGCCTTGGTGGTGCTCTTGATGTGCCACTGCAAAAGCGGCATGGAGAGCGCCTGCGCGACCTCCTCGGCCAGCATGGTCTTGCCCGTGCCGGGCTCGCCCTTGATGAGCAGCGGGCGCTGCAGCGTGATGGCGGCGTTCACCGCGAGCATGAGGTCCTGGGTGGCGACGTAGTTCTGGGAACCTTGGAATTTCATGGGGAAATCACGGATCGTTGGAGAAGGGGGCTTGACAGGCGCTGGCTATAATTGACGGTTAATCAGAGCCCAGAGCTGAACAACTTCCACGAGATTGTGCGCGCAAAATGACTAAAACGCTGACCACGCTATTTGCCCTGGCTGTCGCTTCCGTGACCGCCGTCTCCCATGCCCAGGAAGCCAAGGGCGACGTGGAAGCAGGCAAGCAAAAGATCGCCATGTGCATCGGCTGCCACGGCATTCCGGGCTACCAGGCCAGCTTTCCGGAAGTCCACAAGGTGCCCATGATCTCGGGGCAGAGCGCCAAGTACATCGCCGCCGCCCTCACCGCCTACCAGAAGGGCGAGCGCAAGCACCCCACCATGCGCGGCATCGCCGCGTCGCTGACCGAGCAGGACATCGCCGACGTGTCGGCCTACTACGAGCAGCACGGCAAGACCGGCGCCGAACTGCCGCCCAAGCCCACCCGCGAGCCCAGCGCGCAAGTGGCCGCGCTGCTGCAAAAGGGCGCTTGCGTGTCCTGCCACGGCGACAACTTCGCCAAGCCCATCGACCCGTCCTACCCCAAGATCGCGGGCCAGCACGCCGACTACCTGTTCGTGGCCCTGAAGTCCTACAAGGCCGAGAAGAACGCCAACGTGGGCCGCAGCAACGCCGTCATGGGCGGCGTGGCCAAGCAATTCACCAACGCCGAACTGAAGGCCCTGGCGGGGTACATCAGCAGCCTGGATGGCGACCTGCACGTGGTGCCGCAATCGCGCTTCCGTTCCGCCTCCAAGTAAGGAGCGGGGCTCCAACAAAAAACCCGCAGTCAGCGGGTTTTTTTACGCCTGCTCAATCCTGCGTGGCCCGTCTTTGCACGCAGGCGATGTACGCCTCGCCGTCG
This sequence comes from Acidovorax sp., assembly GCF_047607405.1. GTDB lineage: Bacteria > Pseudomonadota > Gammaproteobacteria > Burkholderiales > Burkholderiaceae_C > Acidovorax. The sequence continues at coordinate 32,216 of NZ_JASGDA010000041.1, read as the reverse complement.
GGTGGGCGGCCCGCGCGCTGGCTTTCCCACAGCATCTGGCCCAGGCAGTCCATGGCGGCGTGGTGCGCGTCGTGCAGCGAGTCGAGGCGCGCGGTCAGCAGCTCCACCGCCTGGCGGATGCCGCGCGGCTGGTCGATGCTGCACTGCTCGCTGATCGACAGGTGCATGGACAGGTGCAGGAAGGGGTTGGTACGGCCCGGCGTCTCCTCGTAGTTGCGGGCCACCGCCGCGTCCGCGTCGGACAGGTCGGCGTGGTACTCGGGGTGCTCGGCGATCCACAGGCTTGCCAAGGTCTCGATGGCTTCCATGGGCGCACCGCTCTGCGTCTTGGCATGCACGCCGCACAGAAAGCGGCGCACGTCGGCTTGGGTGGGGTTGAACATAGGGCGCGAAGCCTAGCACGGTGTCGCAAAAGAGCGTGCTGCGCGCGGCCCGTGCGCCTAAGATGCCCGCCGCCATTCATCCAGAGAGACGCCGCCATGACCAGCCGCCGCCATGCCTTCATCTGCGACGCCATCCGCACGCCCTTTGGCCGCTATGGCGGCGCCCTGTCCAGCGTGCGCACCGACGACCTGGGCGCCATCCCCATCCGGGCGCTGATGGAGCGCAACCCCGGCGTGGATTGGGCGGCGGTGGCCGACGTGCTCTACGGCTGCGCCAACCAGGCGGGCGAGGACAATCGCAACGTGGCGCGCATGTCGGCCTTGCTGGCGGGCCTGCCGATGGACGTGCCCGGCGCCACCATCAACCGCCTGTGCGGCTCGGGGCTGGACGCCGTGGGATCTGCGGCGCGCGCGATCAAGGCAGGCGAGGCGGGCCTGATGATCGCGGGCGGTGTGGAGAGCATGAGCCGCGCCCCCTTCGTCATGCCCAAAGCCGAAAGCGCCTTCAGCCGCGCCAACGCGGTCTATGACACCACCATCGGCTGGCGCTTCGTCAACAAGCTCATGAAGGCGCAGTACGGCGTGGACTCCATGCCCGAGACGGCCGAGAACGTGGCGGGCGATTTCAGGATCGAGCGCGAGGCGCAGGACCGCATGGCCCTGGCGAGCCAGCGCAAGGCCGTGGCCGCGCAGCAGGCGGGCCACCTGGCGCGCGAGATCGTGCCCGTGACCGTCCCGCAGAAGAAGGGCGACCCCCTCGTCGTGGACCAGGACGAGCACCCGCGCGAGACCAGCCTCGAAGCCCTGGCCAAGCTCAAGGGCGTGGTGCGCCCCGACGGCACCGTGACGGCAGGCAACGCCAGCGGCGTGAACGACGGCGCCTGCGCGCTGCTGCTGGCCGACGAGGCGAGCGCCGCCCGGTACGGCCTCACCCCCCGCGCCCGCGTGGTCGGCATGGCCGTGGCGGGCGTGGCCCCGCGCATCATGGGCTTTGGCCCCGCGCCCGCCGTGCGCAAGGTGCTGGCGCTCACGGGCCTCACGCTCGACCAGATGGACGTGATCGAACTCAACGAAGCCTTCGCCGCCCAGGGCCTGGCCGTGCTGCGCGACCTGGGCCTGGCCGACGACGACCGCCGCGTGAACCAGTGGGGCGGCGCCATCGCCCTGGGCCACCCGCTGGGCGCATCGGGTGCTCGCCTGGCCACCACGGCGGTGAACCAGCTCCACGCGCTGGGCGGGCGCTATGCGCTGTGCAGCATGTGCATTGGCGTGGGGCAGGGCATCGCCGCCATCCTGGAGCGGGTGTGAGCTAGTGCTCCAGGTTCCACACCAGCTTCACCATCGCGCGTGACGCTGCGCTCGTCCGCCTCGGTTTCGCCGAAGTCGATGTTCAGCGCCGCCGTGGTGCGCAGGCCCGCATCGCTCTCGTGGAACAGCTCCAGGCCGGGTTCCAGCCGCGTCCTGGGCCGCACCTGCGTCCAGTGCGCCTCCATCGCCAGCGCCAGCCAGGCCCAGGGTGCAGGCCAGCAGCGCCGCCAGCAGCAGGGCATCACGCATGCGCGGCCTCGATCCGGGGCAGCACCGCTACCGCGCGCCGCCATGCTAGAGTGGCCCGCCATCCGCACCGCGATAGGCCAAACGGGAGCCCGCCCATGTTGACCCTGGACAAACTCACACGCACCGAAAAGCTGCAGTTGATGGAAGCCCTGTGGGACGACCTCAGTGCAGACGCCGACGCGCTGCCCTCCCCCGCCTGGCATCGGCAGGCGCTGGATGCGGCGCAGGAAGCGCTGGCCTGCGGCCAGGCCCAATTCATCGACTGGACGCAGGCCAAGCACACGCTACGCGGCGAATGAGGCGAATCCGTGTCCTGAGCCTGGCGCTGAACGACCTGCGGCACGGTCGCGCCTTCTACGAGCAACAGCAACCGGGCATTGGCGACTATTTTCTGAGCAGGCCATCAGCACATAGCCCAGCACCAGGCCGAACCAGGTGTGTGACCAGGCCATGGACTGACGCAGGCTGGGGGGTGGGTCGGTTTTAAGCATCAAATGGGCCTCCAGCGCTTATGCAGTAAGCACTTGAAGCTATCAATACAGTAGTAATCAAGCCGCTGCCCTCAGCCCACCAGCCGCGACTGCAGCAGCGAGGCAGCCCCTGCCATCAGCGCCCCGCCGCCGCACAGCACAGCCCAAACGCGCCACAGGCTGCGCTCCGCAAAGGCCCACAGAAAAGCCGCCAGGTACAGCAGCAGGCCCAGCAGGGCGGCCAGGTGCTCGGCGTCGTGGAACGGCAGGCCCAGCGCGTACAGGCCGCCCAGCAGGGCGGCGGCGATGCGCAGCGGCCCCGGCCAACACTTGCGGGCGGACAGACGCGCGGCGTCAGAACTGGTACTTCAGCGCGGCGTTGAAGCTGCGCGGCGCGCCGTAAACCAGCACGCCGTACGACGATGACCCGTAGTACTTCTTGTCGAACAGGTTCTTCACGTTGAACTGCACGCTGGTCTTCGGGGTGATCTGGTAGTGCGCCATCAAATCCACCACGGAATATGCGCGCTGCCCCACGTGCTCCGACAGGCCGGTGACGGGGTTGGTCAGGTAGTAGGGCACCGTGCTCTGCCAAGCCAGGCCGCCTCCCAAGGTCAGGCCCGCCAGCGCACCGCCGAGCCGGACCTTGGTGAAGAGCTTGAATTGCTGGCGCGGCTGTGCGGGATTGACGTTCTCGCCCTGCGCGTCCCGCGCACTGAACTTGGTCCATGCGGCGCCGAGGTGCCAGCCCGGTATCACCTCGCCCGCCACCTCCAGCTCAACGCCTTGCGACTTGGCCCCCTTCGCGGGCCGCATCGCCTGGAAGACCGTTCCCGGCACGAGATAGCCCTCGTCGGGCACCGCCAGCTTGTCCTGCTCGATGCGGAACACCGCCGCGCTCGCGTTGAGCCGGCCATCCAGAAACGCCCCCTTCACGCCGACTTCGAGGCCGCTTCCGTCCACGGGCTCCAGCCGGTTGCCATTGCGATCCTGGGAGAATGACTGCGGCTTGAAGATCTTGGTGTACGAGGCGTAGGCCGAGACCTGCTTGTTCAGGTCATACACCAGTCCGCCATACGGAATCAGCACGTTGTTGCGGCGGTCTTTGAAAGTCGTCCAATCCGCCACGTAGTCATACGTCCAGTTGGCCAGCCGTGCCCCCAGAACCAGTTTGAGCGCATCGCTCAATTGCAAACGCGTGGCCGCGTAGGCAGCAGTCTGCCGCTCTGCGATTGTCCCCTCAACAAAAAGCTCTCCCCAAAGGGGCTCTGGGTAGATTCCATTCCAAAGGTTGAAATTGCCGACAGGTGCAAAGTCCGGTGCATCCGCAGCCGAGGCTACGTACTTCACGCGGTTGTGGGTCAATCCCACCATCAACTCATGCGTGCGGCCCCAAAGCTGGAAGGGGCCGCTGGCCGAAAAGCTCAGTTGCGTCTGCGCCTGGTCGTATTTGTAGATGCGGCCCCACGGCTCCATCCCGAGGCCCGTCGCACGGTCGGACAAGCCCTCCAGCCAGAGCAGCTTCCAGTCTTCGTGGTGCTTGCGGTAACTCAGGTCGGCGCGCAGCTTCCAGCCGCTGCTCAGTGCATGGTCCAGCGTGGCGAAAGCCGCGCGGTCTCCGGTGTCCCAGCGATTCCAGCGGGCGGCGGCTGTTTTCGAGCGCTGCCAGTCCGTGCGCGTGCCGTCGGCATACCAATAGTTCAGTCCGTTCCATGACACGCCGGAGCGCTTGTCGCTCTGCCCGCTGGCGCCGACGCTCAAGCGCGTGTGGGGTGTCAGGTCGGCCTCCACCACGCCGTAGAGCACGGTGGCCTTCTTGCCTTCCAGGTCCACGTAGGAGTTCTCGTTCACGGCGTGGGCCACCAGCCGCCCGCGCACCGTGCCGCTGGCATTCAGCGGTGTGGACAGGTCGGCGGTGGCGGCGCGGTGGTTCCAGGAGCCCAGCTCGGCCTGCACGGAGCCGGTGAACCGGTCGCTGTCGGCCCGCTTGCGCACGAGGTTGATGCTGGCTGACGGATCCCCCATGCCGTTGAGCAGGCCGCTCGGCCCACGCACCATTTCCACACGGTCGTAGAGCACCGTGCTGGTGGTTTCCAGCCCGACCCACCCGCTCTGCGCAGGCACGCCGTCGATCTGGTAGTTGCTGACGCTGAAACCGCGCGAAAAGACCATGTTGCGAGCCCCGTCGTCCGCAACCACCGACACGCCCGCCGTGGTTTCCAGGGCGTCCTGCACCCGCTCAATGGCCTGGTCATCCATGCGCTGGCGCGTGACCACCGTCACCGACTGCGGCGTGTCGCGCAGCGACAGGTTCAGCCCGGTGGCCGCGCTGGTGCTGCGCGTGGTGTACGAACCGGTGCCTTCGGTGGTGCCGTCACCCAGCGCCTGCGCCGTGACCTGCACCTCGGTCAGCGTGGCCGTGGCCTGGCTCCCGGCAGAACTGCTGGCAGCACTGCTTTCCGTCCTGGCCGCTGCGGGCCGCAGCACGTACCGGCCCTGCCCGTCAGGCACCGCCTCCAGCCCCGTGCCCGCCAGCAAGGCGGCCAGCGCCTCGCCGGGCGTGCGGTTGCCTTTCACGCCGGGGCTGTCCTTGCCCTTGGCGAGTTCGGTGCTGCCCGACAGCAGCACGCCCGATTCGGACAAAAAGCGCACCAGCACCGTACTCAGCGGCCCGGCAGGAATGTCGTAGCTGCGTGCGCTGGCCTGGCTCGCCGGTGCCGCCTGCGCGTGCGCAGGGTCGGCCCAGCCGCTGGCGGCTGCGCCGACAACCGCCAGTTGCACGGCCAGCACCATGGGGCGCAGGGCGAAGCGCGCTGGTTGCGCGGCAGGGGTTGGGTGGTGTGTTGCGTGACGAGACATGTGATCCCTCCTCTCCGGTTGGTTTGCTGGTTCAAAGAAAGCTGCGGGCCGTTGCGTTGGCCCTGGCAGGTGAACCGGATGAGCGGGGGAAAAGTGGAAATAGATGGGGCGAATTTCGGAGAAATTTGCCGAACCCTGTGGCCGCGCGGCGGCAGATGGTCAGTTCAGGCGGCCTTTGGCGAACAAGGCCACGCTTGGCAGATCCCTGAAGTGCGCATCGCAGGTGAGCAGTTCCGCGCCCTGGTGGCGTGCCGTTGCATAGACGATGGCATCTGCGGTAGCCAGCTTGTATTCGCGGTGGAGGTCAGCTGCCCGCAGGGCGATGGCGGTGTCCAGGGGTAGGACGATGCATTTGTGCGTGTATGCAATCACCTGGTCGGCCTTTTCCTCGCCTAGTTCGCGTACCAGCCACTTCGACAGTTCGAGTTGAACGATGGTGGGCACGATGCAGCGCGATTTTTCTGGGAATTCCTGGCCCAGTTGCTTGCCGAGTGCGCTGCCTGTGAGCCATTCGATCCAGGCGGAGGTGTCGATCACGCGCAGCGGTGGCGAGGCCATCAGTAGCGGTCTTCCCGGTCGCGGTAGCCATCGGTGCGGGCACCCTGGGCAATGCCTGCCAGTTGCTCCAGCGTGGGAACCGGCATGACCAGCACGCCTTTGCCCTTGGGAATGAACACGAACTCCTGCCCGGCCTGCCAGTGCTGTTCTTCGCGCACGGCCTTGGGGATGGAAATCTGGAATTTGCTCGACAGGGTGGCGGTTGTGGTCATGTTCGTACCCTTGGCGTATCGATGGGGTATTGGTAAGAGTATATCGATCCAAGGCCGCTACCGCGCACGCGCCTGCACGGTCGTCCACCACGGCAGCGGGCGCCGCACCTGGATGGGCAGGGCGCGCTGGAGCATGGCGAGCGCGCCGTCCACGTCGTCCAGCGGGTAGCTGCCGAGCACGGCGAGCCCGGCCACCTCGGGCGCGACGGCGATGTGGCCGCGCTGGTAGCGGGCCAGTTCGGCGATGACCTCGCGCAGCGGGATGTCCTGCGCGAGCAGTACGCCGCGCGCCCAGGCTTCGCGCGCCGGGTCGGCCGGGGTGGCGGCCAGCAGGTGCCCTGCGGTGAAGCGCGCCTGCTGGCCCGCAGCCAGCGTGGCGGTCTCGGCGCTGGCGGCCAGGGTGATCTGCACGGCGCCTTCATAGACGGCGAGCTGGGTGCCGCCTTCTTCATCCAGGCGCACGCTGAAGCGTGTGCCCAGCGCGCGCATGCGACCGTGGGCGGTCTCGACGACGAAGGGGCGCTGTGCGTCGGCGGCGGTCTGGATGAGGATTTCGCCGGTGCGCAGGCGCAGGCGGCGCTGGCTGGCGCTGTATTGCTCATCGACGGCGCTGGCGCTGGCGAGCCAGAGCCGGGTGCCGTCGGCCAGGCGCAGGTCGCGCCGCTCGCCGGTGGCGGTGCGGTGGTCGGCGGTCCAAGCCATGAGGGCGCCGAGCGCGCCGGGCCGCTGCCAGGCGGCCCAGCCGAGCATGCCGCCCGCCCCGGCCATGGCGGCCACGCCGAGCACGGTACGGCGGCGGGCGAGGCGGCTGCTGGCGGCGTGCAACGCGTCGGCGGCCAGGCGTGGCGAGGTGTCGGCCTGCAAGGGCTGGAAGCGCTGGCCGATGCGCTCCACGAAGGCCCAGGCGGCGCTGCTGTCTTCGCTGGCGGCGAGCCAGTCGTGCCAGCGCGCGCGGTCGGCCTCGGTGGCGGTGCCGGATTGCAGCAGCGAGAACCAGGCGGCGGCCTGCTCCATGGCCTCGTGCGGGGGCAGCGCTGCCTTCATGCGGTGGGCTGGCCGGTCAGCGCCACGTGGCGCGCTTCGAGCTGCATGCAGTGCAGCATGGCGCGGGTGATGTAGTGGCCGACCATGCGCGAGGAGACGCCCAGCTCGCGCGCGACTTCCTGGTGGGTCATGCCGCAGGCGGTGGCGAGCACGAAGGCGCGGGCGGCCTTGGGCGGCAGGCCGCGCAGCATGGCGTCGATCGCATGCAGCGCCTGGAGCACGGATGCCTGCGCTTCGGCGGAAGGGGCGTGGGCTTCGGGCTGCGCGGCCAGGGTTTCCAGCCAGGCGCGCTCGATTTCGCGGTGGCGCCACAGGTCGATGCACAGGCCGTTGGCAATGGTGCGCAGGTAGGCCCGGGCCTCGCCGCCGCTGGCGAAGCTGCGGGGCCGGGTGATCAGGCGCAGAAAGGTGTCGTGCGCCAGGTCGGCGGCGTCGGTGGCGCTGCCCAGGCGATAGCGCAGCCAGCCCTGCAGCCAGCCGTGGTGGTCGGTGTAGAGGGTGTTGACCTGTTGCTGCTGAAGTGCGAACTCTGCGGCGCCCACGATGCTTTCTCTGTGCCCCGTGGCGTGGCCGCAGGGAGGATGATGATGAGAATTGGTCGCATTCTATTCGCGTCGCACGCTGCCTGTTTCAGTAAGATGCAGGTCCCCATCGGTTTTCCCGGGGCGGGGGTGCCTGGCGTCAGGCGCGGCACGCAGCATGCTTCAATTTTGATAGCTTCTGGTGCTTGTCCAGAAAGCGCTAGAGCCCTATTTGGCTTGTAATTCCGAGGAGATCGTCATGCCAGTGATCGTCGTCGCCAACCCCAAGGGGGGCGTGGGCAAGTCCACGCTGTCCACCAACATCGCGGGCTACCTGGCGAGCCAGGGGCGGGACGTGGTGCTGGGCGACACCGACCGCCAGCAGTCCGCCCGGCTGTGGCTGGGCCTGCGCCCGGCCGCCGCGCGCGCCATCGGCCTGTGGGACGCCAGCTCGGACGTGGTCAGCCGCCCGCCCAGGAGCGCCACGCACGCGGTGCTGGACACCCCCGCCGGTTTGCACGGCTGGCGCCTGAACGACGCGCTCCGGCTGGCCGACAAGGTCATCGTGCCGCTGCAGCCCAGCGTGTTCGACATCTTCGCCACGCGCGCCTTTCTGGACCAGTTGGCCGAGCGCCGCCACGCGGCGGGCGCGCAGGTGGGCATCGTCGGCATGCGCGTGGACGCGCGCACCAAGGCCGCCGAGCAACTGCACCACTTCGTGGACGGGCTGGGCCTGCCGGTGCTGGGCTACCTGCGTGACACGCAGAACTACGTACACCTGGCCGCCCACGGCCTGACGCTGTTCGACGTGGCCCCGGGCCGCGTGGCGCGCGACCTGGAGCAGTGGCAGGGCATCTGCGCCTGGCTGGACGCCTGAGAGCGGGTTCCCAGTCTCCTGCCAGACAAGCCCCGCCGCTGCGCAGCGCTACATTGCATTCATGATGAAAACCTTCCATTCCTATTCCGAAGTCAGCGCCTGCGTGGGGCAAGAGGTCGTCGTGACCGACTGGATCACCATCACGCAGGAGCAGGTCAACCAGTTCGCCGACGCCACAGGCGACCACCAGTGGATCCACGTGGACCCGGAGCGCGCCAAGGCCGGGCCGTTCGGCGCGCCCATCGCGCACGGGTTCCTCACGCTGTCGCTGCTCCCGCGCTTTTTCGAGACGGCCTTCACCATCGAAGGCACGCGCATGGGCGTCAACTACGGTCTCAACCGCGTGCGCTTCACCGCGCCGGTGCCGGTGGGCAGCCGCCTGCGCGCGCGCCTCACGCTGCAGGCCACCGAGCCGGTCGCGCCGGACGGCCTGCAGATGACCTGGCTGGTCACGGTGGAGCGCGAGGGCAGCGACAAACCGGTGTGCGTGGCCGAGTCGCTGGCCCGCAGCTTCGGCGCACCGGCCTGATCTTCTGAGCGGCTTGCGCCATGGACCGTCTGCAGGCCATGAAGGTCTTCGCGCGCGTGGTGGAAGAGGGCGGTTTCGCCGCCGCCGCCCGTGCCATGGACATGTCGCCCCCGGTGGTCACCCGCATGGTGGCCGACCTGGAGCGGCACCTGGGCACCCGCCTGTTGCAGCGCACGACCCGCAAGCTGGCGCTGACCGACGCTGGGGACGCTTACCTTCAGCGCGTGCGCGCCATCCTGCACGAGATCGACGACGCCGAGGCAGCCGCCGTGGCCAGCACGCGCGACCTGCGCGGCACCATCCGCATCGTGGCCGCGCCGGTGCTGGTCACCCATTTCCTGGCGCCCCTGGTGGCGCCGTGGCATGCGCAGTTCCCCAGGCTGCTGCTCGACATCAGCCTCGACGCCTTCGCCTCGGCCCGCGTGGACGAGTTCGACGTGACCATCATGGTCGCGGGCGAGGACTTCGACGCCAACGTCGTGGCGCGCCCGCTGCAGCACGGCGAGGCCATCGTGGTGGCATCGCCCGCGTACCTGAAGCGCCGGGGTACGCCGCGCGAGCCGCAGGACCTGGCGCAGCACGACCTGCTGCGCGACTCCGGCGTGGCCGCGCGCTCGCAAATGGGGCCGGGCCGCAAGCTGCGGCTGCAGCCCGCCAGCGGCGACGGGCCCGCGCAAGAGGTGGACATGCCCGCCGTGCTCCAGTCCGTGAGCACCGAGCTGCTGCTGCGCGCCGCGCTGGACGGGGTGGGCGTGGTCGTCACCTCGCGCCTTCTGGCCGAGGAGCACCTGGCCCGCGGCGAGCTGGTGCATGTGCTGCCGGACTGGGTGTTCTCGCGCTACACCATCTACGCGGCGCTGCCCTCGGGCCGCATGCTGCCCGCGCGCACCAAGGTGTTCCTGGATTTTTTGACGCAGCAGGTACCCCGCGCGGTGGCGGAGAAGCGCGGCCCTAGTTGAGTTGCGCGAAGCCGCTGATGATCGTGCCCTCTTCGGGCTCGGTTTCAATGGCGCCGTCGGGCATGGCGAAGCTGTTCTGCCGCCACGCCTCGAACACCGTCACCGCCACCGCGTTGGACAGGTTCAGGCTGCGCTGGCCCGGCACCATGGGCAGGCGCAGGCGCTGGGCGGGCGGGAAGCTGTCGCGCAACTCGGGCGGCAGGCCCCGCGTCTCGGCGCCGAACACCAGCCAGTCGCCCGGCAAAAAGCAGCACGAATGCGCGGGCTGCGATCCATGGGTGGTCATGGCAAACATGCGGGCCGGGTCGGGCTGGGCATCGCGCAGGAACGCGGTCCAGCCGGGGTGGCGCAGCACCTGGGCGTATTCGTGGTAGTCCAGGCCCGCGCGGCGCATCTGCTTGTCGTCCATCGAGAAGCCCAGCGGCTCGACCAGGTGCAGCGTGCAGCCCGTGTTGGCGGCCAGGCGGATCACGTTGCCAGTGTTGGGCGGGATCTCGGGTTCGACGAGGACGATGTGGAACATAGGAATGTGATTGTCTGCATCCAGTGCGTGCATTATGTAATCAAAAGTATCCGCTTCATTCATTGATCGGCGTGCGCGCGAACACCAGGGCGGTGACGTGGCCCGCGCCAGCCTCGCGCAGCGCCTGGGTGGCGGCGTGCAGGGTGGCGCCGGTGGTCATCACGTCGTCCACCAGCACCAGCCGCTGGCCGCGCAGCGCCGTGGCGCGCGCGGGCTCCAGCGCGAAGGCATGGCGCAGGTTGCGCAGCCGCTGGGCGCGCGGCAGGCTGCTTTGCGCCTCAGTGGCGTGCAGGCGCAGCAGGCTTTGGGTGTCGGCCTTCGCGCCCGCCAGGTGCCGTGCCAGCAAGGCCGCCTGGTTGTAGCCGCGCTCGCGCAGGCGCTCCATCGACAGGGGCACGGGCAGCACGCGGTCCGCCGCATCCAGCGCGGGCTCCACCCAGGGCGCGCTGCGCATCAGCGTGGCGAGCGTGCCCGCCCAGCCGGGGTCGCCCTGGAACTTGAACTGCGCCAGGGCGGCGGCCCAGGGGTAGCCGTAGTCCACCGCCGCCAGACAGGCGTCGAACAGCGGCGGCTCCCGCAGGCAGGCGCCGCAGACCGCGACGCCCTCGGGCACCCGCAGGGCGCAGCGCTGGCAGCGCGCGGCGGGCCGGGCGAAACGCGCCGAGCAGCCGTCGCACACACGCCGCGCGGGCCAGTTGCGGCACACGGCGCATTGGCTGGGCACGCGGTCCGCAAAGGCGTGCAGGCGCTGCGTAATCCACGGCACACCTTTGAAAAGCATGAGTCAATATACTCCCGCGTCCCATGTCGTCCGAGCGCCCTCCCACCATCGACCCCGTGGCCGCCGCCCGCTGGCACGCCGCCGCCCCCGCGCTGTCGCCCTGGCTGCACGAGGAAGTGGCGCGCCGCATGGAGGACCGCCTGCAGTGGATCCGCCAGGCGCCGCAGGCATGGTGCCATTGGGACGCCGTGCGCGGCGGCCTGCAGGCGCATGCGCTGGTGAGTACCCGCTATCCGCAGTCCCGCTGCCAAATCCATGAAAGCGCTCCGCACTGTCTGCTCGTGGCGCAGCGGGCGTTGTCCAGGCCCTGGTGGAGCCCGGCCCGCTGGGGCGCGGCCAGCCCGCAGTGGGGCGCGCCCGCCGATGCCAGCGTGCAGATGCTGTGGGCCAACATGGCGCTGCACACGGCAGCCGACCCGCAGGGCCTGATCGCGCAATGGCACCGCGCGCTGGCCGTGGACGGCTACCTCATGTTCTCGTGCCTGGGGCCGGACACGCTGCGCGAGTTGCACGCTGTCTATGCCGCTCTGGGCTGGCCGCCCGCAGGCCATGCGTTCACCGACATGCACGACTGGGGCGACATGCTGGTGCATGCCGGTTTCGCCGAGCCGGTGATGGACATGGAGCGCATCACGCTGACCTTCGCCACGCCCGAGCGGCTGCTGCTGGAACTGCGCGAGCTGGGCTGCAACCTGCACCCCGCGCGCTTTCCAGCGCTGCGCGGGCGGCGCTGGCGCGAACGGCTGCACCAGGCGCTGGCCGACCGGCTGGCCGACCCGGCCCACGGCGGCCAGTTGGCGCTGACTTTCGAGATCATCTATGGACATGCCTTCAAGCCCGCCCCGCGCATGCGCGTAAGCGCCAGCAGCGCCGTTTCGCTAGAGGACATGCGCGCCATGCTGCGCAAGGGTTGACGGGCGTCAGGAACGCGTCCGCAGCCCCTGAAATCAGGGCGTTCCAACACAGGGTTAGCCTGTATCCGTCTGTCAATGACGTGGAACAAGGCACGCTACAATTCAAGGTTATTGAGATTTCGAGCAGGCGGCAGGCATCTTCCTGCGCGACCTTGCGCGCCACCTGACCCCACGCGGGTGGGCGCAAGGGATTGGTTCAATTGAGGCTTAGAAGTGAGAACTATGAAGAGCATTACCAACAAGCTGGCTTCTCTGCTGCTGGTCGCCGGTGCATGGGTGGGCTCTGCGGCCCATGCCGTCCAGGACCTGCCTGGTGGCCCCGCAGTCAACCAGCTGAACCTGGCGCCCCCCGTCACCAAGATCGCGCAAGAGCAGCATTTCCTGCACTGGATGATGCTCATCATCTGCACGGTGATCTTTGTTGCAGTGTTCTCCGTGATGTTCTACTCGATCTGGAAGCACCGCCGCTCCAAGGGAGCCCAATCGGCCAACTTCCATGAGTCCGTCACCGTCGAGGTGGTATGGACCGTGATCCCCTTCATCATCGTGATCCTGATGGCCCTGCCTGCCACCAAGGTGTTGGTGGCCCAGAAGGACACGACCAACGCCGATATCACCATCAAGACCACGGGGTACCAGTGGAAGTGGGGCTATGACTACCTCACCGGCGAGGGCGAGGGGCTGGCGTTCATCTCCACGCTGGACAGCAGCCACCGCGTGATGTCCGACAGCGGCAACGTCAAAGAGGCTCCCGCTGACTACCTGCTGAAGGTGGACAACCCCATGGTTGTGCCCGTGGGCAAGAAGATCCGCATCATCACCACCGCCAACGATGTGATCCACGCCTTCATGGTGCCTGCCTTCGGCATCAAGCAGGACGCGATTCCCGGCTTTGTGCGCGACACCTGGTTCCGCGCCGAGAAGGTGGGCGACTACTACGGCCAGTGTGCCGAACTGTGCGGCAAGGAGCATGCCTACATGCCCATCCACGTGAAGGTGGTCTCCGCCGAGGACTACACCGCCTGGGTGGCTGCCGAGAAAAAGAAGGCCGCCGCCAAGGCCGATGACCCCAGCAAGGTCTGGACGCTGGACGACATCGTGAAGCGCGGCGAGAAGGTCTATGCCGCCAACTGCGCCGCCTGCCACCAGGCCAACGGCAAGGGCGCGGGGCCCATCAAGCCGCTGGACGGCTCGGCCATCGTGCTGGATGCGGACCACGCCAAACAACTCCAGATCGTGCTCAAGGGCGCTGCCAATGGCGCCATGCCCTCCTGGGCGCAACTGAGCGACACCGACATCGCTGCGGTGGTGAGCTACACCAAGAACGCCTGGTCCAACAAGACCGGCCAGCTGGTGCAACCCGCCGAAGTCGTGGCCCAGCGCGGCAAGTAATCGACCATCGCCCCATCGAATTGAGGAATAGAAAATGAGCGCAGTTCTCGACAACCACGGGCACGCGGGCGATCACGGCCACGGTGACCACGACCATAGCCACGGCCACCACGGCCCCACCGGCTGGCGCCGCTGGGTGTTTGCCACCAACCACAAGGACATCGGTACGCTGTACCTGCTGTTCTCGTTCACCATGCTGATGATCGGCGGCGTCCTGGCCCTGCTGATTCGCGCCGAGCTGTTCCAGCCCGGCCTGCAACTGGTCAACCCCGAGTTGTTCAACCAGCTCACCACCATGCACGGCCTCATCATGGTGTTCGGCGCCATCATGCCGGCCTTCGTGGGCTTCGCGAACTGGATGCTGCCGCTGCAGATCGGCGCGTCCGACATGGCCTTCGCGCGCATGAACAACTTCAGCTTCTGGCTGATGATCCCGGCAGCCATCATGCTCGTCGCCTCGTTCTTCATGCCCGGCGGCGCGCCCGCCGCGGGCTGGACGCTGTATGCGCCGCTCACGCTGCAGATGGGCCCTTCCATGGACGCTGGCATCTTCGCCATGCACATCCTGGGCGCCTCGTCGATCATGGGCTCGATCAACATCATCGTGACCATCCTCAACATGCGGGCCCCCGGGATGACGCTGATGAAGATGCCCATGTTCGCCTGGACCTGGCTCATCACGGCCTACCTGCTGATTGCCGTGATGCCCGTGCTGGCCGGTGCCATCACCATGACGCTGACGGACCGCCACTTCGGTACCAGCTTCTTCAACCCCGCAGGCGGCGGTGACCCGGTGATGTACCAGCATATCTTCTGGTTCTTCGGCCACCCCGAGGTGTACATCATGATCTTGCCGGCCTTCGGCATCATCAGCCAGATCGTGCCCGCCTTCGCGCGCAAGAAGCTGTTCGGCTATGCCTCCATGGTGTATGCCACCTCGTCCATCGCCATCCTGTCGTTCATCGTGTGGGCCCACCACATGTTCACGACCGGCATGCCCGTGACCGGTCAGCTGTTCTTCATGTACGCCACCATGCTGATCTCGGTGCCCACGGCCGTGAAGATCTTCAACTGGGTCGCCACCATGTGGCGTGGCTCCATGACGTTCGAGACCCCCATGCTGTTCGCCGTGGGCTTCATCTTCGTGTTCACCATGGGCGGCTTCACCGGCCTGATCCTGGCCATGGCGCCCATCGACATCCAGTTGCAGGACACCTACTACGTGGTGGCGCACTTCCACTACGTGCTGGTGGCGGGCTCGCTGTTCTCCATGTTCGCGGGCGTGTACTACTGGCTGCCCAAGTGGACGGGCCACATGTACTCCGAGACCCGCGGTCAGATCCACTTCTGGGGTTCGCTGATCACCTTCAACATCACCTTCTTCCCGATGCACTTCCTGGGCCTGGCCGGCATGCCCCGCCGCTATGCCGACTACCCCATGCAGTTCGCCGACTTCAACATGATCGCGTCCATCGGTGCCTTCGGTTTCGGGCTGATGCAGGTCTATTTCTTCCTGGCAGTCGTGCTGCCCGCCATGTGCGGCAAGGGCCCCAAGGCCCCGCAGAAGCCCTGGGACGGCGCCGAGGGCCTGGAATGGGAAGTGCCTTCGCCCGCACCGTTCCACACCTTCGAGAACCCGCCCAAGCTGGACGCCACCGCAACCCGCGTGATCGGCTGAACGCCATGCCCATGACACCCGAGCAGAAGAAGAGCAACCTGCGGCTGGCGCTGATCCTGGCGTCCGTGGCGGCGGCGTTCTTCGTCGGGTTCATGGCCAAGATGGTGTTGCTGTCCCACTGAACGGGCCACCTTCCATGAGCCTGCGCCGCGAAAACGCCAAGATGGTCGGCAAGCTGGCCGTGATAGCGGCTGGCATGTTCGCCTTCGGCTACGTGCTGGTGCCCATCTACAAGCACATCTGCGAGGTGACGGGCATCAACATCCTGTCGCTGTCCGAGCGCCAGGTGCCCGGCAACGGCGCAGCGGGCAAGAATGTGAAGCTGCCCGCGAACACGCAGGTGGACACCAGCCGCACCATCACTGTGGAGTTCGATGCGAACGCGCGCGGCCCCTGGGACTTCAAGCCCGCGCAGCGATCGGTGAAGGTCCACCCGGGCGAGCTGACGACGGTGATGTACGAGTTCCAGAACGTGCAGAACCGCCGCATGTCCGCGCAGGCCATTCCGAGCTACGCGCCGCACCAGGCCGCCGCACACTTCAACAAGCTGGAGTGCTTCTGCTTCAACCAGTACACGCTGGAGCCGGGCGAGAAAAAGGAATGGCCCGTGGCCTTCGTCATCGACCCGCGCCTGTCCAAGGACGTGACGACCATCACGCTGTCCTACACCTTCTTCGAGGTGGGCGGCAAGACCCCCGCCGCGTTGGCAGGCCATGCCACGGGAGTCGGTTCATGAGCGGCGCCGAACACAAGGGCTCGCTGCCACGCACCGTGCGCGCTGTGGCCTGGTCGCTGATTGGCCTGCGCAAGGGCAGCGATTACGAGCAGGACGTGGCCCGGCTCAACCCGCTGCACATCATTGCCGTGGGGCTGGCGGCGGTCTTCCTGCTGGTGGTCGGCCTGATCGCGCTGGTGAACTGGATCGTGTGAGCGCGGACGCCACGGAAACGAACAAACAAAGATAGATCGAGAGAATCAGGAGCTGAAATGAGTGCATCTACCCACGGCGGAACCCCCTACTACTACGTGCCAGCCGAGTCGCGCCACCCGGTGATGGCCGCCATCGGCCTGTTCTTCGTCATCCTGGGCGCGGGCCAGTGGATCAATGGCCACGACTGGGGCAAGTACTCCCTGCTGCTCGGCCTGGTGTGGTGGCTGTTCACGCTGTACCAATGGTTCGGAGATGCCATCCGCGAGAGCGAGGGCGGCCTGTACAGCCGCAAGATCGACCTGTCCTACCGCTGGAGCATGAGCTGGTTCATCTTCTCGGAAGTGATGTTCTTCGGCGCCTTCTTCACGGCCCTGTGGTGGGCGCGCGTGCATTCCGTGCCCGCGCTGGGCAGCCTGGACAATGCGCTGCTGTGGCCCGACTTCAAGGCCGTGTGGCCCAGCCTTGCCGCTGGCGCCACCGCCTCGCCCGCGGGCATCGTGGAGCCCTTCCAGACCGTCGGCCCCTTCTGGCTGCCGACCATCAACACGGCGCTGCTGCTGACCTCGGGCGTGACGCTGACCATTGCCCACCATGCGCTGCGCGAGAACCAGCGCGGCAAGACCGTCGCCTTCATGTGGGCCACGGTGCTGCTGGGCTTCATCTTCCTGTGCGTGCAGGGCTATGAGTACTACCACCTGTACACCGACCTGAACCTCAAGCTCAGCTCGGGTGTGTTCGGCTCTACCTTCTTCATGCTGACGGGCTTCCACGGCTTCCACGTGTTCCTGGGCATGTTGATGCTGCTCGTGATCACGCTGCGCCTGCAAAAAGGCCACTTCACCGCCGACAAGCACTTCGGCTTCGAGGGCGCCGCCTGGTACTGGCACTTCGTGGACGTGGTGTGGCTGGGCCTGTACATCCTCGTGTACTGGATGTAAGGCGCACGCGCCTCCGCAAAAAAGCGCCGTAAGGCGCTTTTTTCATGGGTTCAGTCGTCGTCAGCGGGACGCCGGGAGCCCGGTCGGCTGGATGTAACCCAACTGCCACGCCGCCAGGATGCACAGGAACAGCACGACGGACAGCCCCACGCGCAGCGCCAGCGCCCAGGCCATGCGGCTGCCCTTGGCCTTGTCGCCCTCGCCGCCGTTGCGCATCATGAAGAACAGGGCCGATCCCAGGCTGGCGAGAATGGCGAGGAACGCCACCACGATGAGGTATTTCATGGAGCGCATTATCCCGTGACCCCTTCCCGCCCGTCCCTGGGCCTCCGCTTCTGGCTGATCGCGACCGCCGCCGTCGTAGGCATGCTGGTCACGGCCTCGCTGGGGCGCTGGCAGCTGTCGCGCGCCGCGCAGAAAGAGGCGCTGCAGGCCCAGATGGACGAGCGCGGTCGCCTGCCCCCGGTCGATGCCGGGGCGCTGCTCTCCGCCGCCGACCTGCAAGCGCTGCTGCAACGCGCGGTGGTGCTGGAAGGCCGCTGGCTGGCGCAGCACACCGTGTACCTCGACAACCGCCAGATGCAGGGCCGTCCCGGTTTCTTCGTGCTGACACCCCTGCAACTCACGGGCCCGCAGGGCGGTGCGGTGGTGCTGGTGCAGCGCGGCTGGGTGCCGCGCAACTTCCAGGACCGTGCGCAACTGCCGCAGGTACACACGCCGCTCGACGCCGCCGTGCGCGTGCAAGGCCGCGTGGCCGCGTGGCCTTCGCGCCTGTACGAGTTTGCGGGCGCGGGCAGCGCGGCCGAAGGGGCTTCCCGCATCCGGCAAAATCTCGACCTGGCGGCGTTTCGCACCGAAACAGGTCTCGCGCTTGCCAGCTTCACGGTGCTGCAGACGGGCGACGGCGCGGGCGAGGGCCTGTTGCGCGACTGGCCCGTGGCCGCCACGGGTGTCGAAAAGCACTACGGTTACGCATTTCAATGGTTCGGGCTCTGCGGCCTGATTGCACTTCTCTATGTCTGGTTCCAAATCGTCCGACGGTTCATTCGCCCGCGCCGCCAGCCTGCCGCCTGAGCGCTCCGCAGGCCAGCCCCCGGGTTCGCCTCTGGGCCTCACCGTACACACGCTCCCCAAGGCGGGCGAGGCCGTGGCCCTGGCGCAGCGGACGCGCCATGGGCGCTGGAAGATGCTGGGCGTGCTGCTGATCTGCGCGGCCCCGGTCGTCGCCTCGTATTTCACCTACTACGTGATCCGCCCCGAAGGGCGGCGCAACTACGGCGAGCTGATCGACCCGCAGCGCACCGTGCCCGAGCTGACAGGTACAGCGCTTGATGGCACGGCGGTGCCGCTCGCGTCCCTGAAAGGGCAATGGCTGCTCGTCAGCGTCTCCGGCGGCGGCTGCGATGCGGGCTGCCAGAAGCACCTGTACCTGCAGCGGCAACTGCGCGAAAGCCTGGGCAAAGAAAAAGACCGCATGGACTGGGTGTGGCTGGTGGACGATGCCGCCCCGGTCCCGGCGGAACTGGTGCCCGCCTTGCAGAAGGCCACAGTGCTGCGCGTGGACGGCGCCGCGCTGCACGCCTGGCTCGCCCCCGCGCTGGGCCACACGGTGGCCGAGCACCTGTACGTGGTGGACCCCATGGGCAACTGGATGATGCGCTTCCCCGCCGCCATGGACACGGCGGGCGCCGCCAAGGCCAAGCGCGACCTCGATCGCCTGCTGCGCGCCTCGTCCTCCTGGGACGAAGCGGGCCGCCCCGCCAAGCCATGAGCATGGACGCGCAGCCCCTGTACGACCTCGCGCCCCTGGCCCGGCTCATGCTGCTGGGCGTGGTGATCGCTCTCGGCCCATTGGCCTGGGTGGCGCTGCGCAACCGGGGCAGCACCCCGCTGCGCCGCCTGCAGGCGCTGACGGTGCTCACGCTGTTCCTGACCTTCGACCTGGTGCTGTTCGGGGCCTTCACGCGCCTCACGGATTCCGGCCTGGGCTGCCCAGACTGGCCCGGCTGCTACGGCAACGCCAGCCCCGTGGGCGCGCACGGCGAGATCGCCGCCGCCCAGCAGGCCATGCCCACCGGCCCCGTCACCCATGGCAAGGCGTGGGTGGAGATGATCCACCGCTACCTCGCCACCAGTGTGGGCGTGCTCATCATCGTGCTCACCGTCGCGGCCTGGGTGCAGCAGCGCCGGGGCGGCGCGCAGCGGTCTCCGCTCAGCCCCTGGTGGCCCACTTTCACGCTGTTCTGGGTGTGCCTGCAGGGGGCGTTCGGGGCGCTGACCGTGACCATGAAACTGTTCCCCGCCATCGTCACGCTGCACCTCATCGGTGGGCTGGTGCTGCTGGCGCTGCTGTGCGTGCAGGCGGTGCGGCACACCCACGGCGCGCAGGGCGTGGCGCCCACAGCCCTGACGCGCGGGCTGCGCAGGGGCCTCGTCGCCACCGCCATCCTGCTCGCCCTGCAGGTGGTGCTGGGCGGCTGGGTCAGTACCAACTACGCGGTGCTGGCCTGCACCACCTTCCCCACTTGCCAGGGCAGCTGGTGGCCCGCGATGGACTTTGCCCAGGGCTTCCAGGTCTGGCGGCCCCTGGGCTTGCTGCAGGACGGCAGCCACGTCAGCTTTGCGGCTCTGACCGCCATCCACTACGTCCATCGCCTCGCGGCCTATGCCGTGCTGCTGGCGCTGGCCGTGCTCGCCTGGCGGCTGCGGCCCGCATTGCCCGCGCAGGCGCGCTGGCTGGGCTGGCTGGCGCTGCTGCAGTTCGCCACCGGCCTGTCCAACGTGGTGCTGGGCTGGCCGCTGCTGGCCGCCGTGCTGCACACCGGCGGCGCCGCGGCGCTGGTGGTGGTGCTGACCTGGGCGCTGGCGTCCAGCCGCGCGGCCCCTGTTCCCCATCCATTCGCCTCTCGAGTCTTTGCATGACCGCTGCCCTCGTTCCCCCGCCATCGCGCCTGGCGCAGTTCTACGCGCTGACCAAGCCGCGCGTGGTGCAGCTCATCGTGTTCTGCGCGCTCATCGGCATGGTGCTGGCCGTGCCCGGGCTCCCCTCGGCCGCGCAGTGCGGGCAGATGGCGCTGGCCTGCCTGGGCGTGTGGCTGGTGGCGGGGGCCGCTGCCGCCTTCAACTGCATCGTGGAGCAGGGCATCGACGCCAAGATGAAGCGCACCGCCTGGCGCCCCACGGCCAAGGGCGAGCTGTCCAACCGCGAGACGCTGCTGTTCTCCGCCGTGCTGTGTACCGTGGGCTCGGCCCTGCTGTACTTCTGGGTGAACCCGCTGACCATGTGGCTCACCTTCGCCACCTTCGTGGGCTATGCGGTCATCTACACCGTCATCCTGAAGCCGCTCACGCCGCAGAACATCGTGATCGGCGGCGCCTCGGGCGCCATGCCCCCGGTGCTGGGCTGGGCCGCGATGACGGGCGACGTGGGCCCCGAGGCGCTGATCCTGTTCCTCATCATCTTCCTGTGGACGCCGCCGCACTTCTGGGCGCTGGCGCTGTACCGCGTCGAGGACTACCGCAAGTCCGGCCTGCCCATGCTGCCCGTCACGCACGGCAACGAGTTCACGCGGCTGCAGGTGTTCCTGTACACGCTGATCCTGTTCGCGGGCTGCCTCATGCCCTTCATCTATGGCATGAGCTCGTGGATCTACCTGGCTGCCGCCGTGGTGTTGAGCGTGGGCTTCTGCGGCTATGGCTTCGCGCTGTGGCGCAGCTATTCGGACCAGCTTGCGCGCAAGACCTTCCGTTTCTCCCTTATCCACCTGAGCGCGCTGTTCGCCGCCCTGCTGGTGGACCACTACGTGTTGTGACCATGAACAAACGACATGCTCTTAAAGTGATAGCTGCTTGTGCTTATCCCATAAGCGCTGCGAGCCTTTTTGGTGCATGTTCCGACAAGAAGAAGACAGAGTTCCGCGGCATCGACGTGACGGGCGCGGACTATGCGCGCGACTTCCCGCTGACCGACCACAACGGCCAGCCGCGCCACATCCAGGACTTCGCGGGCAAGGTGGTGGTCGTGTTCTTCGGCTACACGCAGTGCCCGGACGTGTGCCCCACCTCGATGCAGGAATTGGCCGAGGCCAAGGCCCTGCTGGGCAAGGATGGCGACCGCCTGCAGGGCATCTTCATCACCGTGGACCCGGAGCGCGACACGCCCGAGGTGCTCAAGGCGTACATGCAGAACTTCGACCCCGGCTTCCTGGCCCTGCGCGGCACGCCCGAGCAACTGGCGACAGTCGCCCGTGACTTCAAGGTCTATTACAAGAAGGTGGACGGCAAGACGCCCACCAGCTACACCATGGACCACTCCGCAGGCAGCTACGTCTATGACCCGGCGGGCCGCCTGCGCATCTACACCCGCTATGGCAGCGGCGCGCAAGCCCTGGCCCAGGACGTGCGCGCGCTGCTGAACGAAGCGGGTTGATTGCTGGTTACTCGACCCTGATCCCGCGCTCGGCAATCACCCGGCCCTCGGCGGACGAGCCCACGGCGTTCCAGCCTTGCTGGAACAGCTTGCCGCGCACTTCCTCGCTGCGCGTGATGACCGCCGACCTGCCTGCGGCTGAGAACGGCATTGTTCAGGGCGGACTCGATAGCCTTGTACCAAGATGGCAGCGCCGCAAACGCTGCTTAGCGGGTACCATGAAAAGATCATTAACACGCTCTAAAAAGAGGTCACATGAAAAGTGCTGTCGTGTTCATACTGCTGGCTGCAGGAGCATTTTCAGGGCAGAAGATGGCCCACGCCCAGGTCGGCCCCGCTAACGGGACGGAGTCAGTCGGCTCGGGCCTGTCCGGCAACACGCCCTATTTTCCGGAAAGAGTGCCCCGGGAGGGGGACTTCAGCTTCCTCGAGAACGCCTCACGTGCGAAGTACGAGACCGCCGCCCTGCTGGCAGGCATCACGCTGCTCGGCGCGAAGAGCTGGAACTGGGGGAGCAGCCACTCGTTCAAGTTCAACTCCGAGGGCTGGTTCGGGCGTGGGACCGGCAGCGGCGGTGCGGACAAGCTCGGGCATGCGTTCAGCAGCTATTCGATCAGCAACCTGTTGACCGATGCGATGTACTTCCGCGGCGGCAGTCGGGAAGACGCGGCTCTCGCAGCCGCCATGATTTCGTTCGGCCTGATGAGTTACGTCGAACTCTTCGACGGCTATTCGGTGGACCATGGATTTTCGAAAGAAGACATGGTGATGAACCTCTCCGGCATCGGGCTTTCCTACCTGCGCAGCGTGGTGCCCGGGTTGAGGGACAAGCTTGACTTCAGGCTGGAGTACCAGAAGTCCTCCAACTCCGACTTTCGTCCGCTCTCGGACTACATGGGGCAGCGCTACGTGTTCAGCCTGAAATTGAGCGGGTTCGACGCCTTCCGCACAGGCCCGCTGCGCTATGTGGAACTGCAGGGCGGCTATTACGCGCGTGGCTTCAAGTCTGCGGACCGCAGCCAGCGGGAGCGCACCACCTTCCTGGGTGTAGGGGTCAACCTGGGCGAATTGATCTTCGGCGGGCGCCCCGCCTCTAGGGATTTGTATTCGATGGATCACCTCGGACGGGCCTTCCTGGAGCACGTGCAGCTACCTTACACCAGCTATCGGGCTATCGAGAGCCATCACCGCTGAGTTGGGCGCCGCAGCCGTCCTGACCAAGACGCCCACCAGCTACACCATGAAATAGCCGCAAACAGGCGCTTATTCCACCTTGATCCCACGCTCGGCAATCACCCGGCCCAAGGCGCGGGTGTCGGCCTTGATGCGGTTGGCGAGGCCCTCGGCGGACGAGCCCACGGTATTCCAGCCCTGCTGGAACAGCTTGCCGCGCACTTCCTCGCTGCGCGTGATGTCGCTGATCAGCGCCGACAGCCTGGCCTGGATGGCGGCGGGCATGCTGGCGGGGGCGGCGAAGGCGTTCCAGATCTCCAGGCTGAAGTCCTGGATGCCCGCTTCGGCCAGGCTGGGCACGTCGGGCGCCAGCGAGCTGCGGCCCGACGAGGTCACGCCGATCATGCGCAGCTTGCCCGCGCGTGCCTGGGCCTGCGCCAGCGCGGGGGGAATCATCGCCATCTGCAACTGGCCGCCCAGCATGGCCGTGGCCACCTGGGGGTAGCCGGGGTAGGGCACGTGTACGGGGTTGATGTGGCTGCGCGCCTTGAGCAGCTCGGTGCCGATGTGGCCCACCGTGCCCACGCCGGGCGTGCCGTAGCTCCACTTGTCGCCCGCCTTGCGCGCGGCCTCGAAGAACTCCTTGGCACTGGCGGTGGCGGGTACGTCCGGCTGGCTCACGGGGGCCGTCAGCACCAGCGGCGAGGTGCCGACGAGACTGAGCGGCGCAAAGTCCTTGAGCGGGTCGAACGGCACGGTCGGGTTCAGCAACTTGGCGATGGTCATGTTGCCGTTGATCATCAGGCCGATGGTGTGGTCGTCCGTGGCCTTGGCGACCGCGTCCGCGCCGATGTTGCCGCCCGCGCCCACCTTGTTCTCCACGATCACCGGCTGGCCCAGGGCCTTGGACAAGGGCTCCGAGAAGGTACGGGCCGTGATGTCCGGCGAAGAGCCGGGCGGGAAGCCCACGATGATTTTCAGGGGCTTGGTGGGCCAGGGCTGGGCGGCAACCCAGGGCGAGGCGGTGGCGGCCAGTGCGGCCAGCAGCGCGGCGCGGCGGGAAAGAGCGTGCATGGAGTCTCCTTGGGGGGTGAATGCAACAAGGCCCCGTTGCGGGGCCTTGTTCGTGGGTCAGCAGGTCGGATATTAAGCGTACTCCGCCAGCGCCTTCTTCATCTTCTTCATCGCGGCCACCTCGATCTGGCGGATGCGCTCGGCGCTCACGCCGTACTCTGCGGCCAGCTCGTGCAGCGTCATGCCGCCCGAGCCGTCGTCGTTGACCTTGAGCCAGCGCTCCTCCACGATGCGGCGGCTGCGCTCGTCCAGGCTCTCCAGCGCGGCGGCGATGCCGTCGGTGGCCAGGGCGTCGCGCTGGCGCGACTCGATCATGGCCGTGGGCTCGTGCGAGGCGTCGGCCAGGTAGGCGATGGGGCCGAACGCCTGGTCGTCGTCATGCGCGGGCGCGGGGTCCAGCAGCACGTCGCCGCCCGCCATGCGCGTTTCCATCTCGATGACTTCCTCGCGCTTGACGTTGAGCTGCGCCGCCACGGCGTCGATCTCGCGGTCGGACAGCGTCTCGCGGTGCGTGTCGGCGTCCAGCGCATCGGCCTTGAAACCCTGCTTAATCGACCGCAGGTTGAAGAACAGCTTGCGCTGGGCCTTGGTGGTGGCCACCTTCACCATGCGCCAGTTCTTCAGGATGTATTCGTGGATCTCGGCCTTGATCCAGTGCATGGCGTAGCTCACCAGGCGCACGCCCTGGTCGGGGTCGAAGCGCTTGACGGCCTTCATCAGGCCCACGTTGCCTTCCTGGATCAGGTCGCCGTGCGGCAGGCCGTAGCCCAGGTACTGGCGCGCGATGGACACCACCAGGCGCAGGTGCGACATCACCAGGCGCCCAGCGGCGTCCACGTCGTTGTGGTCGCGCAGCTGGCGGGCGTAGGTCTGCTCCTCGTCGGGGGTGAGCAGGGGCAGGCGATTGACCGCCGAGATGTAGGCGTCGAGGTTGCCCAGGGGAGGCACGAGCGCCCAGGGGCTGGCGGGGGCCAGCGTCGTGGTCGCGGTTCCAGATTGAAGGTTCATTCCGGGAATCCTTTCCTCTAAGGCGTGAATATTAGCACTCGGTGTGATCGAGTGCTAAAGCCGGAGTTCCCGTGCGGCTGTTCCCATTTTCATGGAGAGTCGGTTTTATGGGTCAAATTGGACTCTAGCGCTTATCCTGAAAGCACAAGCAGCTATTGATTAAGTAGCAAAACAACCACCGCCGTACGCCACCCGGCGTATATCCAGCGCACCCCCGGCTCTCCAGAATCGGCCTCAACCCCAACCCCTGGAGAAGCCCAAATGCAACGTCGCCATTCCCTCAAAGCCCTTGCCGCAGCCGCCGCGCTCGCCGGTCTTTCCGCGCTGCCCGCGCATGCGCAGGACACGATCAAGGTCGGCATCCTGCACAGCCTGTCCGGCACCATGGCCATTTCCGAGACGGTGCTCAAAGACACCGTGCTCATGGCGATTGACGAGATCAACGCCAAGGGTGGCGTGCTGGGCAAGAAGCTCGAACCCGTGGTGGTGGACCCGGCGTCCAACTGGCCGCTGTTCGCCGAAAAGACCAAGCAACTGCTCACGCAGGACAAGGTGGCCGTCATCTTCGGCTGCTGGACCAGCGTGTCGCGCAAGTCGGTGCTGCCCGTGGTCGAGGAGCTGAACGGCCTCTTGTTCTACCCCGTGCAGTACGAGGGCGAGGAACTGTCCAAGAACGTGTTCTACACCGGCGCCGCGCCCAACCAGCAGGCCATTCCCGCCGTGGACTACCTCATGAGCAAGGACGGTGGCGGCGCCAAGCGCTGGGTGCTGCTGGGCACGGACTACGTGTACCCCCGCACCACCAACAAGATCCTGCGCGCCTACCTCAAGAGCAAGGGCGTGAAGGATGCCGACATCGACGAGAAGTACACGCCCTTCGGCCATTCGGACTACCAGACCATCGTGGCGGACATCAAGAAGTTCAGCCAGGGCGGCAAGACGGCCGTGGTCTCCACCATCAACGGCGACTCCAACGTGCCCTTCTACAAGGAGCTGGGCAACGCCGGCCTGAAGGCCAAGGACGTGCCCGTGGTCGCCTTCTCGGTCGGCGAGGAAGAGCTGCGCGGCGTGGACACCAAGCCCCTGGTCGGCCACCTGGCGGCGTGGAACTACTTCCAATCCATCAAGAGCCCCGAGAACACCGCCTTCATCAAGAAGTGGAGCGACTACGCCAAGGCCAAGAACATCGCGAGCCACAAGGACAAGCCGCTCACCAACGACCCCATGGAAGCCACCTACATCGGCATCAACATGTGGAAGCAGGCGGTCGAGAAGGCCAAGAGCACCGACGTGGACAAGGTGATCGCCGCCATGGCGGGCCAGACCTTCAAGGCGCCCAGCGGCATCGTGAGCAAGATGGACGAGAAGAACCACCACCTGCACAAGAGCGTGTTCATCGGCGAGATCAAGGCCGACGGGCAGTTCAACGTGGTGTGGAAGACGCCCGGCCCCGTCAAGGCCAAGCCGTGGTCGCCCTACATCGAGGGCAACGACAAGAAGAAGGACGAGCCTGAAAAGAAGTGATCGAACAGGGAGGGCCAGCCCTCCCTTTTTTTGACTGAACTGTTTGACTTATGTTGCGATGTTTTCTGGCCCTGTGCCTGACCCTGTGGCTCGGTGCCGCGCACGCCCTCACCGCCGCGCAGGCCCTGGCGATGGCCGCGGGCGACACCGACGACCGCGTGGCCGCCGTGCGGCAGGCGGCCATGGAGCCGGGCGAGCGCACGGCGGATTTCCTCAAGGCCCTGCTGGACGATGAAGTCAAGGTGGCGGCGGGCCGCGCCGTCATCGTGCGCAACGGCCAGGGCAGCGATCCCGTAACGGGCGCGAGCGTACACGTGCCGGAGGACGCCGAGGACATCATCAACAACAACCGCATGCGCGGCGAGATCGACACCGCCCTGGCCGCCATGCAGCTTCTGGGCGGCGACGAGCCGCAGCGCCTGGCCGCCGCGCAGGCGCTGATGAAGGAGCCCGACCCCGCCCGCCTGCCCCTGCTGGAAAAGGCGCTGGCGCAAGAGTCCAGCCGCCGCGTCAAGGACCAGATCGCCCTGGCGCTGGCCGCCACGCAGCTCGGCAGCGACGAAGCCGACGCGCGCAAGCGCGCCGCCGAGGCGCTGGCGCACCACCCCACGCCCGACACGCGCCTGCTGCTCAACGAACGCATTGCGACGGAGGAGGATACGGGCGTCAAGGCGCAACTGCAGCGCTCGCTGGCCCAGGTGGACGACAGCCTGGCCTGGGGCGAGCGCCTGGGCGCGGCCTTTACGGGCATCAGCCTGGGCTCCATCCTGCTGCTCGTGGCGCTGGGCCTGGCCATCACCTACGGGCTGATGGGGGTCATCAACATGGCCCACGGCGAGCTGATGATGATCGGCGCCTACGCCACCTACGTGGTGCAGGGCCTGTTCCAGAAATACCTGCCCGGCGCGTTCGACTGGTACCTGGTGGCGGCCGTGCCGCTGGCCTTTGGCGCGTCCGCCGCCGTGGGTGCAGTGCTGGAGCGCGGCGTGCTGCGCTTTCTGTATGGCCGCCCGCTGGAGACACTGCTCGCCACCTGGGGCATCAGCCTGGTGCTGCAGCAACTGGTGCGCAGCGTGTTCGGCGCGCAGAACGTGGGCGTGGAAAACCCCGCGTGGATGAGCGGCGGCGTGCAGGTGCTCTCCAACCTCACGCTGCCGTACAACCGCCTCGTCATCATCGGCTTTGCCGCTGCCGTGCTGCTGGGCATGGGCTACCTGATTGGCCGCACGCGGCTGGGCCTGTTCGTGCGCGGCGTCACGCAGAACCGGCCCATTGCGTCCTGCATGGGCGTGAATACCGCGCGCACCGACACCCTGGCCTTCGCTTTGGGCAGTGGCATCGCCGGGCTGGCGGGCTGCGCCCTGAGCCAGGTGGGCAACGTGGGGCCCGACCTGGGCCAGAGCTACATCGTCGATGCCTTCATGGTCGTGGTGCTCGGCGGCGTGGGGCAGCTCGCGGGCACCGTGTATGCGGCGCTGGGACTGGGCGTGCTCAACAAATTCATCGAGGGCTGGGCGGGCGCGGTGCTCGCCAAGATCGCCGTGCTGGTGTTCATCATCATCTTCATCCAGAAGCGTCCCCAGGGCATCTTCGCGGTGAAAGGCCGCACGGCAGATTGAAACCGCTATGACCACCTCTGCCATTCAACTTCCCGCACCCGCGCCGCTGCTCACGCGCGGCGGCTGGTCCGCCTTCTTCGTCGCGCTCATCGTGGTGTGCGCCATCGCGCCCGTGCTCAACCTGTGGGTGCCGCCGGGCAGCGCCTTCCACCTGTCCGACTACGCCGTGGCCTTGCTCGGCAAGATCATGTGCTACGCCATCTGCGCGCTCGCCATGGACCTGATCTGGGGCTACACCGGCATCCTGAGCCTGGGCCACGGCCTTTTCTTCGCCCTGGGCGGCTACGTGATGGGCATGTACCTCATGCGCCAGATCGGGCGCGACGGCAACTACCAGAGCGACCTGCCGGACTTCATGGTCTTCCTGGACTGGAAGGAGCTGCCCTGGCATTGGGCGCTGTCCGACAGCTTTGCCGCCACGCTGATCCTCATCGTGGCCGTGCCGGGACTGGTGGCCTTCGTGTTCGGCTGGTTCGCGTTCCGCTCGCGCATCAAGGGCGTCTATTTCTCCATCATCACGCAGGCCATGACGTATGCGGCCATGCTGCTGTTCTTCCGCAACGAGACGGGGTTTGGCGGCAACAACGGGTTCACCGACTTCAAGCGCATCCTGGGCACGCCGATCGCCACGCAAAACATGCGCATGCTGCTGTTCGTGCTCACCGGGTGTACGTTGCTCGCGTTCTTTCTGCTCGCGCGCTGGCTGGTGCGCAGCAAATTCGGCCGCGTGCTGCAGGCCGTGCGCGATGCGGAAAGCCGCGTCATGTTCTCGGGCTACGCGCCGCTGCCCTACAAGCTCACCATCTGGACCATCAGCGCCATGATGTGCGGCGTGGCGGGCGCGCTGTACGTGCCGCAGGTCGGCATCATCAACCCCGGCGAGATGAGCCCGGCCAACTCCATCGAGATAGCAGTGTGGGCGGCCGTGGGTGGGCGCGCCACGCTCGTCGGGCCCATCGCTGGCGCGTTCATCGTCAACGGCGCCAAGAGCTGGCTCACGGTCACCGCGCCGGAGTTCTGGCTGTACTTCCTGGGCGCGCTGTTCATCGCCGTCACGCTGTTCCTGCCGGACGGCGTGGTCGGGCTGGTGAAGAAGCTCATGAAGAAGGGGGCCGCGCAATGACGCCCGACCTGATGGAAGAAGGCGCGCAGCGCATCGCCCGCGTGCAGGCGCCCGTGACGGGCCAGACGGAATCGGGCGGCCGGGCGGCGGGCTTTGCGCGCATCGCCACGCCCGGCGCGGTGGACGTGACGCATGGCCGCATCCTGTACCTGGAAGACGTACACGTGAGCTTCGACGGCTTCAAGGCCATCAACGGCCTGAACCTGGACATCGCGCCCGGCGAGCTGCGCTGCATCATCGGCCCCAACGGCGCGGGCAAGACGACGATGATGGACATCATCACCGGCAAGACGCGGCCCGACACAGGCACGGTCTATTTCGGCTCCACCATCGACCTGCTGCGCCACAACGAGCCCGAGATCGCCAGTCTGGGCATAGGCCGCAAGTTCCAGAAGCCCACGGTGTTCGAGCAGCTCACCGTGTTCGAGAACCTCGAACTCGCGCTCAAGACCCACAAGGGCGTGAAGTCCAGCATGTTCTTTCGCCTCGACTCCGCGCAGTCCGACCGCCTGGCCGAGGTGCTGCACACCATCCACCTGGCCGACGGCGTGACACGCCAGGCGGGCAACCTGAGCCATGGGCAGAAGCAGTGGCTGGAGATCGGCATGCTGCTCATGCAGCAGCCGAAGCTGCTGCTGCTCGACGAGCCCGTGGCGGGCATGACCGACGAGGAGACGGCGCGCACGGCCGAGCTGTTCCTCACCCTGAAAGGCAAGCACTCGCTGATGGTGGTGGAGCACGACATGTCCTTCATCCGCACCATCAGCGAGAAGGTGACGGTGCTGTGCGACGGCGCCGTGCTGGCCGAGGGCACACTCGACCAGGTGCAGGCCGACGAGTGCGTGATCGAGGTTTATCTGGGGCGCTGAAACTATAAATTTGATAGCTGCTGGCGCTTGTCCAGCAAGCGCTAGAGGCCAAAAATGCTCAAAGTCCAGAACATCAACCAGTACTACGGCGGCTCCCACATCCTGCGCGACGTGAGCCTGACCGCCGCGCCCGGCCAGGTCACCGTGCTGCTGGGCCGCAACGGCGTGGGCAAGACCACGCTGCTCAAGAGCCTGATGGGCCTGGTGCCCATACGCAGCGGCACCATCACGTTGGACGGCCAGTCCATCGACAAGGCCGCACCCTACGACCGGGCCCGTGCGGGCATCGGCTTCGTGCCGCAGGGGCGCGAGATCTTCGGTCGCCTCACGGTGCAGGAGAACCTGCGCATGGGCCTGGCCTACCGAAGCGGCTCCACGCCCGTGCCGCCGCACCTGTACGAGCTGTTCCCGGTCTTGAAGCAAATGCTGCACCGGCGCGGCGGCGACCTCTCGGGCGGGCAGCAGCAGCAGCTTGCCATCGCCCGCGCCCTGGCGCCCGGCCCGCGCCTGCTGGTGCTCGACGAGCCCACCGAAGGCATACAGCCCAGCATCATCAAGGACATAGGCCGCGTGATCCGCCAACTGGCCGACGGCGGCATGGCCGTGCTGCTGTGCGAGCAGTATTACGACTTCGCCGAGGAACTGGCCGACGAGTACCTGGTGATGGAGCGCGGCGAGGTCATCGCGCGCGGCCCGGGCAGCGAGATGCAGGCCAAGGGCATCCGCCAGCTGGTCGCCATTTGATAGCTGCTTGCGCTTGCCCGATCACTGGCGGGCCGTGCTATGTTCGCTGCGCCGGGGCGTTTCACGCCCCTGTCTTTTTTTCCATGACCGCGCCCCTGTCCTCTGCTTCCACCCCTGCCGCCCCCACCGACGACCGCACGCTGGTGCGCGCCGTGCTCGCGCTGGGCCTGGGCGGCTTTTCCATCGGCACGGGCGAGTTCGTCATCATGGGCCTGCTGCCCGAGGTGGCGCGCGACATCGGCGTGAGCATTCCGCAGGCGGGCCACGTGATCAGCGCCTACGCCCTGGGCGTGGTGGTGGGCGCGCCGGTGCTGGCCGTGCTGTGCGCCCACTGGGGGCGGCGCGCGCTGCTCATGGCACTGATGGCCGTCTATGCGCTGGGCAACTTCGCCTCGGCGCTGGCGCCGGGCTATGCCTCGCTCGCCGCCATGCGGCTGTGTACCGGGCTGCCGCACGGCACCTACTTCGGCGTGGCGGCGCTGGTGGCGGCTGCGCTGGCGCCGCCGGGGCGCCGCGCGCGCGCCGTGGGCTGGGTGATGCTGGGGCTGACCAGCGCCACGCTGGTGGGCGTACCCATTGCCGCCGCCCTGGGCGCGCACTTCGGCTGGCGCGCGGCCTTCGTCTTCGTGGGCCTGATCGCGGTGGCGGCCGTGGCCCTGGTGCGCCAGTGGGTGCCCGACATGCCCGCGCCCCAGGGCGCCAGCCCGCTGCGCGAGCTGGGGGCGCTCGCGCGCAAGCAGGTGTGGTTCACGCTGGGCATCGGCGCCATCGGCTTCGGCGGCATGTTCGCGGTGTTCAGCTACATCAAGCCCACGTTGACCGAGGTGGCGGGCCTGCCGTCCGCGCTGGTGCCCTTCGTGCTGTCGCTGTTCGGCCTGGGCATGGTGGCGGGCAACGTGGTTGGCTCGCGCATGGCCGACCGGGCGCTGATGCCCACGGTGGGCAAGGTGCTGCTGTGGTCCATCGCGGTGATGGTGCTGTTCGTGCCCGCCGCGCGCCACCCCGTCTCGGCCGCTGTGGCCACCTTCGTGCTGGGCACGCTGGTCGCCATCGGCCCGGCGCTGCAGATCCGCTTGATGGACGTGGCGGGCGACGCGCAGACGCTGGCCGCCGCGCTCAACCATTCCGCGTTCAACGCGGCCAACGCGCTGGGCGCGTGGCTGGGCGGCGCGGCCATCGCGGCGGGCTGGGGCTGGACCTCCACCGGCTGGGTGGGCGCGGTGCTGGGGCTGGGCGGCGTCGCCATCTTCGCCTGGGCGCTGGCGAGCGAGCGGGCCAACCAACGCCCGACCTGAACGGCTACATGGCCCAGATGCGCGGTGGCTCGGCCCGCATCTGCCACAGGCTGGCGCGCCACGCGGCCCACACCTGCCGCAGCAGCTGCATGGCGGGCTCCACCTGGGCCGACAGCACGCGCACCACCACCACCTGGGCGTTGGGGCTGGTGGCGCCTGCGGTGGGCCGCAGCGCGTGTGCGTCCAGCAGGGCGCGGGCGGCGTCCAGCGCGGCGTCGCGCCGCGCGCGGTG
>NZ_JASGDA010000040.1:0-48771 GCF_047607405.1 Acidovorax sp. | reverse complement strand
GCGTGCCGTGCCCCCGGCGTGGCGCGCGGCGCGCGGCGCGGGCACGCCGCCCGAGCCTTGCACCGCCGAGGCCACGACGGAGCGGAACTGCTTCAGGTCCACCGGCTTGGTCAGGTAGTCGAAGGCGCCCGAGCGCAGGGCCTCGACGGCGTTCTCCGCCGAGCCGTAGGCCGTCATGACCACGCAGCGCTCGCGGCGCTGCTGGTCGCGCAGGTCCTGCAGCAGCTCCATGCCGAAGCCGTCGGGCAGGCGCATGTCGGTGATGACGGCGTCGAAACGGCGGGCCTTGAGCTGCTCGCGCGCCTCCTGCACGTTGGATGCGGTCTCCACGCGGTAGCCCTCGCGCAGCAGCGTGAGTTCGTACAGGGTGCGCAGGTCGGGCTCGTCGTCCACGACGAGGATGGAGGCGGGGGTGGAGGTGCTCATGGTCATACGACGATGGTGTCGAACAGCGTGGCGGCGTCGCTGGGGCGCGTGGTGCGGCGGAATCCGACCGTGAATGCGTTCCCGCCCGTTTCGCCGCGCGCCGTGGTCCGGTTCAGCCGCTGGTAGCCGATGCTTGCGCCGTGGCGCTGGCACAGCTCGCGGCAAATATAAAGGCCCAGGCCGCTGGAGCGGCTCTCGGACGAGAAGAAGGGCTCGAACAGGTGGCGCTCCACCGACTTGTCCATGGGCGCGCCGTCGCTCCACACCTGCAGGCTGACCTGGCCTGAGGGCGCGATGCGCGTGGTGACGGCGAGCGAATCGGCCTCCGTCCCCATGTAGCGCAGCGCGTTGTCCAGCAAGTTGACCAGCACGCGGCGCAGGTGCTCCGCGTCGAACTCCACCTGTGCGGCCCCGGCGCCCAGCGCCACCACGGCCCGGCGCCGCGCCGGATCCTGGGCCTGCCAGTCGGCCCAGATCTGCGCCACGGTCTCGTCCAGCCGCAGGGTGGACGCGGGCGCATGGCTGATCTGGTGCTGCACGCGGGCGATGTCCAGCACCTCCTCGGCGATGCGCGCCAGGCGGTCGGCGTTCTGCTGCACCATGTGCGCCAGCCGCTTCTGGGCGGGGTCGTGCAGGTCTTCTTCGAGCAGGGCGTTGGCCTGCACGATGGCGGCCAGCGGGTTGCGGATCTCGTGCGCCACGGCGGCGGACATGCGGCCCATGGCCGCGAGCTTCTCGGTGCGCAGGCGCGCTTCCATCTCGCGCAGGTCGTGCAGGAACATCACGCACAGGCGCTCGGTCTGTGCTGTGCGCACGTCCTCGCGCGTGGACGTGAGCCAGGTGCGCACATGCAGGCCCGTGGGGCTCTGGCCGGGGTGCAGCAGGTCCACGTCGGCGGCCTGTGGCTGCTCCTGGCGGAAGGTGCGCTGCGCCAGGACGACCAGCGGCCTCCAGGGCGCCTCGGCCGCCAGGGTGAACGGCGGCTCGGACTGCGCGCCTTTGCCGAGCAGCTGCAGCCCGGCCGGATTGGCGATGCGCACGGTATCGCTCTCGTCCACCACCAGCACGCCGTCGGTCAGGTTCTGGATGACCAGCGCGCTCACCTGCGTCTGCACGCGGGCCGCGACCTGGCTCTGCTGCGCCACCTGCTGCTCGCGCGCCAGCCGCGAGGCCAGCTGATGCACCAGGTAGCTCACGATGAAGTAGCCGGTGCCCGTCAGCGCGCTTTGCAGGTATCGGGACAGGTCGTCGCCCGCCGTGCCCGTGCCTTGCCACCAGGCCCAGGCCAGCAGCAGCAGGGTGACGGCGGCCGTGGTGCCCAGCGCCAGGGTCAGGGTGCCCAGCACGGCCGCCATCAGGATGGGCAGGCCGAACAGCGGCGTGAAATTCATGGTGCTCGCCTGGAGCCATTGCAGAACGGAGATGGCAGCCAGGTCCACGCCGACCGACGGCAGCCACTGCACGCCCGCCCCAGGCGCGGGCGGAGCGCGGCGGGCCAGGATGCGCAGCAAGATGGTGGCTGCCAGGTAGGCTGCGCAGACCCCCAGCACCGTGGGAGAGGGAGTCTGATTGATGGCTTGCATCGCGCCCTGCAAGATGAGCAGCGCCAGGGCGACCATGACGCGGCCGGTCAGGAAGCCGCGCCACAGGCGCAGGAATGGTGCGTCCACCGGGGCGCGGAGTGTCGGCATCGCGTCAGGCCGGGCCCAGGCGCTGGTGCTCGGCGCAGCAATAGGCCCGGTCGCCCGCCACCAGCGCGTCCGGTCGGGGAATGTGTACCTTGCAGTGCGCGCAGGCCAGCATGTCCTGGGGCAGGGCGCGCGACCGTGGCCGCGCCGCGACGGCCTGGGCGCGGCGGCTGCGCCAGATGCCGAAGGCCACCGCCAGCACGATCAGCAGCACCAGGTATTTCATGCGCTGCGGCCCAGGATGACTTCGAGCACGAAGCGCGAGCCCACGTAGGCCAGCAGCAGCAGTGCCGCGCCCGTGTAGAGCACGCGCACGGCGCTGCGCCCGCGCCAGCCGAAGCGCGCGCGGCCCAGCAGCAGCGCGGCGAAGGCCAGCCACGACAGCAGCGAGAACACGGCCTTGTGGTCCCAGCGCCAGGCGCGGCCATAGAGCTGCTCGCTGAACAGCCAGCCCGCCAGCAGCGTGGCCGTGAGCAGCACGAAGCCTGCCGCCACGAAGCGGAAGGTCAGCCGTTCCAGCGTCAGCAGCGGGATGCCGCTGTGCGGGTCTTCGGCCTGGCGGATGTGGCGCTCGGCGCGGGTCATGAGCCAGGCATGCACCACCGCCGCGCCGAAGAGGCCGTAGCAGGCAATGCCCAGCGCCAGGTGCAGCGGCAGCCAGGCCGAGGCCGCCACGTGCAGCGGCTGGCCCGGGAAGACGAGGGCCAGCACCACGGCGGCTGCGCCCAGCGCGGCCAGCGCCCAGCGGGCCTGGAGCTGCGGGAACAACTGCCGCTCCACCGCGTACACGGTGAGCACCAGCCAGGCCGTCATCGACAGCGCGGGCGCGAAGCCGAAGCGCGGCGCGTCGCCCCACAGCCCCCAGACCAGCACCGCGCCGTGCAGCACCCAGGCCGCCAGCAGCGCGTTGCGCGCTGCCGCCGCGCCCAGGCGCGATGCGCCTGCGGCGGGCACGGCATAGGCCGTGGCGGCGGCCAGGGCCAGCAGCCAGCTGACGGGGGAGCTACTCGCTAAAATCATGGGCCGCAGTTTAGCCTTTCACCTGCCCTGGCATTCCCGCCCGCGGCCCCACCGAAACCCCTTTTTTCCTATGGCCTCCGCACTTACCGACAAACTCACGCGCCTCGTCAAGGAGATGCGCGGCCAGGCCCGCATCACCGAGTCCAACGTGCAGGACATGCTGCGCGAGGTGCGCATGGCCCTGCTCGAAGCCGACGTGGCCCTGCCTGTGGTGCGCGACTTCATCGCCCGCGTCAAGGAAAAGGCCCTGGGCCAGGAAGTGCTGGGCTCGCTCAAGCCCGGGCAGGCGCTGGTCGGCATCGTCAACCGCGAGCTGGCCGCCACCATGGGCCAGGGCGTGGCCGACATCAACCTGGCGGCCCAGCCGCCCGCCGTCATCCTGATGGCGGGCCTGCAGGGCGCGGGCAAGACCACCACCACGGCCAAGCTGGCCAGGCACCTCATCGAAAAGCGCAAGAAGAAGGTGCTCACCGTCTCGGGCGACGTGTACCGCCCGGCGGCCATCGAGCAGCTCAAGACCGTGACCAGGCAGGCGGGCGCCGAGTGGTTCCCCAGCACGCCCGAGCAGAAGCCGCGCGACATCGCCCTGGCCGCGCTGGACTACGCACGCAAGCACTACTTCGACGTGCTGCTGGTGGACACGGCAGGGCGCCTGGCCATCGACGACGCGCTGATGCAGGAGATCAAGGACCTGCACGCCGTGCTGAACCCGGTGGAGACGCTGTTCGTGGTGGACGCCATGCAGGGCCAGGACGCGGTGAACACCGCCCGGGCCTTCAAGGAAGCGCTGCCCCTCACCGGCATCGTGCTGACCAAGCTCGACGGCGACTCGCGCGGCGGCGCGGCGCTGTCGGTGCGGCAGGTGGCGGGCGCGCCCATCAAGTTCGCGGGCGTGTCCGAGAAGATCGACGGGCTGGAAGTCTTCGACGCCGAGCGCCACGCGGGCCGCATCCTGGGCATGGGCGACATCGTGGCGCTGGTGGAGCAGGTCACGGCGGGCGTGGACCTGGAAGCGGCGCAGAAGCTCGCCGCCAAGGTCAAGAGCGGCGACGGGTTCGACCTCAACGACTTCCTGTCGCAGCTGCAGCAGATGAAGCAGATGGGCGGCCTGTCCAGCCTGATGGACAAGCTGCCCGCGCAGCTTACCGCCAAGGCCGGCCAGGTGGACCTGGACAAGGCCGAGCGCGACATCCGCCGCAAGGAAGGCATCATCCAGAGCATGACGCCGCTGGAGCGCCGCAAGCCCGAGCTGATCAAGGCCACCCGCAAGAAGCGCATCGCGGGCGGCGCGGGCGTGCACGTTCAGGAAGTGAACCGCCTGCTGAAAGAGTTCGAGCAGATGCAGGGCATGATGAAGAAGATGAAGGGCGGCGGCCTGATGAAGATGATGAAGCGCATGGGTGGCATGAAGGGCCTGGGCGGCGGCGGCATGCCCAAGATGCCGTTCTGATAGATTTCAAGCATTTTTGGCCTCCAGCGCTTATCCAGCAAGCGCGAGCAGCTATCAAAAGATGAGTAAACCGGCGCGTTGTGCGCCGGTTTTTCTTTCAACGCGGCGCTGCCAGCCATTGACCCAGCGGCTGGCTGGCCCAGCCCCGCGCCTCGTCCCCCACGAAGATCTGCGGTTTGGACGGCGGCAGCTTGCGGCGCTGTTCCTGCGCGGCCACGGCCTGCTGGGCGGCGGCCATCCACGCGGTCACGGGCAGGCCGATGGCGGCCTGGCCGAACAGGGCTTCGGCGAACGGCGTGTACTCGCCCGGGTACTGGCAGCGGAACGAGGCGCTGCGTGCGTCGGTGGCCGTCAGCACCACGCGGTGGGGCGCCTTCAGCGGCTCCACGAAGGCGCCGCTGTAGCAGGCCGACAGCACCACCAGGGTGGGCACCTGCCTGGCGGCCAGGGGCGCGAGCGCGTCGCTCAGGATCTGCGGCGTGATCGGGTGCCGGTGCTTGCCGTCCACCATGACGTTGAGCACGCCCGGGTTGCTGTGCGCGGCGATGAAGACCAGCACCCGGTCCTGCGGCCGCGCCACCTCGGCCGTCTTGTTCATCGCCAGCGTGAAGTTCTCGACCGTGGCCTGGGGCCAGTCCGCTGGCTGGCCGGGTGCGGGGTTGGCCATCTTGATGCGCAGCGCCTTGGGGTCGATGCTGCTGGCCAGCTTCTCGGCCAGCAGCACGTCGTTGCGGAAGGCTTTGGCCTGCGAGTGCAGCGCAAAGCCCAGGAAGATGACGCGGCCCGGCGGCTCGGGCTGCGGCTGCGCTGTGGGCGCAGTGACCTGAGTGCGGTCGGGCGCCTTGCCAGGCGGCGCGGCGCAGCCCGCCAGGGTCAGGGCCAGGGCGAATGTGCTGGCGTGGAAGGCGCGGCGGGTGGCAAGGTGTGTGAGGGGCATGGGCGGAGAGGCGCGGGGCCGAGAGTGAAGCGGCGCCTATCGTAAATGCCCCGCGCCCGTCACGCGGCGTTGGGCTTGGCGTGCAGCCACGCACGGCGCAGCACGGGCGGCGACCACGACTCCTCGGGGATCAGCAGCAGGCGCCGCTCGCGCAGTGTGCGGCCCAGGTCGGTGCGGCTGGTGAACACGGCCAGCGGCGTGGCCAGCGCCAGCGGCAGGCCCACGGGCAGCAGCCAGAGCAGGGCGCTGGCGTCGATCAGCGCCACGCCAGCGGCCAGCAGGGCGATGACCGCGCTCATGGGCGCGAGCTGGCGCAGCGCGTGGTGCCAGGGCACGGCCTGCGCCTCGCGCGGGGGCGACTTCCAGTCCAGCTTCAGGCCGGTGAGCGCCACCAGCACGAACAGCGAGTGCGCCAGCATGCGGATGGGCGCCTGCAGGATGGCCAGCGCGCTCTCCAGCGCGGCGCTCTGGAGCAGGCTGGCGCCGCCGCCGTATTCGTGCTGCTCGCGCCGCATGAAGACGGCGGCCACGCCCAGAATGCGCGGCAAGAAGAGCATGCACAGCGTCCAGCCCCACAGCGCGAGCAGCTCGCTGGGCAGCACGTGCGCGCCCGCCGCCTGCCGCGCGCCCGACAGCCACAGCGCCGTGCCCAGCGTGA
Organism: Acidovorax sp.; assembly: GCF_047607405.1. Classification (GTDB taxonomy): domain Bacteria; phylum Pseudomonadota; class Gammaproteobacteria; order Burkholderiales; family Burkholderiaceae_C; genus Acidovorax. The sequence goes on along the minus strand of NZ_JASGDA010000040.1, from coordinate 42,592 downwards.
GAAAGGCCAGCCACAGCGGTGCCGACAGGTAGGCCATGGCGCCCGTGGCGAACATCGTGCGGTGTACGGGGTGGATGCCGGGCTCGGCGATCAGCCGCGCGTTCTGCAGGTTGCCCTGGCACCAGCGGCGGTCGCGCTGCAGCTCGGCCAGCAGGTCGGGCGGCTGCTGCTCGTAGCTGCCCACGAGGTCGGACACCAGCCACACGTGGTAGCCCGCGCGGCGCATCAAGGCCGCTTCCACGAAGTCGTGGCTCATGATGCCGCCCGCCAGGCCCCCCCGGCCCGCAATGGGCGCGAGCGCGCAGTGCCGCATGAACGGCTCCACGCGCAGGATGGCGTTGTGGCCCCAGTAGTGCGATTCGCCCAGCTGCCAGTACTGCATGCCCAGGGTGAACAGACGCCCCGTGACGCGCGACGCGAACTGCTGCGCGCGCGCATGCAGCGTGACGTGGCCGATGGCCTGCGTGGCCGTCTGGATGATGCCCGCGCTCGGGTGGGCTTCCATGAGCTTGGCCATGGAGACGATGCAGGCGCCGCTCATCACGCTGTCGGCGTCCAGCACCACCATGTAGCGGTAGTCCTTGCCCCAGCGGCGGCAGAAGTCGGCCACGTTGCCCGCCTTGCGGTGCGTGCGGCGCGTGCGCAGGCGGTAATAGACCTGCACCTGGGGCTGCTGGGCGTTCTGCGCCAGGGCGCCGCGCAGGTCCTCCCACGCGGCACGCTCGGCGCGGGCGATGGCGGGGTCGTAGCTGTCGGACAGCACGAACACGTCGAACGTGGCGCCGTGGCCCGTGGCCGCCAGCGATTCGCAGGTGGCGCGCAGCCCGGCGAACACGGTGGCCACGTCCTCGTTGCAGATCGGCATGATGATGGCCGTGCGCGCGTCGGGCGAGAGCTGGTGCTCCGTCACGCTGCGCACCGACAGCGCGTGCCGGTCGCCGCGCAGCATCACCCAGAAGCCCATCAGCCCCGTCAGAAAGCCGGTGACCACCCAGGCCGAGAGCACCGCGAACAACGCGATCTGGCCCGCGCCCAGCCAGGCGTTGCCGTGGTCGGGCTGCACCTGGGCGAACAGGGCCGTGGCGAGCGCCGTGGTCAGCCCCGTCAGCAGCGCGAAGACCCAGCGGCGCTGCGTCGCCGCACCCTGCCACGCCTGGGCGGGCGCGGCGCTGGCGGCGTTGGCGCGGGTGTGGCCCGTCAGGCGCAGCAGCGCCGCCGTACACAGGCTGTTCCAGAAGCCGCGCCAGGGCACGGGCGGCATGGAGCCCCGGTGCAGCGGTGGCGCTGTCACGGAGTTGGGGTGGCGCTGCGCACGCGGTGTGCCTACTCGGGAAGAAGGATGTGCGTCCATGTTTCGCTCACTGCGTGGTTGTCGTGTTGCAGAAAAGCCCGCAGCTCGACGGGGCGGCCGGCTTGCTTGCGCTCTGTGCGCACGGTCATGCGCCACTGGCCCGTGGCGGGGTTGCCGTAGGCATTGCTTTCGACCACCTGGCCGTTGGCGTCGCTGCTCACCACGGCCTTCACGGCGGCGTCCGGCGCCAGGGCCTGGAGGGCCGGGCCGTCGAAATCGACCACGTACTGCACCTGCTGGCGCGGGGCTGCGGCGTTTGGCTTGGTGTAGCCCATGCCACGGCGCGACTGCGCCACCCAGCTGCCGGGCGGGCGCTGCTGTTCGTCGCCCTGCCAGAGCAGCTCGTAGGCGAACTCCAGCGGCTGGCCGGGCGCGGGCAGCTGGGCGGGCACCCAGTAGGCGACGATGTTGTCGTGCGTCTCGTCGGGCGTGGGCAGCTGCACCAGCTCCACGCGGCCCGCGCCCCAGTCGTGCAGGGGGCGCACCCAGGCGCTGGGGCGGCGCTCGTAGCGGGCTTCCACGTCCTCGTAGCTGCTCCACTGGCGGTCGCGCTGCATCAGGCCGAAGCCCTTGGGGTTCTGGGTGGCGAACGAGGTCACCAGCACCTGCCGGGGGTTCTGCAGCGGGCGCCACAGCCATTCGCCCTCGCCGGTGGCGACCATCAGGCCGTCGGAGTCGTGGACCTCGGGGCGGAAGTCCTCCTTGCGCGGCTGGTTCTCGCCGAAGAAGAACATGCTGGTCAGCGGCGCGATGCCCAGCGTGGCAATGGGCTGGCCGGTGCTGCGCACGAAGACGCGGCTCCTGACCGTGGTGGTGGTCTGCGGGCCGGGCGTGATGTCGAAGCGGTAGGCGCCCGTGGCACGGGGCGAGTCCATCAGCGCATAGACCGTGGCCTGTTTGGCGCCTGGCGCGGGCCGCACCAGCCAGAACTCGGTGAAGCGGGGAAACTCCTCCTTGCCGCCCACGGTGTCGATGGCCAGCCCCCGCGCCGACAGGCCGTACTGCTGGCCCTGGCCCAGCGCGCGGAAGTAGCTCGCGCCCTGGAACACGACCAGCTCGTCCTTGTAGTCGGCCGAGTTCAGGTGGTGGTGCAGCCGAAAGCCCGCAAAGCCCAGGTCGCCCCAGTCCTGCGGGCGCAGCCTGTCGTTCTTGCCGTAGTCGAAATCGGCCCTGTCATAGCGCACGTGGCGTACGCCCTGGGGCGTGACCTCGTTGATCAGCACCGGCTCGGTCTGGTACAGGCCCAGGTGGAAGAACATGGCCTCGAACGGCAGCCTGTCGGCCCGCCACAGCGCGCGCTCGGGCCGCCAGCGGATGTCGCGCACCTGGTCATAGTCCAGCCGGGCCAGGTCGGCGGGCAGCTTGCCGCCAGATGCGCGGTAGGGCTGGGCGGCGCGCTCGCGGGCCAGGCGCGTCACGCTCTCGAAGTCGAAGCCCTGCGCCTGCGCAGCGCCCGCCAGCAGCGTGGCCGCCAGTGCCAGCAGGGGCCGCCGCCAAAGGGAAAAAACAGCATCCATGCCAGACCTAGGGCAAACCCTGTGCCAGCGCAGAAAACTCTTTTTAAATCAATGAATTAGGAGCGGATGTGCATGTAAGCAACTGTGCGGGCGCTCCAAGGGGCTTCAAAACACAGGTTTTTGTCGCCGGATGGCGACTTGCAAGGGGCGGCTGGCTGGAAAACCTAGGTGGATCAATCACTTACCCATGTCGCTCATTGGCGACAGGCTTGCGCGCACCTGATGCGTGGTATGTCGATAACTACAAAATTGATAGCTGGCAGCGCTTACTGGATAAGCGCCAGAGGCCAAAAAGGCTTGAAACTACGGCGCAGGGTTGTTGAAGTTCCCCGGCGTCAGCGCATGCTTTTGCAGCAGCCGGTAGAACTCCGTGCGGTTGCGCTGGGCCAGCCGTGCCGCGTCGGCCACGTTGCCGTCGGTCATCTTGAGCAGGTCCACCAGGTAGTCGCGCTCGAAGCGCTGGCGCGCTTCGCTCAGGCTCAGCACCTGGGCCGAGGGCGTGCGCAGCGCGCGCTGCACCAGGGTCAGGGGCACCAGGGGCGTGGTGGACAGGGCACATGCCTGCTCCACCACGTTGTAGAGCTGGCGCACGTTGCCGGGCCAGGCGGCCACGGTCAGCGCCTTGAGCGCCTCGGGCGCGAAGCCCGACAGGCGCTTGCCGTACTTGCGCGCGAGCTTGTCCAGGAAGTGGTTGGCCAGCAGCGGGATGTCCTCGCGCCGCTCGGCCAGCGTGGGCAGCGCCAGCGTGACCACGTTGAGGCGGTAGTACAGGTCCTCGCGGAACTGCGCCGCCGCCATGGCGGCTTCGAGGTTGCGGTGCGTGGCCGAGATGATGCGCACGTCCACGGGGATGGCCTGGCTCGCGCCCACGGGGCGCACGGCGCGCTCCTGCAGCACGCGCAGCAGCTTGACCTGCAGGGCGGGCGGCATGTCGCCGATCTCGTCGAGCAGCAGCGTGCCGCCTTCGGCCGCCTGGAACAAGCCCTTGTGGTGGCTCACGGCGTCGGTGAAGGCGCCCTTGACGTGGCCGAACAGCTCGGATTCGAGCAGCGCCTCGGGGATGGCGCCGCAGTTCACGGCCACGAAGGGCCTGGCCGCGCGCGGGCTGGCGCGGTGGATGGCGCGGGCCAGCAGCTCCTTGCCCGCGCCGCTGTCGCCCAGCAGCAGCACGCTGGCGTCCGACTGGGCGACCATGTGGGCCTCGGCCAGCAGGTCGGCCATGCGGTGGGAGCGGCTCACGATCTCGGCGCGCCAGGCTTCGTCGGCGTGCGGGTGGGCGGCTGCGGGCGCGCTGAGGGCCAAGGCCTCGCTGACCTTCTCCAGCAGCTCCTTGCCGTCGTAGGGCTTGGTGAGGTAGGTGAACACGCCGCGCGACGTGGCCTCGACCGCGTCGGGGATGGTGCCGTGCGCGGTGAGCAGGATGACGGGCAGCGACGGGTGCCGCGCGCGCACCGCGTCGAACAGCGCCAGGCCGTCGCGGCCCGGCAGACGCACGTCGCTCAGCACGAGCTGGGGGCGCGCCACGTCGAGCTGGGCCAGCGCGGCCTCGGCCGAGCCCACGGCGACCACCTCGTGGCCCGCAGCCGACAGGCGCAGGGAGAGCAGCCGCAGCATGTCGGCGTCGTCGTCAACGACCAGGATGCGGGCGGGGGATGGGTTTTTTGCCATGGTCAGGGCATGGGCTTTGTGCCATTGGCGGGCGGGGGCGGCGCGGGGCGGGTGCTCAGGCTGCGCTCGATGGCGCGCACGGCCTCCAGGCGTTCGTTGAGCTGCTCGTTGCGGCGCTGGGCTTCGCGCAGTTGCTGGGCTTGCTTGTCCAACTGATCTTCCAGCCGCCGCTGTTGCAGCAGGCGCGATTCGAGCAGGCGGGCCAGCGGGTGCAGGGCCGGTGCGGCAGCGTTGCCCAGCACGCGCTGCACCAGCCCCAGGGCGCGGGCCGTGTCCGCGGGCTGGCGGGTCTGGGCCAGCGCCACGGCCAGCAGCAGCGGGTTCTCGGGCGCTGCATCTTCACTGTCGCCCAGGCGGGCGATCTCCCGGCCCAGCTCGGCGGGCGCCAGGCGGGCGATGGCGTCGGCCCGGGCCAGTGCCTGGGCCACAGGGTCTGCCGTGGGCGCCGCTGCGGGCGGGGGCGCGGCTTCGGCCGGAGCAGGGACCGCGATGACCACCGCAGCGGGGGGTGGTGGCGGCGGAGCTTCTGCCGGACGCGGTCGCACGGCCTGGCAGCCCCCGAGCACGGCTGCCAGGCAGGCGGCAGCCAGGACACGGAGGGCGGAGGGGTTACTGGGCATTCGGCAGTTCCATGCGAAAGAAAGAAGAACGGGTGCCATCTTCCACGATGTACACGCGCCCGCCATGGGCGGCCACGTATTCCTGCACGATGGACAGGCCGATGCCGGTGCCGCGCGCGGCGTCCTGCGGCTGGCGCTCGCCACGGTAGAAGGGCTCGAACACGCGCTCCCGGTCGCCGGGCGCCACGCCCGGGCCCTGGTCGGCGATGTCCACGCGCACCACGCCCGGCCCGTGGGACAGCGCCATGCGCACCGTGCCGCCCTGGGGCGAGAAGCGGATGGCGTTGGACAGCAGGTTGCTCACGGTCGAGGCGATCTTGTCGGGGTCGATGGGCAGCGTCACGGCGGGCCCTTGCACCAGCACCTGCAGGCCCCGGGCCTGCCACTGCAGGCGCTGGGCTTCCACCTGGGCCTCCAGCAGCGCCAGCAGGTCGGTATCGCGCCGCCGGAGCTGCCGCGCCTCGAAGGCGGCGGCGTTGAAGCGCAGCAGGGCCTCGATCTCGCCCTGCAGCACCAGGGTGTTGTGGTGCAGGATCTGCGCGACCTCGCGCTGGCCGGGGGTGAGTTCGCCCGTCACGCCGTCCTGCAGCAGCGCCACGCCCTCGCGCAAGGCGGCCAGCGGGGTCTTGAGCTCGTGCGAGACGTGGCGCAGGAAGCGCGCCTTGTCCGCGTCCAGCTCCGACAGGCGCAGCCGCAGCCATTCGAGCTGCTGGCCCACGCGGCGCACGTCGTCGGGGCCGGAAATGGCGACGGGCTCGTCCAGCTGGTTCTCGCCCAGCCTGCGGATGGCGCCTTCCAGGCGCTTGAACGGGCGCGCCAGCCAGATGCCCAGCGCCAGCGCCAGCACCAGGGCCAGCACGATCACGCCCACCGCCTGGTGCGTGACGCTGCGGCGGCTGTCCTCCACCCGGTCCTGCAGCTCTTGGTTGCGCCGGGTGTTGATGTCCTGCACCGACTGCACGATGGCCGCGTGCAGCGCGTCCAGGCCGACGAATTCCTCGGCCACCCGGCGCTCGTTGTCCAGCGCGCGCTCTGGCGGGGCGTCGAGCAGGGCCTGCACGGTGTCGAGGTGCTGGCGCCACCGGGCCGCTTGTTCTTCGGGCAGGCCGCTGTTGTGCAACTGCGCCAGCACGCCCAGCGCCTGGGCCGCCATGTCGTCGAAGCTGCGGCGCAGCGTGGCGTCGCGCAGCACCAGCGACTGCCGCGCCGCGCGCTCCAGCGCCTGGCCGTGCTGGTTGAGCGCCTGCGCGGCGCCGGTCAGCGCGGTGGCCTGCGCGGCGCCGTGGCGGCTTTGCACCATGAGCTGCTCCAGCGTGTAGAGCGCCCGCAGCGAACTCGCGCCCAGCAGCCCGGCGATGAGCAGGAAGGCCAGCAGCAGCAACTGCTGGAAGGAGAAGCTGTTCAGCGGGGAGTGGCTGCTTTCTGCGGGCATCTCATGCCGCCAGCGCGGCGGTGTCATGCGTAAGGACTTCGCCCCGCAGCGTGTACGCCTTGGCCTCGGTAATGGTCACATCCACCATCTGCCCGATCAGCCGGGGCTGGCCCGCGAAGTTGACCACGCGGTTGCATTCGGTGCGGCCCATCAGCTCGCCCGCGTCGCGCTTGGACGCGCCTTCCACCAGGATGCGCTGCACCGTGCCCACGCGGCTTTCGCTGATGGACTTGATGTTGGCGTTGATGACGGACTGCAGGTGCTGCAGGCGGCGTAGCTTCACGTCGTGCGGCGTGTCGTCGTGCAGGCCGGCGGCGGGCGTGCCGGGGCGGGGGCTGAAGATGAAGCTAAAAGAGTTGTCGAAATGCACGTCGTCGATCAGCTTCATCATCTTGTGGAAGTCGTCCTCGGTCTCGCCGGGGAAGCCCACGATGAAGTCGCTGCTCATCGCCAGGTCGGGCCGGATGGCGCGCAGCTTGCGGATGGTGCTCTTGTATTCCATGGCCGTGTAGCCGCGCTTCATGGCCATCAGGATGCGGTCGCTGCCGTGCTGCACGGGCAGGTGCAGGTGGTTTGCCAGCTTGGGGATGCGCGCATAGGCCTCGATCAGCCGGGGCGTGAACTCGTTGGGGTGGCTGGTGGTGTAGCGGATGCGCTCGATGCCCGGGATGTCGGCCACGTATTCGAGCAGCAGGGCGAAGTCGGCCACCTCCGCCGTGCCGCCCATCTTGCCCAGGTAGGCGTTCACGTTCTGGCCCAGCAGCGTGACCTCTTTCACGCCCTGGTCGGCCAGGCCCGCCACCTCCACCAGCACGTCGTCGAAGGGGCGACTCACCTCCTCGCCGCGCGTGTAGGGCACCACGCAGTAGCTGCAGTATTTGGAGCAGCCTTCCATGATGGAGACGAAGGCGCTCGCGCCCTCGACGCGGGCCGGGGGCAGGTGGTCGAACTTCTCGATCTCGGGGAAGCTGATGTCCACCTGCGGGCGGTCCTGCCGCTCGCGCTGGGTCAGCAGCTCGGGCAGGCGGTGCAGTGTCTGGGGGCCGAAGACCACGTCCACATAGGGCGCGCGCCGGATGATCTCGGCGCCCTCCTGGCTGGCCACGCAGCCGCCCACGCCGATCTTCACGCCGCGCGCCTTCAGGTGCTTGACGCGGCCCAGGTCGCTGAACACTTTCTCTTGTGCCTTCTCGCGCACCGAGCAGGTGTTGAACAGGATCAGGTCGGCTTCATGAACGTTCTGCGTGGGCTCGTAGCCCTGGGCGGCGTTCAGCACGTCGGCCATCTTGTCCGAGTCGTACTCGTTCATCTGGCAGCCGAAGGTTTTGATGAAGACTTTCTTGGCCATGGCGGGCTCTCTTATCTCGGGGCGGAAAAACAAAACGGAAACGGCGGCGCGCCCGCACGGGCGCGCCTCGGCAGTCGAGCGGTCGGGCCTATTTGTTGGCCGACTCGGTGCGGAAGTTGAAATGCACCGCGTCGCTGCCCTTGCGGGGCTGCGCGGCTTCCTTCTCGGTCAGGATCCAGGCCGTGAGCAGCATGCCCGTGCTGTTCTCGATGACGTAGTTGACCTTGAAGGTCTGGCCGATCACGCTGTGCGCCATGACCAGCGTGTTCTGCGGGCTGAACAGGCGCATGCCGGGCGCCAGGCGGATGGGGCGGTTGTTGAGCGTGGCCTGTGCCACCGTGTCGATGGTGAGCACGCCGCGCAGCGCGGACGGGGGAAAGTTGCGCGTGACGCCGAGGCCGGGCTGGACCTGGGCGGCGGTCGGCAGCGCGGTCCATAGCAGTACGGCGGCACACCCTGCAAGCAGGGTGCGTGTGAAGGAGGTCGTGGGACAGCGGTTCATGGTTTACATCCAGGGGCTGAAGCAGCGATTCTAAAAGCGGGGCGTGTGGCCAGGGTATTCAAAAAAGATAGCTGCTGGTGCCTGATTCCATTAGGTTTCAGATAGTTTTCTCATTGAAAACAAGGCTGGAAAGGCGCGAGCAGCTATGATTTTTGATATCCATCTGCCCAAGAAAAAACCCACAGTGCAGGGCACTGTGGGTTGGCAGGTGGTGGTGGTACCGGGACTTGAACCTGGGACATCAGCATTATGAATGCTGCGCTCTAACCAACTGAGCTATACCACCGAAGCCGCGCATTATAGAACGAATTTTCTCACTGGTGCGTGAAGTTGGCGGCGCGCTTGTTCATGAAGGCGTCCATGCCTTCCTTCTGGTCCTGCGTGGCGAACAGCGCGTGGAACAGGCGGCGCTCGAACATCACGCCGTCGCTCAGGCTGCCCTCGAAGGCGCGGTTGACCGATTCCTTGGCAGCCATCACGGCGATCTGCGAAAAGCCAGCGATGACCAGCGCCGCGCCCAGGGCCTCGTCCATGAGTTTGTCGTAGGGCACGACGCGGCTCACCAGCCCGGCGCGCTCGGCTTCCGATGCGTCCATCATGCGCGCTGTCAGGGCCATGTCCATGGCCTTGGACTTGCCCACGGCGCGCGGCAGGCGCTGCGTGCCGCCCGCGCCGGGGATCACGCCGAGCTTGATCTCGGGCTGGCCGAACTTGGCGTTGTCGGCCGCGATGATGAAGTCGCACATCATCGCCAGCTCGCAGCCGCCGCCCAGGGCAAAGCCGCTCACGGCGGCGATCACGGGCTTGCGGATGCTGCGGATGGTTTCCCAGTTGCGGGTGATGTAGTCGCCCTTGTAGGCGTCGGCGAAGCTGTACTTGGCCATGGCGCCAATGTCGGCCCCGGCGGCGAAGGCTTTTTCGCTGCCGGTGAGGATGGTGCAGCCGATTTTTTCATCCGCGTCGAACGCTTTCAGCGCTGCGCCCAGTTCGTCCATGAGTTGGCCGTTCAGCGCGTTGAGCTGCTTGGGGCGGTTGAGCGTGATGACGCCGACCTTGTCCGCCTCGACGCGGACCTCGATGGTTTCGTAGGCCATGGAATCTCCTGGATGTTTTTGGTGAGGGAAATTATGAGCCGAGCCATCGGCCCAGCGCGGCGGCATCGGCGGCGGCCAGGCTGACGGTGTCGGCGGCGACTTTCTTGCCGGGCAGTGCAAGCGCGAGCCGCAGCAGGCGACCGTCCCGCGCCACGATGGCCGTGGCTTCGGCGGCGCTGCCCGCGTAAAAGCCCACGTCGGCCAGTTGCTGGATGCGCCAGCCCTGGCCCGCCACCTCCAGGCCCAGCCACTCGTCGCCTGCGGCCATGCCCGCTTTCTCGGCAACGCCGCCGCGCAGCACCACCTTGATCTGCACGCTGTGGTTTTCCGCCACGCGCAGGCCCAGGCGCTGGGCCAGTTGCGGTGTTTCGGCCTTCAGCGTCACGCCATGCGCGGCCAGCAGCTCGGCCAGCGGCAGATCCGCCGTGCCGTGTACCCACTGCGCCAGCTCGGCGTCGAACGAGCGGCCCGCCAAGTCTTGCAGCACGGTGCGCAGGTCGGCCTCGGCCATGGGGCCGCCCGCGCAGCGCTGCCACAGGGCGCGCATCACGGCGTCCAGCGTGGTGCGGCCGTCGCGGCGCAAGGCCAGGTCCAGGCACAGCGCCACCAGCGAGCCCTTGGTGTAGTAGCTGACCGTGGCGTTGGGCGTGTTCTCGTCCTGCCGGTAGTACTTGACCCAGGCGTCGAAGCTGGCCTGCGCCACGGTCTGCACGTGGCGGCCCGGCGTCTGCAAGACCTGGTTGATCGCCTTGGTGAGCAGCTTCAGGTACGCGGCGTCGTCAATCAGCCCGGCGCGGCGCAGCAGCAGGTCGTCGTAGTAGCTGGTAAAGCCCTCGAAGAACCACAGCAGCTCGGTGTAGTTCTCGCGTGCGTAGTCGTAGCTGGCGAACTCCGCGGGGCGCAGGCGCTTGACGTTCCAGGTGTGAAAGTACTCGTGGCTGATGAGGCCCAGCAGCGTGGTGTAGCCCTCGCCCGGTTTGCTTTCTCCCACACGCGGCAGGTCGCGCCGCCCGCAGATCAGTGCCGTGCTGTTGCAGTGCTCCAGCCCGCCGTAGCCGTCGCCCACGGCGTTGAGCAGGAACAGGTAGTTCTTGATCGGCGGCTTGCCGCTGCCGTGCCAGAAGCGGATGGCGGTCTCGCAAATCTTCTGCGCATCGGCCAGCAGGCGCTTGCCGTCGAACGAGGGCGCGGCCCCGGCCACGACGAAGCGGTGCGGCACGCCGCAGGCCGTGAAGCGGCCCTGCCAGAACGTGCCCAGCTCCACGGGGCAGTCCACCAGCTCGTCGTAGTCGGCGGCGGCGTAGAGGCCAAAGCCCTGTTTGTCGGCCTTGACGGCGGCCAGCCCCGTGGCGACCGACCAGTGGGCCGTGGCGGGCGTGCTGGCGACTTCCAGCGTGTGCTTTGCGCGCTCCTGCCCGTGTACGCGCAGGCACAGGCTGGTGCCGTTGAAGAAGCCGCGCGCCGTATCGAGCCACGCGGTGCGCACCGAGGCGTCGTAGGCGCATACGGCATAGGTCAGCACCAGCGGCGTGCCCGGGCGGCTGTCGGCGCGCCAGCGGTGCTTGTCGAGCTGTGCCAGCGGCACGGCGCGCCGCCCCTGCCGGGCTTTCAGGTCCTGCAGGTTCCTGGCGAACTCGCGCACCAGGTAGCTGCCCGGAATCCATACCGGCAACGACAGCTCCTGCCCCGCAGCGGGCGCGTGGATGGTCAGGGTGACGCGGAACAGGTGGGCGTGCAGGTCCGCAGGCTCGATGCGGTAGTGGATGGCGGCGCCGGGCGCGGGCATCAGTTGGCCGCCCCGCTGGAGTCGCTGCCCGCGTCGGCCAGGCGCTTTTCCACCTCCTGCGCGCCGATGGCGCCCGGCACGCGCGTGCCGTTGGAAAAAATCAGCGTGGGCGTGCCCGTGATCTTGTACTTGCGCCCGAACGCCAGGTTGCGCTGGATGGCGGCAGTGTCGCAGCTCGCAGACGGGGCGGGCTTGTCGCGCACCATCTGGTCCTGCCACGCGGTGGCCTTGTCCTTGGCGCACCAGATGTTGCGCGACTTCTCGGCCGAGTCGGGGCTCAAGATGGGGTACAGGAACAGATGGACGGTCACGTTGTCCACGTTCTGCAGGTCGCGCTCGAAGCGCTTGCAGTAGCCGCAGTTGGGGTCCTCGAACACGGCCACCTTGCGCTTGCCGTCGCCGCGCACGATGGTGAAGGCATCCTTGAGCGGCAGGGCGGAGAAGTCGATGGCCGTCAGCTTGTTGATGCGGTCCTCGGTCAGGTTGCGCCGCGCCTTGGTGTCGATGAGCTCGCCCTGGATCACGTAGTTGCCCTTGGCGTCGGTGTAGAACAGGTCGGTGCCGACGCGCACCTCGTACAGCCCCTTCATGGGCGTGGGGCGCACCTCGTCGATCTGGGTGAACTGCGGGTAGCGCTCGGCCAGCGTCTTGCGGATGTCGGCGTCCTGGGCAGAAGCTGCGAAGCTCGCGGCAAGGGCGCTGGCGGTGAGCAAAAGTGCGGGAATCAGTTTCATGGCGTTCTCGGTCGATCCATCTCTATGGTTGGCAATCACATCCCCATGGCCTGGCGGGCCACGAAATTTTTCAGCGGCCCGCTCAGGTCGAAACCCTTCATGCCCCAGTTGCGCAGCGCCTGCAAGGGCGCTTCCGGGCGCGTGAACAATTGCTGCAGCCCGTCGGTGGCCAGGCCCATGGGCAGCAGGGCCGCCTTGCGCGCGCGCTCGTAGCGCCGCAGCAGCCGCAGGTCGGCCACGCTGCGCCAGGCGTCGCGCCCGTGCAGCACGGCGGCCAGCGCCTGGCCGTCGGCCAGCCCCAGGTTCAGCCCCTGGCCTGCCAGCGGGTGAACGTTGTGCGCGGCATCGCCCGCCAGTGCCCAGCTCTGGGTGCTGGCGCCAGGCAAAGGCCCGCACCAGCGGTCGGCCTGGGCGAACTGCAGGGGCCATGCGGCGCGCTCGGCGGTCAGTTGCAGCGCGCCCAGGGCGTCCTGGCTGGCGTCCTGCAGCTTCTGCGCGAATTCCTCGGGGGGCAGCGCCATCAGCAGCGGCGCCTGGTCCTGCGGCACGGACCAGACGACCGCCACGGTGCTCCCCTGCGGCCCGTCCAGCGGCAGAAAGGCCAGGATGCCGCCCTGCGCGAACCACTGCCGCGCCACCTGCCCGTGGGGCCGCTCGCAGCGCAGGCGGGTGGCAATGGCGTGCTGGGCGTAGGGCGTGGCGTGGAACTGCGCGCCGAACTCCGCGCGCGTGCTGCTGGCGCGGCCTTCGCACACCACCGTCAGCGCGGCGTGTACGGGGGCGTCCACCACGTCCACCTGGGGCTGGTAGCGCACGGCTTCGGCCAGGCGGGCCTCCAGGGCAGGCACGTCCACGATCCAGGCCATGGCGTCCACGCCCTGCGCGGCGGCGTCGAAATGCACGGCGCCGCCCTGGTCGCCCTGCACCTGCATGTGGCGCACGGCGGTGGCGTGCTGCGCGTCGGGCCAACTGCGCAGGGACTCCAGCAACTGGCGCGAGGCACGGTTGAGCGCATAGGCCCGCACGTCGCCCGCTGCGGGGCTCTTGGGGCCGGGGGCGGGCAGCAGGGCCACTTTCAGGCGGTCCCGCGCCAGCAGCAGCGCCAGCGTGCTGCCCACGATGCCGCTGCCGCGAATGCAAATGTCAAAGGTGGGGGCCATGAGGGGCATTGTAGGAGCCGCCCCGTGGGCCAGCGCATGGTGGCTGACCGACGGCTCGACCGACTGACTAAAATCGACGGTTTGTCTCCGAACTCCCAGAAAGCCCAGCCATGAGCCTCCAATGCGGCATCGTGGGCCTGCCCAACGTCGGCAAGTCCACCCTTTTCAACGCCTTGACCAAGGCTGGCATCGCCGCCGAAAACTACCCCTTCTGCACCATCGAGCCCAACACCGGCGTGGTGGAAGTGCCCGACCCGCGCCTTGACCAGCTGGCCGAGATCGTCAAGCCCGAGCGCACCGTGCCCGCCATCGTCGAGTTCGTGGACATCGCGGGCCTGGTGGCAGGCGCCAGCAAGGGCGAGGGCCTGGGCAACCAGTTCCTGGCCCACATCCGCGAGACGGACGCTATCGTCAACGTGGTGCGCTGCTTTGAAGACCCCAACGTGATCCACGTGGCGGGCAAGGTGGACCCCATCGCTGACATCGAGGTCATCCAGACCGAGCTGTGCCTGGCCGACATGGCCACCGTCGAGAAGGCGCTCAACCGCTACAGCAAGGCCGCCAAGAGCGGCAACGACAAGGAAGCCGCCAAGCTCGTGCAGCTCCTCGCGCCCATCCAGGCCGCGCTCAACGAAGGCAAGCCCGCGCGCACCGTACCCGTGAGCAAGGAAGACGCGCCCTTGCTCAAACAGTTCTGCCTGATCACCGCCAAGCCCGCCATGTTCGTGGGCAACGTGGCCGAGGACGGCTTCGAGAACAATCCCCTGCTCGACAAGCTGCGCGAATACGCCACGGCCCAGGGCGCGCCCGTGGTGGCGATCTGCGCCAAGATCGAGGCCGAAATGGCCGAGATGAGCGACGAGGACCGCGCCATGTTCCTCGAAGAAATGGGCCTGGCCGAACCCGGCCTGAACCGCCTGATCCGCGCGGGCTACGACCTGCTGGGCCTGCAGACCTACTTCACCGCAGGCGTGAAGGAAGTGCGCGCCTGGACCATCCACAAGGGCGACACCGCGCCCCAGGCCGCGGGCGTGATCCACGGCGACTTCGAGCGCGGCTTCATCCGCGCCCAGACCATCGGGTTCGACGACTTCATCCAGTACAAGGGCGAGCAGGGCGCCAAGGACGCGGGCAAGATGCGCGCTGAGGGCAAGGAGTACGTGGTCAAGGATGGCGACGTGATGAACTTCCTGTTCAACGTCTGACGATTTTTGCTGAATCTCGGTGGCGTTCAGTAGCGCTTGGTGGACAGGTTGACCCATTTGAAATCAATGGGTTGCGTAAACAATACGGTCTGCTGAGCGTTCCTATTGTTCATCGAGGTCTGAAAAATTCGGGGGTAGCGTTGGGGGTACTCGTGTTCAACCGTGGGGGTACATCTCCCCGCAGTGGAGTCCAACGATGCCCGAAAACCTACTCACCGACCTCAAGGTCAGGTCGGCCAAATCGACGGATCGAGATTGGAAACTATCAGACGGCGGGGGCTTGTTCCTGCTGGTCAAACCTACCGGCGGCAAGCTCTGGCGGTGGAAGTACCGCCTGCAAGGCAAGGAGAACCTCTTTGCCATTGGCGGCTTTCCTCAAGTAAGTCTTGCGGATGCACGTGCGGCCCGAGAGAAGGCGCGTGCCCTGGTCAAGCAAGGCATTCATCCTGCGCATGAGCGGCAGCAGGTCAAGCGGCGCAACCTCGAAGCGCTGGAAGAACGCAAGCGCGCTCGTGAAAGCTCGTTCGTCAAGGTGGCGAAAGCGTACCTGGCGGAGATCAAGCCAGTCTTTGCGCTCAGTTCCTACCGCACGAAAGAATCCCGCATCAGGAAGTACCTGTCGCCCAAGTTCGATGGGATGCCAATGAGCGACATTGGCGTGAAGCAGATTCGCCCGCTGCTGGAGGAGTGCAAGTCACACGGTGCGTGGGCGGCCATTCACGTCAAAGGCGATCTGGCGACCATCTTCGAGTTCGCAGTGGTGCGTGGTCTGGTCGAGGCAAATCCAATTCCCAGCCTGCGTGGGCTGCTGCGCGTGCCATTCAGCGAGAGCAAAGCGGCGATGACGCGAGAGCAAATCCAGAAGTTCTATCAGGAGTTGCGCGGCTACCGGGGCTATCCGGAAACCTCGCTGTGTCTGCGGCTGATTGCGCTGACCGCCTGCCGTCCAGGGGAAGCGGCGGATGCCGAGTGGGACGAGTTCGACTTTGAGGATGCCCTGTGGCGTCGGCCTGCGGCGAAGATGAAAGCGCGGCGCGACCATGTCAGCCCGCTATCCACGCAGGCCATAGCGGTGCTGAAAGATTTGCAGCACATCACGAGTGGCGGACGCTATCTGTTCCCGCACAGGAGCGGAAAAGGCTTCACCACGCCCAATCGGCTCACCTACGCCATGCGCGACATGAACCTGGGCCGGGGTACGACGCCGCATTGCTGGCGGACGACCTTTTCGACCTGGGCAAATGAGAACGGATACCGGTCTGATGCAATTGAGCGGCAGCTTGCCCACGTGGAAAGCAACAAGGTGCGGGCGACGTACAACAAGGCGTTGTTGCTAGATCAGAGAAGGACGCTGTTGCAGGACTGGGCGGACTATCTGAGTGCGGCGGAAGGCAGCGTCACGGCATAGGGAAGAGTTGGCTGGGTGTTGCAGAACCAATGGACAGGGCGGCCTTTTCCTTTTCTGGATAGGGCCGTTGTCCCTTGAGGGCCGTTCCCTTGCCATTTGCCTTTGCCCAAGGCTGGGTGCTGGAAATGGGGTAAACAATGGAATAAATGGGGCAATTTTGACTTTATTGCCTCCTTTTAAGATTCGTGTCACCCATTTCCTTCCTGGTTAGCCATGCCTCCCCCTCACGACCGGTCCAATGTTCAGGAAATGGGGTAGTTAAATACTGGTAATGAGGTATTTTTATAGACAATACCCCATTTAACGGCTATGATTACCCCATTTAGACAGCCTGAGCTTACATTTCCATGCACTCGCTCACACCCGAGTACCTTGCCGCGCTTCGCTTCGATGGCACTCAGGCCGCCACACTGCGCACGTTGGGGGAGTACCAGGGCAAGCAGCAACTCTACGCCGCACAGTCGCCCGAAGCCCTCAAGGGGCTACGCCAGATCGCGGTGGTGGAGTCCACCGAGTCATCCAACCGGCTGGAAGGTGTTGTCGTAGCGCCCTCGCGGCTGAAGTCTCTGGTCATCCGCAACGCAACGCCAAAGAGCCGTTCCGAACAGGAGATCGCGGGCTACCGTGACGCCTTGGCGCTGATCCACGAATCGGCCGCGCACATGCCCTTCAGCGAGGGAGTGGTGCTGCAACTGCACACCCTGCTGTACCGCTATATGCCGCAGGCGGGCGGGCGCTGGAAGGCCACCAATAACGACATCATCGAGCGTCACCCGGATGGCACTTCGCGTTTGCGCTTCCAGCCGGTGGCTGCGCATCTCACGCCGATGGTCATGGCTGATCTGACCGGGCGCTACGCCACCGCACTGGACCAGCACCTGGCCGACCCTCTGGTGCTGGTGCCGCTGGCGATGCTCGACTTTTTGTGCATCCACCCCTTCCCGGACGGCAACGGTCGCATGTCCCGCTTGCTGACCTTGCTGCTGCTCTACCACTTCGACTATGCCGTGGGTCGTTACATCAGCTTGGAACGCATCTTCGAGGACACCAAGGAAGGCTATTACGAAACGCTGGAAGCCAGCTCGCAGGGATGGCACCAGGGGCAGCACGACGTTAAGCCCTGGCTCGACTACTTCTGGGGTGCTTTGCTGCGGGCTTATCGTGAGTTCGAGGAGCGTGTCGGCACCATCGAGCGTGGCCGTGGCAGTAAAGGCGACCGGGTGCGGGCGGAGGTCCTAGGGCGCAGCCAGCCGTTCTCGATTTCCGAGATTGAGGAGGCTTGCCCGGGCGTGAGCCGAGACATGGTGCGGTTGGTGCTGCGGGCGATGAAGTCAGAGGGAGTGATCGAGTCCATGGGCAAGGGGCGAGGAGCGAAGTGGAAACAAGTCAAGGTAGAGGGGGGAGACTGATGCAACAGCCCCTTACGCAGTATCAAAGCCAGTACTACGCATGGCTTCTGACGCGCCGCGCGGCAGGCGACTCCGTGGAGTCGCTGGCATCAACGCTGGTTGACTCGCAGGTTGATCTCAATCCGCATCAGGTCGATGCGGCCCTCTTCGCATGCCGCAATCCCCTTTCGCGCGGTGTGCTCCTCGCTGACGAAGTAGGTCTCGGCAAGACCATTGAAGCGGGCTTGGTGATCTCGCAACGCTGGGCGGAACGGCGGCGCAAGATTCTCATCATCGTCCCGGCCAACCTTCGCAAGCAGTGGCACCAGGAGTTGCAGGACAAGTTCGGTCTGCAAGGGCTGATTCTCGAAGCCAAAAGCTATAACGCGATCCGTAAGAAGGATCGGCAGAATCCGTTCCTCTTTGCCTCTGGCCCGGTCATCTGTTCCTATCAGTTCGCCAAGTCCAAGGCTGACGATGTCGAGAGCATTGACTGGGACTTGGTCGTCCTCGATGAAGCGCATCGCCTGCGCAACGTCTACAAGACCAGCAACGTCATTGCCAGGACTCTCAAGGAGGCGTTGTCGCACGTTCACTCCAAGGTGCTTCTGACCGCAACGCCATTGCAGAACTCATTGCTCGAACTCTATGGGCTGGTCAGCTTCATCGATGACCGCGTGTTCGGAGACCTAGACAGCTTTCGCTCGCAATTTACTGGCCGGGAACAGACCTTCAACGGCCTGCGTGACCGACTGACCCCCATTTGCAAGCGCACTCTGCGCAAACAGGTTCAGCCTTATGTGTCGTATACGGCGCGCAAGGCCATCATCCAAGAGTTCACCCCCTCAAGCGAAGAGCAAGAACTGTCCAGACTTGTCGCCGATTACTTGCGTCGCCCCAACCTGAAGGCCATGCCCGAGGGACAGCGCCAGCTGATTTCACTCGTGTTATGGAAGTTGCTCGCGTCCAGTTCGCACGCAATCGCAGGCGCGCTGGAGACGATGGCTAAACGCCTTCAGGGTGTACTTGACGAAACTGCCGAAACTCCCGATCTGGCCGAAGAACTCGACGAAGACTACGAATCGCTGGACGAAACGGCGGATGAGTGGAGCGACCATGAATCCGCTTCTGCGACGCCAAGCCTCTCAGAGCGGAATGCCATCGCGCAGGAAATCGAAGAGCTTCGCCACTTTAAGGCGCTGGCAACCAGCATCCGCGACAACGCCAAGGGCAAGGCGCTGCTCACCGCGCTGGATCGCGCCTTCGCCGAACTGGACCGGTTGGGCGCGGCCAGAAAGGCCATCATCTTCACCGAGTCCAAGCGCACACAGGAGTACCTCCTCAGCTTGCTGGCTGACACACCATACGGCGATGACATCGTGCTCTTCAACGGCACCAACAGCGACCAGCGTGCGCAGGCGATCTACAAGGATTGGCTCAAACGCCACGAAGGCACTGACCGCATCACCGGCTCCAAGACCGCCGACACCCGTGCGGCACTGGTCGAGCACTTCAAGGAGCGTGGCAAGGTCATGATTGCCACCGAAGCCGGAGCCGAAGGCATCAACCTTCAATTCTGCTCGCTCGTCATCAATTACGACCTACCGTGGAACCCGCAGCGCATTGAGCAGCGCATCGGGCGCTGCCACCGCTACGGCCAAAAGCACGACGTGGTGGTGGTGAACTTCGTTGACCTCGGCAATGAGGCGGACAAGCGCGTCTACGAATTGCTGGCGCAGAAGTTCCAGCTTTTCGAGGGCGTTTTTGGTGCCAGCGACGAAGTGTTGGGCGCCATCGGTTCTGGCGTCGATTTCGAGCGGCGCATTGCTGATATCTACCAAAATTGCCGAGAGCCCGAGGAAATCAGATCCAGCTTCGAGCAACTCCGACTTGATCTTTCGGGAGAGATCAGCGAAGCCATGGTCAAGACGCGCCAGCTCCTCTTGGAGAACTTCGACGAGGAAGTACAAGGCAAGCTCCGCGTCCGTGCGGAAGACAGCCACAGCGCCCGGAGCCGTTTCGAGCGGATGCTGATGGAGCTGAGCCGGGCGGAACTGAGCGAATTCGCCAGCTTCGATGACAACGGCTTCCTCCTGCAGCGTGTGCCGGACGGCGTCGATGCCAGTGCACGCGCTGGAATCGAGCTGGGGCGTTATGAGTTGCCCCGTCGCTCCGGCGACGCACACCTGTACCGAATTCATCACCCGCTAGCTTCATGGGTCACCGAGAAGGCCAAGGCCCGCACGCTTGACGGTGCCAAGCTCATCTTCGACTACGACGCATACGGCACCAAGGTGAGCACCCTAGAGCCTTATCGCGGCAAAGCGGGATGGCTCACACTGAAGCTGATTGAAGTCGATGCGTTGGGCAACCAGGAGCAGCACCTGCTGGTTACAGCCATCACGTCGGATGGCGTCACTCTGCTGGAAGACGATCCCAGGAAGCTCCTGCGCCTGCCCGCCGTTGCCCAGCCGCCCAGCCTGCTCAGCAGCGCGGCCGGCTTCGCGCTGTCGTCCGACGTCGAAGTCCGCAAGACCGAGCTGCTGCGCGAGATCAATCGGCGCAATCTCGGCTACTTCGAGCAAGAAGTACAGAAGCTGGATGCGTGGGCTGACGACCTGAAGCTGGGCCTTGAACAGGAAATCAAAGAGATTGACCGGCAAATCAAGGAGGTGCGCAGCACTGCAGCCACCGCGCCGACGTTGGAAGAAAAGCTGTCTTGGCAGAAGAAGCAACGGGAGCTTGAGGGAAAACGGAGCAAGCTGCGCCGCGATCTTTTCTCCCGACAGGACGAAGTGGAAGCCCAGCGCAACGACCTCATCAGCCAGCTGGAATTGCAGCTTCAGCAGCAAGTGGAGGAGCACATGCTGTTCACCATCGAGTGGGAACTGAAATGACGACGAAAAGAGAGCTTTCTCGGGGTGCAATTTGGAGGCAGTGGGACCTGCATGTCCACACGCCCGCATCATTTCATTGGTCGGGAGAGAAGTTCGAAAACGACCTCTCCTCTGCGGCGAGCAAGAAGCTGGTCGATGAAATGATCGAGGCCATGAACAAGGCAGAACCTTCTGTGTTCGCGATCATGGACTACTGGACATTCGATGGCTGGTTCGCACTGAAGCAACGACTCTCTGACGCGGACGCGCCAAAGCTCACAAAGAAGGTCTTTCCAGGGATTGAGTTGCGGCTGTCAGCGCCCACCGAAAAGCGGCTGAACGCGCACGTCATATTCTCAGACGAGATCGCCGATCAACATCTGAAGGATTTTCTTGCCAATCTCAAGATCGAGCGCCTTGATCGCTCCGTATCCAAGGACGCACTTGTAGATCTCGCTCGCGCGACTGCCGCCGATATGCTGGCAAAGAAGGGGCACAAGAAGGAAATTGTCGAAAGCGACTACGCGGATGCGCTGTTGGCTGGGTACAAGTTGGCTGAAGTAAAAACAGAGAGCTACAAGAACGCGATTGCAAGTGTTCCGAATGAGTTCGCGATTGGGTTCATGCCATACGACACTAGCGATGGGCTTAACGAGGTTAAATGGGAGCAGCACTACTCCTACTTCCTCGGGCTCTTTGAATCGTCACCTATCTTCGAGTCCAGGAATTTGGACCTGAGAACAGCTTTCCTGTGCGAGAAGACATCGACCAACCACGCCTGGATCGACAATTTCAAGCACGGATTGAAGGGTATCCCCAGGCTCGTAGTGGCTGGCAGTGACGCTCATTGCTTTGTTGGCGCCGCCGGGAATGATGACAAGCGGGGCTACGGCGACTTCCCTTCTGGGAAAAGAACGTGGATCAAGGCCGACCCAACGTTCCACGGCCTCAAGCAAGCCATTCTTGAGCCGGCAAAACGCTCCTTCATTGGCGACACGCCGCCCAAGGTTCAAGAAGTCGACTCCAACAAGACCTTCTACATCGAGTCTATCGAGATTAGCAAAACAGTGGCCAAGGCTGGCGTCGGGCGGTGGCTGCACGGCTGTGACATCCCGCTGAATCCCGATCTTGTCGCCGTCATTGGGAACAAGGGAAGCGGCAAGAGCGCTTTGGCGGATGTCATCGCGACGCTCGGCAACTCCAAGCAATCCAAGCACTTCAGCTTTTTGAAGAAGGATCGCTTTTGGGGCAAGACCGGCGAGCCCGCACGTCACTTCACCGGAACGCTGACCTGGCGAGACGAAAGCACCGAGTCCAGACCGTTGCATGAGTCGCCATCAGAGGAGAAGGTGGAGCTTGTTCGCTACATCCCGCAGGGCTACTTCGAAGAGCTTTGCAATGAGCACGTATCGGGCAAGTCGAACGCATTTGAGAAGGAGCTGAGGTCAGTGATCTTCTCCCATGCGAGCGAAGAAATGCGGCTTGGCGCACTCGACTTTGATCAGTTGACCGAGCAGCAGGAGCAGTCACTCAGGAATCGATTGGGTGAGTACCGTAAGGAGCTGGCATCGACCAACGCAGACATCGTTCGCATCGAGGAGCAGCTTCAACCCATTGAGTTGAAGAAACTCACCGATCTGCTTTTGCTTAAGGGCAAGCAGATCGAGGAACACGACAAGCTGAAGCCTGCGGAGGTCGCGGCGCCGACCGAAGCTATGAGCCCCGCGCAAAAGCAAGCGGCTGAAGGCTTGGCTGCAGCAACTCAACAGGCGGAAGCCGCCAAAAAGCGCAGCCAAGAGATCGCTGGCGAGACCACGGAGCTGGCCAAACGCCAAAAGGCCATAGGGAATATTCGCGAGCAGTTGAGGTTGCTTCAACGATCTTTCGATCAAGCCGAAAAGGCCGTTTCCGACGAAATCAAACTTCTCGGATTCGCTTGGACCGATCTCGCTGCCATCGAAATCAAGACCGCCGTTCTGGACCAAAAATCGACCGAGTTGGCAACGAAGCAAGGCGAGATAAAGATCGAGGCCGAAAAGCTGGCGGAAGCCCTCAATGCCGTCACCGCAACTCAGCAAGGTCTCACTGCAAAGTTGAACGCTCCGCAACAGCAGTATGAGGCCTATCAGCGCCAGCTTGCGGAATGGAACACAAAGCGCGACGAGCTCATCGGCTCAATCACCGAGCCTGAGACCAAGGTCGGACTGGAAACCAGGATCGAGCAGATCAAGGAGCTTCCGCAGCAGCTCAAGGATTTGGAAGCGAGGCGTTTGCAGCTATCCGGGGAAATCTTCGACACCCTTGATGCACAGCGGCGTGCGCGCGCGGAATTGTTCAAGCCGGTGCAGGACCTCATTCAGAAGAACATCCTGATACGCGAGGACTACAGGCTGCAGTTTCAGGCAACGCTGGCGGCATCCGCTGATGCTATCGCCGACCAATTGTTTGCGCTGATCAAGCAAACCTCGGGTGACTTTCGCGGGCAGGACGAAGCGCTGGCGACCATCAGAAGACTGTTCGATAGCCATGACCTGAACACCAAGGAGGGGGCGCTAGCCTTCATTGCTTCCTTGCAGGAGAAGATTTTGGCTGCAGCGAAGGCCTCCGGCTCGGATGCTGGGATATTCAGCTTGCTGAAGAAGGGGCAGACGGCCGCGGCCGTCTATGACCTAATCTTTGGCTTGAACTTCCTTGAACCTCGCTACTCGCTGCTCTTTCAGGATACGCAGATCGAGCAACTGTCCCCTGGTCAACGTGGCGCGCTCTTGCTGATCTTTTACTTGCTGGTGGATAAGGGAAAACCCCCCATCATTCTTGATCAGCCGGAAGAGAATCTTGACAACGAGACGGTGTTCCGTCTGCTCGTTCCCGTTCTCTCTGAAGCCAAAAAGCAGCGGCAGATCATCATGGTCACGCACAACCCCAATTTGGCGGTTGTGTGCGACGCCGAACAAATCATCCACGCAAGATTCGACCGCGCATCGGACTCCACTATCCGCTACGAATCGGGAGCCATCGAGAACACGGGGCTGAACGAAGCTGTCGTGACCATCTTGGAGGGGACGAAACCCGCATTCGAGAACCGCTACGGGAAATACCACTGACATGGCGGCCCTTGAACCACAGCACATGACCGCCCTGAAGACGATTCTGGCGGAGCGCTTCGTGCCCTCCTTGCCGCCGCTTCTGGACACCTCCAAACCTGCAGCGGAGCAACAGGCCAAGCAGCTCTCGCGTGCCTTCAGCGCCTTCGTTCTGCACAAGCTGCTCGACATCACACCGCAGGAGGCCGCCGCATCTGTCGTGGACGACTACAACGACAAAGGCATCGACGCCGTCCACTACGACGAGAATTCGGAAACCCTTTACCTGCTGCAAGCCAAGCTGATGGAATCCGAACAGTTCAAGCAGGAAGACGCGCTGCCGTTCTGCGAGGGCATCCGCTTGTTGATTCGCCAGGAATTCGCCGGGTTCAACAAGAACTTCACGAACCGGAAGGCGGACATCGAAGCGGCGCTCGATGCGTGCAGCTATATCAAACTGGTCGTTCCCTACACGGGTGACGGTATTTCCAAGACGGCCAGCGATGCCTTGCAGGCCCTGCTCGACGATGAAAACCTCGACGAGGAGCGGCTCGATAAGCAGGTGACGTACTACACCGCAGCCGATGTCACCCGCGACCTGCTGGCGGAACAGGCCTACCAGCCCGTTCACACCGACATCGCCTTGCAGAAATCCGAAAAAATCGAGAGCCCGCGTGCCACGTATTACGGCGTCGCCCGATTGGTCGATCTGGTTGCATTGCACAAGGACAAGGGCAAAGCGCTGTACGAGCGCAACATCCGCTATTTCCTCGGCAGTAGCCGATCTGACGTCAACAAGGCCATCAAGACAACCTTGCGCGACTCCCCAGCAGACTTCTTCTATCTCAACAACGGCGTCACTGCCGTTTGCGACCTGATCGAACCCAAGGCCACGAAGAACGGAGTCAAGAAATTCAAGATTCGCGGCCTGTCCATCATCAACGGCGCGCAGACGGTCGCGTCCGCCGCCGAGTTCGTGGCCCAGCACCCGAACTGCAACATCGACGACGCCAAGGTGATGCTCACCTTGATCAAGGCCCCGGCGGACGGCCCGTTCGGCAAGCGCGTCACCAAGGCGCGCAACCACCAGAATCCGGTGCAGACGGCGAATTTCGCCTCGCTGGATGAGAACCAGGAGCGGCTGCGACAGGAAGTCGCCCTGCTCGGTTTTACGTACCACTATCGCCCCGAAGCCCTGGCCACCGATTCCCAATCCATCTCACTGGATGAAGCCTTGCGTGCGCTCGCTTCGCAGCAGGGTGATCCGCGCTACGCCGTCTGGCTCAAGAGCGAACCGGCGCGGCTGGCCGATCCGGAATCTGCTGAATACCAAGCGTTACTCCCGGCCACCCTGACCGGCGTGGCCCTGGTCAATGCCGTGCTGTGCTACCGCGCTATCCGCAAGCTCGTGGTGGGCTACGAGCAGCGCGCGGCGGCGCGCAGCCGGGAAAGGCTGATCTACCGCCACGCCATTCACGTCATCACCGCCGTGATGATGAAGCGCCTGCGCCAACGCATCGGTGCGGCAGCAGTCCTGGACGCGGCAGCGATTCCCGGCTTGATCAGCCAGCCGCTTGATGAGCTGCGGCAGCAGACCTTCGACCTCAAGCAGCAGCAACTGCTAGGCGATGGGCCACTGGCCTACTTCCGCAACCAGAGCAGCGTCGCCTCGTTAATGGCTGACCTGATGGCCGCGCACTTTGGCCTGACTGCCGACCCGACGCTGCCCACACTGCGCAATATCAACACTGCGGCGGATGCCTATCCGCGCAAGCGCCTGCTCGACTACTTGTCGGGCAAGGCTCCCCAACTATGAGAGCGATGCCATGAGCAAGCAAAAACTAGAACTGACATGGATCGGCAAGGAGAAGCGCCCCAAGCTGGAGCCACGCATCCTGCTCGAAGACCCGGCCAGGTCGTACCACGCCAAACAGCGTGTGAGCGAAAACGACATCTTCGACAACCGGCTGATCTTTGGGGACAACCTGCTGGCGTTGAAGGCGCTAGAGCAGGAGTTCACCGGCGCTGTGAAGTGCGCATACATTGATCCGCCGTACAACACCGGTTCGGCCTTCGAGTACTACGACGATGGCTTAGAGCATTCGATCTGGCTGGGCCTGATGCGCGACCGATTGGAACTCCTACGGCGTCTTCTGACTTCGGATGGATCAGTTTGGATCAGCATTGACGACAACGAATACCCCTACTTACGAGTTCTTTGCGATGAGGTGTTTGGTCGTGCGAATTTTGTTTGTACGATCATTTGGGAGAAGAGAAAGAGTCGAGAAAACAGGCGTGCCTTCTCCTTCAAGCACGATTACATCGCGGTGTATGCGCGGGACAAGGGAAGCTTTGAGGCTTCCCGCAATCCGGTACCCGTAAATCAAGAAGTGCTTGCCAGGTACAGAAATCCAGATGGTGATCCACGGGGCGCTTGGCAATCAGTAGCAATAACAGCTCAGGCCGGGCATGCAACAAAATCGCAGTTCTACCAAATCACCACCCCAAGTGGTCGCGTTATTGATCCCCCAGCAGGAAATTGCTGGCGTTTCACTGAGCAACGACTGAACGAGTTGATTGGCGATGGCCGAATTTATTTCGGTGCCAACGGAAGCAACGTGCCGAGGCAAAAGAAGTTTCTGAAGGAAAGTGAGGACGCCGGCCTGACACCAGAAACCATTTGGTATGCAGATGACGTCGGCACGAATGACACGGCCAAGAGGCACTCAAACGGGATTTTCGACGGCAATGGCTTTGATAATCCGAAGCCAGAAGAGTTGATTGAGCGAATCCTGAGTATTGCCTCGAACGAACGAGACTTGGTACTCGACTCCTTTGCAGGATCAGGTACGACAGGCGCAGTAGCTCACAAAATGGGCCGCCGCTGGATCATGGTGGAGCTGGGCGAGCACTGTCACACGCACATCATCCCGCGTCTGCAAAAAGTGGTGGATGGCGAAGACAAGGGCGGCATCACTGAAAGCGTGAACTGGCAAGGCGGTGGCGGCTTTCGCTACTACAAGCTCGCGCCCAGCCTCATCGTCAACGACCGCTGGGGCAACCCGGTCATCAACCCCGAATACAACGCTGCGCAACTGGCCGAAGCGCTCGCCAAGCTGGAAGGCTTCAGCTACGCCCCCTCCGAGGTGCAGTGGTGGCAGCACGGCCATTCCAGCGAGCGGGACTTCATCTACGTCACCACGCAGAACCTGTCCGCCGACCAGTTGCAGGCCCTGTCTGACGAAGTGGGTTCCGACCGGAGCCTGCTGGTGTGCTGCTCGGCCTTCCACGACGTGACCGCCGCCAAGGCAAACGAACGCTGGCCGAACCTGACGTTGAAGAAGATTCCGAAGATGGTGCTGGCCCGCTGCGAATGGGGTCATGACGACTACAGCCTCAACGTGGCAAATTTGCCGATGGCCAAACCCGATCCGAAGGAACCTGCGGTAGCCCCCGAGGCCGACAACAAGAAGTCCAAGAACAGAAAAGTGGCTGCTGCGAATTTGAATCAGGGCGGTCTGTTTGGGGAGAACGAATAATGAACAACCGCGTCCTGCACGCCGTCACCGGTCGTCTGTCCCTTCGGCCGCCCCAGGCGGATTCGCTCATTAAACTGGTTCGCGCGCTCGATGCCGCGCCTGAACTTTTAGGCCACGAGCGCGATGTCTCCGCGATTCTTTCCACGCTGAAGGCCGAGTTCAGCACGCTTGAGGATTTCGAGCGCGAGTTCCCGTCACTGTGCTTTGCGCTGGCAACAGGCGTGGGCAAGACGCGCCTGATGGGAGCCTTTATCGCCTACCTGCATCTGGCCCACGGCATCAACAACTTCTTCGTCCTCGCGCCCAACCTGACGATCTACAACAAACTCATCACGGACTTCACGCGCAACACGCCGAAGTACGTGTTCAAGGGGATTGCCGAGTTCGCACAGCAGCCACCGCTGATCATCACCGGCGACAACTACGACCAGACCGGCGCTGCGGTGGATGATCAGCAGGGTTCATCGTTTGGGGGCTTCGCCCACGACGTGCGCATCAACATCTTCAACATCTCCAAGATCAACTCCGAGGTGCGCGGCGGCAAGGAGCCGCGCATCAAGCGGATGAAGGAAGTGCTGGGTGACAGCTATTTCAACCATCTGGCGAATCTGCCTGACCTCGTGCTGCTGATGGACGAATCGCATCGCTATCGCGCCAGCGCGGGCGTGCGCGCCATCAATGAGCTGAGGCCGCTGTTTGGCCTGGAGGTGACGGCGACGCCATTCGTGGAATCCAGCAAGGGGCCGGTGCCGTTCAAGAACGTGGTGATGGATTACCCGCTGGCGCGGGCGATGGAGGACGGCTTCGTCAAAGAGCCTGCCGTGGTCACCCAGCGCAACTTCGACGCCAAGGCGCACACGCCTGAAGAAATCGAGAAGACCAAGCTGGAAGACGGTGTGCGCCTGCACGAGACGACCAAGGTCGAGTTGCTCACCTATGCCCGCGAGAACGGCGTCAAGCCGGTCAAGCCCTTCATGCTCGTCATCGCTCGCGATACCACGCACGCGGGGCAACTCTTGGCGCTTCTGGAGTCGGAAGCCTTCTACGAGGGCCGCTACCAGGGCAAGGTGATTCAGGTCGATTCCAGCCGTACCGGCGCGGAAGAAGAAGAGATGATCACGCGCCTGCTGGCCGTGGAGAGCGTGGACGAGCCGACCGAGATCGTGATTCACGTCAACATGCTCAAGGAAGGTTGGGACGTGACCAACCTCTACACCATCGTGCCGCTGCGCGCCGCCAATGCCCGCACGTTGATCGAACAGTCCATCGGACGCGGCCTGCGTCTGCCCTACGGCAAGCGCACGGGCGTCGCGGCGGTGGATCGCTTGAACATCGTCGCGCACGACAAGTTCCAGGAAATCATCGACGAGGCCAACCGCGGCGACTCGCCGATTCGCCTGAAGCAGGTCATCCTCGATGCGCCAACCGCCGACGACAAGAAGGTCAGCGTACAGGTCGAGTCCGGAGCGAAGGCGCGTCTCGGTCTGACGGATGCACCGGTCTTGGTTACAGGGGTTTCATCCGCCGAAAGTGGAGCGGAAATCCCAGTGCCCGAACCGGTGTTCACCACGGAGGCGGAGAAGCAGGCCGCGCGCGTGGTCATGGACGTCATCGGCAAGTACGAGGTCAAGCGCGATCTGGTGCCCACCAGCAGCGCGCTGCTGAAACCCGAAGTGCAGAGGGAAATCCTCGCGGAGGTGGCGGAGCGGTTGAAGCCGCTGCAAGGCGAATTGCTGGCGGGCGTGGATGCATCAGCCCTCGCACTTGATTTGTCCGCCGTGGTGGCGAAGACCTCCGAAATCGTGGTGCAGCAGACCATCGACATCCCGCGCATCGCGGTGGTGCCGACTGGCGAGGTCACGACGGGGTTCCACGCCTTCAAGCTGGACGTGAGCCAGCTCCACCTCCAGCCGGGTGAGCGCGAGATCGTCATCCATAACCTGCGCACCAACGAGCAGGACACCCTGGCCGCCGAAGTTGGGCTCAAGGAGCAGCGCCCGGAGGACTACATCGTCCACGCGCTGGTGGACTTTGACGACATCGACTACTTCACCCACGCCGATCTGCTCTACGACCTCGCGGGCCAGATGGTGCAGCACCTGCGCGGTTATCTATCCGAGGACGAGGCCATCAGCGTCTTAGATCGTGACCGCCGCTTGATCGCACGGGAAATCCACGCGCAGATGATGGCCCACTTCTGGGAAGAGGCGACGGAGTACGAGGTGCAGGTCAGTCGTGGCTTTACCGAACTCAAGCCGTGCAACTACACCGCCACGGCGGGCCAGACGGCCCATCACTTCCGGGAGACGGTTGCAGAGACTAGCCGCATCAAGCAGATGCTCTTCGGGGGCTTCGCGCGTTGTCTGTACCCGCTACAGAAGTTCGATTCGGACACTGAGCGGCGCTTCGCCATCATCCTGGAGCGCGATGCCCTGAAGTGGTTCAAGCCTGCGAAGGGGCAGTTCCAGATCTACTACAAGCTTGGCACCGAGCAGTCGGAGTACATCCCGGATTTCGTCGCCGAAACGGACTCGACGATCTTGATGGTGGAAACCAAAGCACGCGGCGACATCAACACGCAAGAGGTGCAGGCCAAAGCTGCTGCTGCCTTGCAGTGGTGTCAGCACGCGTCGGACTTCACGGCGAGCGTCGGCGGAAAACCGTGGCGGTATCTGCTCGTACCTCACGATGAAGTCAATGAGTCGCGGCGGCTGGCCGACTTTTTGAGGTTTGTGAAGGCTTGAGGCACTACCGTATCTGGCGACTTGCTCACCTCAGATGACGCAATAAGGAATAACCATGGCCAAGGCCGAAGCAAGCGTTGAAGAACTGGTATCCATGATCGAGCGGGGCGAACTGCGCTTGCCAGAGATGCAGCGCCAGTATGTGTGGCGCTCCACGCGAGTGCGCGATCTGCTGGATTCGCTGTATCGCGGCTACCCATCCGGCGCAATCCTGCTTTGGGAAACGGATGAAGCTGTGCCGCTGCAGGATTTCGCGGTCAGCCAGAGCACGAATCCTTACCAGAGCACGCGGCTTCTGCTGGATGGTCAGCAGCGTCTGACATCGCTTTCTGCCGTCATTCGCGGCGAGCCAGTATCGGTGCGCGGCCGTCGTCGGCCTATCGACTTGCTGTTCAACTTGGAGCATCCCGACCAGTTGGCGGTCGTGACCGAAGTGGAAGAGAACGGCGACGACGAGGACGATGCCGACGACGATAGCGAACTGATTGGCGATGAGACGGATTCGACCGAGGACGAACTGCTCAAGCGCTTCAACAAGATGACTTTCGTGGTGGCCACGAGGAAGCTTGAGCAGTTGCCGCATTGGGTGAAAGTGTCGGAAGTGTTCAAGACCGACAACGATGCGCCTTTCCTCAAGCGTGCCGGTATCAGTGGTCTTGACGATCCGCGGTACGAGAAGTACAGCCAGCGCTTGGCCCGGCTACGTGGCATCCGTAAGTACGTTTATCGGATGGACGTGCTGGAACGCACGCTTTCCTACGATGAGGTCACGGAAATCTTCGTCCGGGTCAATTCACTGGGAGCCAAGCTGCGCAGTTCCGACTTGGCTCTGGCTCAGATCACCGCCAAGTGGCGGCACTCGCTGCAGACGTTCCAGGATTTCCAGAAGGCATGCGCCAAGACGGGCTTTGATCTTGACCTCGGTTTGCACTTGAAGAATCTGATGGCGTTTGCCACCGGTCAATCACGTTTCCAGATCGTGGGTAGCCTGAATGTGGAGAAGCTGCAGAAGGCGTGGAAAGAAGCCTGCGAGGGCATGGAATTCGCGCTCAACTTCCTGCGTAGCAATCTGGGCATCGATAGCCCGGCGCTGCTGTCGTCGCCCTTCCTGCTGGTGGTGCTGGCGTATTTCGGACACAGCCGCAACTATGCACTGAGCAACGATGAGGCCCGCCAACTGCGCTATTGGGCGCTGATGGCCAATGCCAAAGGCCGCTTCTCCCGAGGCTCCAGCGAAACCATTCTGGATCAGGATTTGGCAAGTATTCGTCAGGGCGGAGCGGTGAGCGAGCTGATCGACCGGCTGCGCCTGCAGTTCGGCCGCCTGGACATTACCGCGGAGGAGCTGGAAGGCCGCAACCAGCGCAGCGCGCTGTTCAAGACCATGTTCCTGGCTTTCCGCGCTGCCGGTGCGAAAGATTGGCGCAGCCATCTGGCCATTGCTCTGGATCATTCGGGCGTCCAGCATCGCTTGCAGTTCCATCACATCTTTCCCAAAGCCGTACTGAAGACCAGCTTCACTGCCCGCGAGGCGGATGACATCGCCAATCTGGCCTTCATCGGCGGCAAGACGAATCGCGCGATCAGCGACAAGGCCCCGGCGGTTTACCTGCCCCCGCTGGTGGACCAGCTTGGCGAGCCAGCGTTCTCAGCACAGTGCATCCCGGTTGAGGCATCGCTGCTGGAAGTGGAAAGCTACAAGGCTTTCTTGCTTGAGCGACGCAAGAGGATTGCAACGGCGCTGAATACGTTTGTTGGGCCTGCAGATTGAGCCGGTGGACGGCTGTGTATGTAGGCCAGGGGGTTCATACTGCCTGACCTAGCTACCGAGGTAGATGGCAGTGATTTGAACGCGCTCGTGTCCCAACTCACGGCTGATGGTTTGACGAGCACGGTGGTCTTCTATGCGCTGCGTTGGACTTAACTCCGTGACTAATGGTCCACCTGCCGCTGGCGGCGGCCTCCCCGTCAACGTCTCATAACGGCTTTGCGCGTACTGATGGCGAAGGCCATGCATATGACTCAGACCGGCTGCCTTGCACTGTCCGTCGTAGACGTGCCGTTGCTGGATGTAGGTCTTGTTTGCCGGAATCAATGACCCTGCGCCCGCCAGACGGTGTGCAGCTTGGAGCGCGTCGCGTTGCTCTGTTGTTGTGATGGGCACAGTGCGCTCCCGACCACCCTTGGTCCACGATCCCTTGAGGGCGATGTGGTCACCCCCATCTGCGTAACTGGGCTGGAACTTGATCCCTTCCTCCCGACGCAGTCCGAAGGCGGCCTGTAGCTGACGGCTCATGCGTACGTGAGCGTCGGTGACCTTTTCAAGACCTGTGCCGAGTTCCTGGGCCTTGCTGATGTTGGTCACGTAGCGGCGCTCGGGCACGCCAAGCTGTGTGTTGTCAGTCGGCAAGATGCCAGCCTTGCCGATCTTTTCGGCCCACCAGCGCAGATGAGAGAGCCGATTCTTGATGGTGCCGGACGACAAGCCTTCGCCTTGCCAGCGTTCCAGCAGCGTATGGACGTGCTTGCCCTTGAGCGACGAAGCCTTCATCTGCCGGAAACCGGCCTCCCGCAGTTGCCGCGCGGCCAGCGACAGCGAGCGCATCCGGTCGGCCTGTGTGGTGTGGCTGCCGTCACGGTTGCGCTGGCAAAGCTGCCGCAGGGTATAGGTCAAGTCGTCCATTTCCCAGCCTCCCGGCAAAGCGCCGTACTGCGTTGTCCTGAAACTCAATGGTTAGTGTTGGTGCCAACTCGCCAGGGCGAGATCCCGTGAGGGCAAGGGCATGGTGTTCAGGAGACACCAGAGCCTCGAATGAGGCGTCCGTCTTGCTTCCTGCTGGAAGGCCGGACGGAGATCGTGCGAGATGAACAAGCTTTCAGCGTCGATGAGTCCTCCTATGAAGTGAGTGGGATGAGAAAACGCAGCGGCAGTCCTGTGCATTGCACACAGGCGATTGCCGCAAGGGGACAATGCGCCAGACGGCGCGCAAGGGATGAGTGCAAGCAGACGAAGAAGGCTCCGCCCATGGGTAGGGCCAGTATGCGGTCGAAGCCTGGGCATACCTGGGGTGGTTCTGCCCTGACGGGCCAGCGCTTGCAGGAACCTACGCTGTTGGGGTTGCCGATGTACGAAGCCCATCGGTCTTGGCAACTGCCCGGTCAGTGTAGAGCGGCCATCATCATGTCTGCCGCACGCAATAGGATTCGGCATTCGCCCGCATTGTTGCTGACGCAGGCGGGGTCGTCACTGCGGCGTGCAGTGACGACCCGTTTCGCGGCAGCATTTGCTACGCAGGATGCGGCTCCCATCCCCTGGCCTGCATGCCTGTGCCGCGATATCCCCAGCGTTCGTCGGAGCATTCAGCATCTTGCGGATGTTGGCGATGTGCGCCAGGGCAGTTTCACGCGATGCCGGTGGCGCGGTCGGTTCTGGGCGGTGTTCGGTGCGTGGCACACCAGCAGGCCGATTTTCGGCAGTCCGTGGGGTGGCAGACGTCTCCTTACGACCTGCCCACAGGCGGAATTCGCCAGCAAAGACGCGCTTCACCAAAGAGTAGGCCACGACATTGCGCACGGTGCCGCTCTGGCTGCGTGCCTGCAATTCATCGAGTACTTCCTGGCGATGCTGCGGCGGCAGCCGCCGCAAGGCGGCCTGCACGTCCTTTTGCTGATCTGCCTGGGCATTGCTCAGGCAAGGCGGCAAGCTCACCGGCCGCGATGAGGGATCGCTGTTTTCTTCACGCGCGCGGTACGTACGTTCTTTTTTATACATATACGTCTTATACGTACTGCTCTGCTCAGCCGTCATGTGGCGAGCGTATTCGGTCTGTTGCGGAACAAGCGTGCTGCCAGCGGAATCGCCAGACAATGGCAGTGGGTCGGCTGCCTCGCTCTCCTGCGACGGCGGCGTAGGGGGCAAATCATCGTCATGGTGGCGCTGATCGTGGGTCGCAATGGAGGCGGCTTCAGGTGCCTGCGCCAGCGTTGCCTGAATGTGGACGGCCACCCGATCCACTTGGTTGTTTTCGTGGCCGATAGACCCTTGCAGAAGCGCGGGCAGACTGGCATCGAGCATGCAGGCCTGCTGGAAGTGCAAGGCGCTTTCGTGAACCTGATACAGCTCGCTGAGCACATGGCCGGTCAGAGGATCGCGGTGCTGGCCTACCAGGCTGATCCAGCCCGTCAACCGAAGCACAACGAGGACGCGCCGGGCCGTCTCGTACTCGGCCCTCTGCCCCAGCGGGGTGGAGGTGAGATAGCGGCGCAACTGGCCCAGGTTCGCCAGCGGGCTGATGCCCTCGGCAGAGCGCAGCATGTTCAGCACCTGCCAGCCATTGCGCTCCAGCGGCGTGAGGCGAGCATCGAGCATGAGCGAGGCGGGCGTGGTGAACAGGGCATCTTGCCCTAGCGAGTTGTGGCGGTTGTGGTGGTCTGCCATGAGAGTTCTCCAAGGTATGGGCTATAGCTGCCCGTTCCCCTGCATCTCATCGCGTACCGTTCCATGCGTCAGCCAACAATGCGGTCTGCGCCATACCCGTTTTATCCGGCAGGCGCAGCGCTGGCACCCGCATCCAGACTGATCTATCATCCCGATACCCCCTTGGGGGTACAACTGGGGGTACTTCCAGCGATTCCCGCAAAGGCCGTGGCTCAATTTCCCCGCGAAACCTAGCATTCACGGCCCTTTGCCGACCGATCAACGTTTAAACGTGTGATCAACGTCTGAGCCCCGTTCTTCAAAATCCACCGCCGCCGCCCGCCAGCATGGCCTGCCTTCGCTACCGCTCCAGGTTCCACACCATCTTCACCATGGCCTTTGTCTGCACCGGCTCCAGGGTGCGTTGCGCGCCCGTGTAGCCCAGCCTGTCCAGCGCCAGCACCAGATCGCTGCCCGGCGCCCACCCTGGGGGGCGCCAGCGCAGCCGTGCGCTTACTCCCATTGCGCGGGTCACGTTGTCCCACTGCAGCAGCAGGCTGCTGGCCAGCCGTGTGCTTGGCGTGTGGTCCAGCCGCAGCGTCGCCAGTTTCACCGTGAAGCGACCCGTGGGCAGCGCGATCGCGTTGCGCCCCAGGCCCGCGCGGGCCTCCCACCGGGCCGACGGCTTCCAGCCGATGGTGGCTGTCTGGTCGTTGCGCCGTCCGTCATAGAAGCCGCCCGCACGCAGTTCCGCCGACACCCACACCGGTCGCGCATGCGAGGTCTCCGCTACGCCATACAGGTAGCGCCAGCGGTAGGCTCCCGGCGCCAGCCATTTACCCGGCACCGGGGCGTAGCCCTGGGCCAGTCTGTCCTGCTCGATGAACAGCTCGGCCATCGCCGTGTCGCCCGCCGCAGTGGTGTAGGCCACCTCGGGGTTGAGCACCACCGTGCGTTCGCGCCCGTCCAGCGTTCGCCGGTAGCTCCAGTCCAGCGCCGGGATCGCGTCCGCGCCGCCTGGGGTGCGGCGCCACCAGCCCAGCGTGCCTTCACCGCGCAGCACGTTGGCCTCGGCCAGGAAGCCCAGCGCCGGGTCGAAGCCCTGGCCGATGTGCTGCACCTGCGCTTCGGCCATGGGGCCGATGTTCAGGTAGCGCAGGCTGGCGCCCCACGCCTGGCCGCTGGTCTGCGTGCCAGCACGGGCGTTCGATGAACGCATCGCCCAGGCGTGCCCCTCCAGCGTCTTGCCGCCCGTCCAGGCGGTGTCGCGGAACTGGTAGTCCACCCCCCACAGGTGGCTGCCCGCCGTGCCCTGCGGGTTGCCGCGCGTGGCGATCAGGCCCACGCGCTGGCGCTCATCCAGCGGGCGGGCCACGCGCAGCACCGCCACGTCAGCGGCGTTCTGGTCCGGCTCGCCAGCTTCGGTCGGGCCGCCCGCCACCCGGGCAGCGAACGCGCCAAAGTCCGTGCCGCCCATGCTGCCGGTGAGCTTGAGGCCCGCATCCAGCCCGCGCGCCCTGCCTGCGGCGTCCAACCCGATGCGGCGCGAGTAATACGGCATCACCGCCGCATCCACCAGCCCGCCAAAGCTGAAGCGCCCGGCGTCGCGCAGAAAGAACTCGCGCTTCTCGGGCCTGAACAGCTCGAAGCGGGTGAGGTTGACGCTGCGCTCGTCCGCCTCGGCTTCGCCGAAGTCGATGTTCAGCGCCGCCGTGGTGCGCAGGCCCGCATCGCTCGCGTGGAACAGTTCCAGGCCGGGTTGCAGGCTGGTTTGGGGCCTGCCGGTGCCGGACGCGGCGGAGGATTCGCGGGCCAGGCGCAATGAAGGCTTCACGCGCAGGTTCCAGCCCTCGCGCTCGCCGCGCATGGCGGGGATGCGCAGGGCGTCGCCCAGGGACGCGACGGGTTTGTCGGGCTGGGCGCCCGCCAGGCGCACGCGCTCGTGGCCCCGGGGCATCCAGCGCTCGGCGTTGATGCGCCAGGTATCGCTGCTGCCTTGGCCGAACACGCTCAGGGGGATCTCCAGCCGGGCGCTCCAGCCCCAGGGTTCGATGCGGGCATCGCTCTCCCAGCGGGCATCCCAGTCGGCGCGCATCTGGCCGCCGTCGAAGATCAGGGCGTCGAACTGGGCGCCCTGCGGGTTGACGGCGAACAAATAGCCGTGGCGGCCTGCGCCTTCGGCATCGATCACCAGGGTCACCTGGTCCTCGGACAGCATGCTGTCCACGTCGCGGCGCAGGTGGCGGGCGGTGATGGCGGCGGGGTCGGGGTCGAAGGCCAGGACTTCGGCGTGCAGGGCGTGGGCGCTGCGCCACAGGCGCAATTCGGTGCGCCGCGTCGGCGCGGCGCCGGTAGCGGGGGACGATTGCACGAAGCCATCGAGCACCAGGGTCTGCGGCGCTTCGCCGGGGC
Source organism: Acidovorax sp. (assembly GCF_047607405.1). Taxonomy (GTDB): domain Bacteria; phylum Pseudomonadota; class Gammaproteobacteria; order Burkholderiales; family Burkholderiaceae_C; genus Acidovorax. Next base: position 6,308 of record NZ_JASGDA010000040.1, on the reverse strand, counting down.
TGCTGGCGTGTACGCAGGGCGCGAGGCTGGCGGCCAGCAGAAGCACCCTCGCGGCCTTCACCGCGCCACCCCCGCCAGGCCCCGCAGCCAGTGCGGGCGCCAGGCCAGCACCATCGCCACCACCAGCGCCGCAGCGGCCAGCGCCATGACCCACACCAGCACGGCCATGGAGGCGTGGTCGGCGGCCACGCACAGGACCAGGCTGGCGATCAAGGCCAGGATGCCCAGCACGCGCAGGCGAAGCACGCCCCTTTGCGGCGCATCGGGTCGTACCTGCGCCCAGTGCGCCTGCATCGCCAGCGCCAGCCAGGCCATGCCCAGGGTGCAGGCCAGCAGTGCCGCCGCCAGTAGCGCCGCCTCACGCATGGGCAGCCTTCACCCGGGACGGCGCAGGCGATGCCCGCCGCCCCAGCCAGCGCGCCGCCCATGCGGCCAGGCCCGCCGCCGCCAGCAGGGCGAGATCCACCCCGGCCACGGGCCAGTAGGTGTCGGTGAACACGGTCTTGACGAGGTGGTCGCCCGTGGTCAGCCAGTTCAGCAGCACGGCCATGGGGGCCAGGACGGCAATCGCCCAGCACTGCTCGCGCCACGCCGGGTTCAGCTTGCCCTGGGCCACCGGTGCGCTGCGGACGAAGGCATGCGCCATCGCCAGCGCCCAGCCGGCCCAGAAGATGGTTTGCTCCACGTCGCCCCGCTGCGGCAGGGCCTCGGGCAACAGCCGGTTGGCGATCAGGATGGTCAGCGTGGCCACCAGCATGCCGGTCACCGTGGTCACGGCCAGCGCATCGACGACGCGGCTGCCCTGGCCGCCCGCCCTGGCGTGCTGCTTCTTGCGCTTTTCCACGAAGAAGACGAAGCCCGTGGCGATGCACACGCAGCCCATCAGCCCGCCCAGCAGGTACAGCCAGCGCAGCAGCCAGTGGCGAAAGTGCTGCAGGTGCAGGCCGGTGAGGAACTCGCTCACGCTCTCCACCGCGCTGTGCGGCGGCTCCTGGCGGATCAGCTCGCCGCTGCTGGCCCTGAAGTGGATCGCCTCGCCCAGCAGCGCCACCCGGTCGGTGCCCGCGCGGTAGATGCTGACGTAGCCGTTGGCGTCGCCCACGTGGGTGAGCGACAGCGCGCCCACCTCGCCCGCCATGCCCCGGGCGGCCCACAGGCGCTGCGCCTGGGCCACCATGGCGTCCACCGAGGCCAGCGGCGCCGCTGTGCCCGCGCGGTCCTTGGGCAGGCCCGTCTGCTGCGCCTCCAGCTTCTCGTGCAGCTCGTGCAGCGGGTGAAGCTGGGTCTCGGCCACGGGGAAATAGATGCCCGCGAAGATCAGCAGCCCCGTGAAGGCGAAGAAGAAGTGGAACGGCAGCGCCAGCACGCCCGTCAGGTTGTGCAGGTCCAGCGTGCGGCGCTGGGCAGCCTTCTGCGGGCGGAAGGTGAAGAACTCGCGCAACACCCTGCGGTGCAGCACCACGCCCGAGACCAGCGCCGCCAGCATGGCCAGCGCGGCCAGGCCGACGATCCAGTAGCCCAGGTTCTTCCACTCCAGGTGCAGGCTGTAGTGCAGCGGGTAGAAGAAGTCGCTGCCGATCTTGAGCCGGCCCTCGGGCAGCACTGCGCCCGTGCGCGGGTCGATGGTGCGGCTGGCCCAGGCGGCATCGTCGGGGTCTTTGGCGTTGGGCACCTCCCACGTGGCATAGATGCCCAGCACCGGGTCGCGGTGGGTGGTGTAGGCGCTCCAGCTGCGCACCACGTCCAGGTGCGCGGGCAGCGGGCCCTTCACCTTGTCCTGCAGGTACTCCCGGCTCTCGGCGCTGGGCTGCAGGCCCTCGAACACCGGGCGCAGCACGCGGTCGAACGAGGGCATGGGCTGCGGGGCGAAGCGCGACGCGGGGATGGCCCAGCGGTCGATCTCGCGGTCGAACACCGACAGCGCGCCGAAGAAGAAGCACACCATCAGCACATAGCCCAGCACCAGGCCGAACCAGGTGTGCGGCCAGGCCATGGACTGGCGCAGGCTGGGGGGTGGGTCGGTTTTAAGCATCAAATTGGCCTCTAGCGCTTATACAGCAAGCACTTGCAGCTATCAATACAGTAGTAATCAAGCTGCTGCCCTCAGCCCACCAGCCGCGACTGCAGCAGCGATGCGGCCCCGGCCATCAGCGCCCCGCCGCCGCCCAGCACCACCCATACGCGCCACAGGCTGCGCGCCGCAAAGGCCCACAGAAAAGCCGCCAGGTACAGCAGCAGCCCCAGCAGGGCGGCCAGGTGCTCGGCGTCGTGGAACGGCAGGCCCAGCGCGTACAGGCCGCCCAGGCTGAGGGCCATGAAGCCCCAGGTGAAGGCGTAGCCGCCCAGCAGGGCGGCGGCGATGCGCGGCACCATGCTCGGGCGCGGGCCGACAGGCAGCACGGTATTCATATTGAAATCAGCCTCCAGCGCTGATGCAGCAAGTGCGGGTAGCTCTGATTTTAAGAGTGCGCACGCACAGCGTGGTGATGATGAACGCCGCCCTCTTCGCCATCCGCGCCTTGCAAGGCGGCCTGGAAGGCGCCGCCGCCCAGGCCGGCATGGCCTCGGAGGACGACGTGGCCGAATTGGTCAGCGGCCTGCGCACCCAGCCCGGCGGTGCATGAAGGTCTTCATCGACACCAACGTCCTGCTTTCCGCCGCGCTGTTTCCCTCGGGCGTGGCTGCGCGTGCCTGCCAGTCCATCGCCGGGGCGGGGCATCGCAGGCTTGTCCGGCCCCGGGGGTCGCAGGATTGAATTATTCATAGCCAAATTCGCCTCCAGCGCGCATCCATAAAGCACCAGCAGCTATTGTTTTGATAGTTTCAGGCTGCCGGTCTTGATGGCAGCGGCGCGGCGGCGATGCGCAACGGGGTGCGCATCGCATCCTTGGGCATCAATAGCTGGCGTTCAGCGTCAGCAGCACGCTGCGCGGCCTGCCGTAGGCTGCGATGGCGCCCCAGTACCAATCGCTGGAAATACTCGTGTAGTAAGTCTTGTCGAACACGTTGTTGATGTCGAGCTTGAGGCTGACGTTCTTCGACACGCGGTAGCTGGCCGACAGATCGACGATGGCACGGGCTCCCTGTTGGTTGCGCACCATCTCGCCATAAGCGTTCTCTCTGTCAACATAAATCTTGCTCTGCCAGTTGATACGCCCGCCCAGCGTCAGCCGGTTCAGCACGCCGGGCAGCGTGTATTGCGTGCTCAGCTTGAACAGCGTGGCGGGCGAAAAGGTGCTCAGCCGCTGGCCGATATTGGCCGAGTCGGCGTCCTTGCGGAAGCGGCCATCCGCCCAGGTGATGCCGCTGCCGATCTGCCAGTTGGGCGTGATGGCGCCCTGCAATTCGACATCCACCCCATCGGTGCGCACCAGGCCGGCCGCAGCGAAGCACACCTGAGGCGCAATGGTGCAGGCGCTTTGGTCGCTCAGATAGACGGCCCGGTTGCTCTCATTCATACGAAACAGCGCAATGCTCCCGTTGAGCGCACCGCCCAGGTATTCACCCTTCACGCCGATCTCGTAGTTCTGGCCGACTTTGGGAGGCAGAACGCTGCCGCTCAGGTCACGCACGTTCTGCGGCTGGAACACGTCCGTGTAGCTCACGTAGGCCGAATGGTTGTCCGCGAACTTCCACGTCAACCCCCCGTACTTGAGCAGATGCCGGTGCGCCGAATAGGGCTCGCCCCCCTGGGTGTCGGTGCGCTTGTACCAGTCCAGCCGTGCGCCCAGGATCAAGTCCAGCGTGCCGGTCAGGTTGAACTTGCCAGCGGAATAGAGGCTGTCCTGCTTGTAGCTTGTCGCATAGTTCGTCAGCAAGGGGCTTGTGCTGCTGAGGTCTGGCCGGGGGGCGGCATGGTTCCAGGTCGCCAGATCGACGCCGCTGGTCAACGGCGCGTCCCAGCCTCCGAACCACTCCGCGATGCGCCCTTGCTGATGGTTGAGTGTGGCGCCGACCACCAGATCATGCTTGCGCCCGAACCATGACACGGGGCCGGACACCTTGAGGTCGGCGGCCTTTTGCTTGCGCGACGATTGCGTTGCCCACCACGCATGCCCGTATCCGCCGGCATCCGGCGTTGGAATCAGATAGGTCGCCAGCAGGTCATAGCTGGCGTCCGCGTAAGTGCCATTGAAATTCAGGTTCCAGCCTTGGCCGAAATCGTGCGCCAGACTGGCATAGAAGGTGTTGACCTTGTTCTTGTTGTATTCCCAGTCCGTTCCGACGAAGGTCGAGCGCGGCAGGTCAAGGGGATGGAATCCGTAGTCGGTCGGCAAACCGCCCCAGCTCAGGTTCTTGTTGGAATACAGGTTGGAGTAGCCGACGTTGAGGGTGGTGCGCGGGGTCAGGTCGATGTCGACCGTGGCATAGCCCAGCCCTTTGTCATTGAATGCCTTGTCGTAGTGGCCCCCGGCTTTCTGGGCATGGCCGACCACGCGGCCGCGTATGCGGCCATCTTCCGTCAGAGGGCCGCTCACGTCGGCCATCAGCCGGTAATCGTCCCAACTGCCGACGCTGGTCGATGCCTTGAATTGCCAGGTGTGCGTGGGCCGCTTGCGCACCATGTTGATGGCGCCGGACGGGTTGCCAGCCCCCTGCATCAGGCCCGTCGCGCCCCGCACCACTTCCACGCGATCCTGCATGGCAAGGTTGCCCAGCGAGTCGCCGAAATACCAGTCGTAGGGGGTGGCGATACCGTCCTGCGTCACGCTTTCGATGATGTAGCCACGCGACTCCAGCACAGGGCGAACCTCGCTGGACTGGAGCGACAGCCCCGGCACGGCAGCGGCGACATCGACCATGTCCACCAGGTTGTCGGCCTCGATGCGGGCGCTGGTGAGCACCGTCACCGACTGCGGCGTCTCGCGCATCGTCAGCGGCAGGTGCGTGGCGCTGGACATGGTGCGGGTGGTGAAAGAGCCCGTGCCTTCGGTCGTACCGCCGCTCTCGGCCTGCGCCGTCACCTGCACCTCGTCCAGCACGGCTGCGCCGGAAGTCGGCGCGGGCGGGGCCTGCTGCACGATCACCGCCGTGCCCTCCACGCGCGCCACCAGCCCGCTGCCCGCCAGCAGGCGGTCGAGCGCCTGCCGGGGCGTCAGGCTGCCCGAGACGGCGGGCGCCTGCTTGCCCGCCACCAGCGCCTGCGGCACCGCCACCTGCATGCCAGCCTGGCGCGCCCAGGTGTTGAGTGCGTCGCCCAAGGGTTGGGCCGGGATGCTGATGGGGCGCGCCACATCGGCGGCAGGGGCCTGTGCCCACAGCGGGCCCGCGCCGAACGCGAGCGACAGGGCCAGGACGAGCGGCGCGGGCCGCGACAGAAGGCAAGACATAAAGAGAGGCTCCATGAACAAGATTGCGAATGCTTCGTGTTCATGTGTAAACGCGCGAGGCTGGCGTTTGCCGGATAGGCGGGCCGTTTTTTTTAAGCCCAAAGGGCGGGCGGGGTCAGCGGGCGGCGGCCAGCACCTGCCAGCCGCTGCCTTGTGGTGCGAACCGGATGGGCAGGCTGGCGGCCAGCAGTCGGCGGGTGGCGGCGGGGTCGCGCGGGTCGAAGGTGCCGGACAGGCGCAGCTCGGCGGCAGCGGGGTCGATGGCGGCGATGCCCAGGCTGCGGTAGCGCTCGATTTCGGCCAGCGCCTGGCGCAGGGGCACGTCGCTGAAGCTCAGTTGCAGGGTGCGCCAGCCCCCCACGGCCTCGGGCGCGACGGTGCCCAGCACGGGCTGGCGCCCCTGGGGGTCGAAGACGATGCGCTGGCCTGCGGCCAGCTCGAACGCCTGGCCCTGGCCAGCGGCATCCTGCGGCGCGGGCGCACCTGCACTCACGTCTGCACCCACGCGCACGCGGCCCTCGGCCACTTCCACCTCGACCCCTTCGCGCCCTGCGATGCCGGGCGTCAGGCGCACCGAAAAGCGCGTGCCGACGACGGTCACGCGCACGCCCCCGGCGGTGACGTGGAAGGGCCGCGCGGCGTCGGCGGCGACGGTGAACAGGGCCTGGCCTTCGGTGAGCCGGACTTCGCGCCGGTGGCGCCAGAAGGTCGCTTGCAGCGCGGTGGCCGTGTCCAGCCGCAGGGTGGAGCCGTCGGGCAGGGTCACGCTGGTCAGTTGCCCGGCGCGGGTGCTGAAGGCGTGCTGGAACACGGGCTGTGCCTGTATGTGCTGCCAGCCCAGCCAGCCGACGGTGGTGGCCACGGCGGCGACGCTGGCCACGGCAAAGCCCCCGGCCAGAAAGCGTCGGCGCTCGCGGGCGGGCTGCTGCGGGCGGGCTGTGCGGCGGTCGGCGGCGACCTGGGCGCGCAGGCGGTCGG
>NZ_JASGDA010000039.1:0-13015 GCF_047607405.1 Acidovorax sp. | reverse complement strand
GGCGCTGGCCCAGAGCCGCGACGCGCTGGCGGCCACCGCCGTGCCGCGCGGCGGCCACAGCGGCGGCGGCCTGGGCATGCCCAGCCGACCCATGGGCGGCGGCCACCCGTACCCGCCACAGCGCATGCACCCGTCGGCAGGGCATGCGCCGCAGGGCATGCACGCCGGTTTCGCCACGGGCATGACGCCCCTGGCCCGCGCCCGGCAGCGCGCCCAGGGCGTCATGGGCCAGTTGCGCAAGCTGCTGACGCAGCCCGCGACGGGCTTCGACATGATCAACGCCCCACCGGCATCGGCTGCGCTGGCCCACGCGCTGTCGGCCCACCGCGTGCAGGCGGATACGTACTACAGCAGCGTCGCCACGCTGACCGAGGACTACAGCCCCGCCGCCGTGGTGCAGCTCGCGGGCACCGTGCGCGAACGCTCCACCGAACTCAAGAAGAAGGCTTCCACGGCGGGCGAGAAGGCCATCATCGAAGTGGTGGCGCTGATGTTCCAGAGCATCCTGGCCGAAGACCGCATACCGCCCGCCGTGCGCGTGTGGTTTGCGCGGCTGCAGGTGCCCGTTCTGCGTGTGGCGCTGGCCGAGCCCGAGTTCTTCAGCAACCTGGACCACCCCGCGCGCCAGCTCATCGACCGCATGGGCGCCTGCGTGCTGGGCTTTGACGCCACCAGCATCAACGGCAGCGCGCTGGAGGCCGAGATCCGCCGCGTGGTGCAGGTGATCGAGCAGTACCCCGAGACGGGGCGGCGGGTGTTCCAACTCGTCCACGATGAATTCGAGAAATTCCTCGCCAAGTTCCTCACCGAGAAGCAGGCCACCTCCAAGATCGTGAGCGTGGCGCAGCAGGTGGAGCAGAAGGAAACGCTGGCCATCCAGTACACCATCGAGCTGCGCAACATGCTCAAGGACATGCCGGTGCGCGACGAGATCCGCGACTTTCTGTTCAAGACCTGGGCCGAGGTGCTGGCCCTGTCCGCCGTGCGCGAGGGCCCGCAGCACGCCGACACCGTCGCCTTCAAGCGCACCGCCGCCGACCTGGTCTGGGCCGCCAGCGCCAAGCCCCACCGCGCCGACCGCACCCAGGTCATCCAGAACCTGCCCGGCCTGCTGGAGCGCCTGCGCAAGGGGCTGGACAGCCTGGGCGTGAAGGGCCCGGCGCAGGACGCGCAGATCAAGGTGCTCACCGACACGCTGACCGACGCCTTCCTGTCCAAGACCGCATCCATTCCCCAGGCGCACATCGACGCCATGGCCAAGCGCCTGGCGAACCTGGAGGACTACATCAGCGACGCCACGCTGGGCGACATGCCGCTCAACGCCGACAACATCGAGATGATGCTGGGCATCGACGCATCGTCCATCCACGTGATCGCCGACAACGGCGCGCCCGTGCAGGACGCCATGGTGGCCTGGGCCCAGGAACTGCGGCCCGGCACCTGGTACACGCTGGACCACAACGGCGCGTCCGCCCAGGTGCAGTACGTCTGGCAGAGCCAGCGCAAGCAGCTGCACCTGTTCGCCGCCGTGGACGGCAGCAGCTACCTGATCCAGCTGCACCGCCTGGCCGCGTACCTGCAGGCCGGCCTGCTCGTGGCGCAGGACGAAGAGGGGCTCACGGTGCGCGCCACGCGCGACGCGCTGGCCAAGCTGGATGCCAATCCCGAGCGGCTGCTGGATTGATTTTTATGGGTCTTTTTGGCCCCCAGCGCTTATGGGATAAGCGCCAGCAGCTATCTAATTCATAGCAATCAGGCACCCGCCACGCGCTGGAACAGGCCACCTGGCAGGCGCGCCACATGGCCGTCCAGCTCCAGCTCCAGCAATTGCACCTGCAGCGATGCCGCATCGCACCCGGTACGCGCCACCAGCGCATCGATGCCCATCGGGTCGAAGCCCAGGGCTTGCAACAGCGGGCTTTCCGGCGGGCCCGCCGGTGCCGCGCTGCCGCCGTCCTGCGCCGGGGCGGGCAGGCACAGTTCTTCCAGGATGTCCTGCGCGGTTTCGACGAGCTTGGCCCCCTGGCGTATCAGCGCATGGGACCCCCGCGACTGGGGCGCGTGGATGGAGCCGGGAATGGCGAACACCTCGCGGCCCTGCTCGGCCGCCATCCGGGCCGTGATCAGCGAGCCGGAGGCCAGCGCCGCCTCGACCACCAGCGTGCCCTGCGACAGCCCCGAGATGATGCGGTTGCGCTTGGGAAAGTTGGCGGGCAGCGGCGGCGTACCCAGCGGGTATTCGCTGACCAGCAGCCCGCGCGCCGCGATGCGGTGCGCCAGGCCCAGGTTCTTGCGGGGATAGACGCGGTCCAGCCCTGTGCCCACCACGGCAATGGTGGCTGCTGCGGCGCCATCGGTCGCGGCGTCCAGGGCGCCCTCGTGCGCGGCAGCGTCCACGCCCAGCGCCAGCCCCGACACGATGGTGAGGCCCGCGCCCTGCAGCGCCCGGGAGAAATGCCGGGCGTTTTCCGCGCCCTGCGCCGTGGGGTTGCGGCTGCCCACCACGGCCAGGCAGAGGCCCGTGGGGAAGGGGTTGGCGTCCAGCAGCCGCGCAGGCCCCATGAGGTACAGCAGCAGCGGCGGGTCTTGCGTCTCCAGCAGCAGTGGCGGATACCGGCGGTCGCCCAGCGCCACGATGGCCCGCGCGGGCCCTTCGGGGCGGGCGTCGGCCAGCCACTGCCAGGTGGTGTCCAGCAGGGCCTGCCAGTTGTCGGGAACGGCGGTGAGCGCGCGCGCCTGGGCGGGCGTCACGCAGTGCAGCAGCGCCGCCTCGGTCTGGTCAAAGATGGCTTGCGGCAGGCCGAAGCGGGCCAGCAGGCTGCGCGCGGTGCCGTTGCCCACGCCCGGGGAGAGCGTCAAGCGCAGCCAGGCGCCAAGCTCGTCGCGGTCCATTCGGCAAAACGGCGCGGCGGCCTGGGGCGACGGGGCCTTACTCGGGGTTCACCAGGCGGTCGCCCACGCGCACGCCGTTGCGAATCTCCAGCAGCAGGACGTAGGACACGCGGTCGAAGGTGCGGAACACCATGGCGGTGCCGTTGCTCTCGCTGGGCAGCTTGATGGTGGCCTTGGCCTCGTCGGTGGAGTCCTTGATGCGCGAGCCGTTGGTCCGCACCGACAGGACCTGGCCCGGCTCGATGCCGTCCTGGGCGCCCTTGTTGATCGCAATGACCTGGTTTTGCGCGGCGTACGCCACTGCGGAGCTGCCGTAGATGGACACGACGCGCGCATCCACCTCGATGCCGGGAGCGCGCGGGGTGTAGCTGACGAAGGCGCGCCCGGGTGCGGGCAGGAGACGGTCGCCAGCGCGGATTTCTTCCTTGGCTGCCGACAGAGCGACGGTGGCGGGCACGTATTCGGCAACCCGCCCGCCCTTGCCGTCGTCGGTTTCCTCCAGGGACTCGCCGCGCACCAGTTCGGCCTTGCCCAGGTACTGGGCCTCGTAACCCAGGATTTCCCCGCTCACGGGGTCCTTGAGGGCCACGGCATCGCGGAACACGCGGAAGAAGCGCGGCGCCCCGGCCTCGGCCCGCAGGGGCGACGCGGCGTCGCCACGCACGTAGGCCCGGTCGCCGCTGGCCATCAGCACGCGCTCTTCGGTGGTGGCGACGATGCGGGGCGCACGGCGCAGCTCGTCGGCATCCACCACCAGGGGCTCGACCAGGAAGGGCTCGATCAGGTGGGTCTTGAGCGTGGGCAGGGCCGTGTCCGCCAGGCTGTCGGTGCGCGTGCGGGGCGAGACGCGCACGGTCTGGCCGTCAGCGGCAGCGCCGGGCGGCGTGGTGCGCAGGCGGGCATAGCCGCCGTTCTTGTCCAGGTACAGCGTCTGGCCCGGAAAGATCAGGTGCGGGTTGCGGATGGCTTCGAGGTTCATGCCCCACAGCTCGGGCCAGCGCCAGGGGCGCTTGAGGTACATGCCCGAGATGCCCCAGAGCGTGTCGCCACGCTGCACGGTGTAGGTGTCGGGCGCGTTCGGCGCCAGTTCGGACAGGGGCACGCCGCGCTCCGACACCTGCTGCGCCGTGGCGCGCTGGTGGGGGGTAATGGGATAGTTCTGCGCCTGGGCGGGTGCGACAACCAGGATGGCGCCAGCGATGATGGTGAGCGCGCCCAGGGCGGTCCGCCGCACGCTGGTGAATGCCGTCATGTTGTTCCTTTTCTCATGCATTGGGAAACGCCCCCCTCGCTGGCGCCGCGCTTTTACCGCGCAGCATAAATACGTTACAAAGCTTCTTAGATTCTCTGCTCAAGCCCTTGATTCGGCAACGATTATTGGCTTGCCGTGCTGCGGCAGCCGACGAAAGTGGCGAAAATAGCGACATCTTCAGGCTGCATTCATGGCAATTCTTCCCATTCTCTGTTACCCGGACCCCCGCCTGCACAAGGTCGCCCGCCCCGTCGAGGTCGTGGACGAGCGCATCCGGGCGCTGGCATCCGACATGCTGGCGACCATGTACGACGCCCACGGCATCGGCCTGGCCGCCACCCAGGTGGACGTACACGAGCGCCTGATCGTCATCGACGTGTCCGAGGAGCGCAACCAGCCCCTGGTGCTGATCAACCCCGAGATCGTCTGGGCCAGCGCCGAAAAGCACGTCAACGACGAAGGCTGCCTGTCCGTGCCCGGCATCTACGACGGCGTGGAGCGCCACGACGCCGTCCACGTGCGCGCGCTGGACGAGCACGGCCAGCCGCGCGTCATCGAGGCCGACGGCCTGCTGGCCGTGTGCATCCAGCACGAGATGGACCACCTGCTGGGCAAGGTGTTCGTGGAATACCTCTCGCCGCTCAAGCGCAACCGCATCAAGACCAAGCTACTCAAGCAGCAGCGCGGAGCGCGCGCATGAAGGCCGCGGCACTCGCGCTGTGCCTGGCGCTGGCCGCCCTGCTGCTGCCGGGCTGCGCCCTGGTTTCCAGCGAAAAGCCCGGCACGCCGCGCGCCGAGGTGCTGGCGCGCCTGGGGCCGCCCACCGCCACCATCCCGCTGCAGTCGGGCCAGCGGCTGCTGTACTCCCAACTCCCGGCGGGCTTCGCGGCGTACAACCTCGACTTCGACGCCAGCGACCGCCTGGTGCGCAACGAGCAGGTGCTGACGCAGACGCGCTTCGAGGCCATCCCCGTCGGCGTGTGGACGCTGGCCGACGTGCAGCGCACCTTCGGCCCGCCCCTGCGCGTGGAGCGCGTGGCGCGCTTCGACGGCGACATCTGGACCTACCGCTTCCGCCAGCTCTCCGACCCGCGCCTGGCCCACGTCCACGTGGATCGGCAGGGCGTGGTGCGCCTGGTGCTGTTCACCGACGAGCTGCCGAACGTCAAAGAACCGCGCGACTGATTGGCTGATCGATCGATGAGAGTCATTTTTGCGGGCACGCCCGACTTCGCCCGCGTGGCGCTGCAGCGCCTGCTGGACGCGGGCTTCACCGTGCCGCTGGTGCTGACCCAGCCCGACCGCCCCGCCGGGCGCGGCATGAAGCTGCAGGCGTCCCCCGTCAAGCAGTGCGCCCAGGCCCACGGCATCCCCGTGGCCCAGCCGCGCAGCCTGCGCCTGGACGGCAAGTACCCCGACGAAGCCGCTGCCGCGCGCGATGCGTTGCTGGCGGCCCAGGCCGACGTGATGGTCGTGGCCGCCTACGGCCTCATCCTGCCGCAGTGGGTGCTGGATTTGCCTCGCCTGGGGTGCCTCAACATCCACGCCAGCCTGCTGCCGCGCTGGCGCGGCGCCGCGCCCATCCACCGCGCCATCGAGGCGGGCGATGTGCAGACCGGCGTCACCATCATGCAGATGGACGCGGGCCTGGACACAGGCGCCATGCTGCTGGCCGAGCGCCTGCCCATCGCCCCCGCCGACACCACGGCCACGCTGCACGACAAGCTGGCCGACCTGGGCGGGCGCCTGATCGTGCAGGCACTGCGCGAGCACGCCACGCTGCGCCCCGTGCCGCAGCCTGCCGATGGCGTGACCTACGCCCACAAGATCGAGAAGCACGAGGCCGCCATCGACTGGTCGCAGCCCGCCGCCCTGATCGGCCAGCGCATCCGCTCGTTCGACCCCTTCCCCGGCGCCAGCACCGAGTGCGGCGGTGAAACCATCAAGGTCTGGAGCTACGAAATTGATAGCTACTCGTGCTTGCCAGATAAGCGCTTCGGGCAGATTTTGCTTGTAAACGACAAAGGCGTCACCGTCGCCTGCGGCGAGGGCGCGCTGCGCCTGACCACGCTGCAGCGCGCGGGCGGCAAGCGGCTGGCGGCGGCGGACTTTCTGCGCGGCTTTGCCCTGGAACCCGGCATGGTGCTGGGAAACCCATCCGCATGAGCCGCGCCGCACCCATCGCCCGCACGGCGCGCCACCCCGCGTTCCGCATGGCCATGGCAGACCTGGCGGGCACGTCCGTGGGCATCGGCGCCTGGGGCCTCGTCACCGGCGTGGTCATGGTCAAGAGCGGCATGCCGGTGGGACTGGCCGTGCTCATGTCGCTCCTCGTCTATGCGGGCAGCGCGCAACTGGCCGTCGTCCCGCTGTTGGCGGCGGGCGCGCCGCTGTGGGTGATCTGGCTCACCGCGAGCTGCGTCAACCTGCGCTTCGTCATCTTCAGCAGCATGTGGCGCAGCTACTTCGCGCACCTGCCGCTGCGCCAGCGCCTGGCCATCGGCTACTTCAGCGGGGACGTGATCTACGTGGCCTTCATGCAGCGCTTTCCCGAACAGCGCCCGCAGCCCGAGCAGGTGCCGTACTTCTGGGGCGCGGCGGCCACCAACTGGCTGGCATGGCAGGGGGCGTCCATGGTTGGCATCGTGCTGGCCAACGCGGTGCCGCTGTCGTGGGGCCTGGGCTTTGCGGGCGTGCTGGCGCTGGTGGGCGTGCTGCTGTCGCTGCTGTTCGACCGGGCCACCTGGCTGGCGGCGGGCGTGGCGGCCACGGCGGCCATCGCGGCCTTTGCGCTGCCGCTCAAGCTCAACATCCTGGTGGCCATCGCCGCCGCCGTGGCCGTGGGCCTGCTCATCGAGGCGCTGGAGAAGCATCGCCAGCCCCCCGACGTGGTGCTGGTGCCCCCCAAGGCCACGCTGCCGCCCGAGGAAAAGCGCCGCGTGGCCGCAGGCGACGAAGTGCCGCTGCGCGAGGAGGAGCACCCATGACACCCATGAACTGGGACTGGATAACGCCCGCCATCGCCATCCTGGGCCTGGCCGTCATCACCGTCATCTCGCGCGCCTTCTTCATGATCCCCGAACGCGAGGTGCCGCTGCCCGACTGGCTCAAGCGCGGCCTGAAATACGCGCCCCTGGCGGCGCTGACCGCCGTCATCGCGCCGGAGATATTGATGACCCAGGGCGCACTCATCACCACCTGGATGGACGCGCGCCTGCCCGCCGTGCTGTGCGCCAGCGCCTACTACTTCTGGCGCCGGGGCATCCTGGGCACCATCGTGGTCGGCATGGCGGTCTATCTGCCGCTGCACGTCGCCTGGGGCTGGTAGGGCGCTCCTTAAAATGGCGGGCTTCATTCTTCAAGCCTCTGCCATGAACATCCTTCGTTTCTCCGACCTGTGCGCCCAGGGCAAGGCCCAAGGCCAGCGCGTCTTCATCCGCGCCGACCTGAACGTGCCGCAGGACGACGCCGGCCGCATCACCGAAGACACGCGCATCCGCGCATCCGTCCCCTGCATCCGCATGGCGCTGGACGCGGGCGCGGCGGTGATGGTGACCAGCCACCTGGGCCGCCCCACCGAGGGCGAATTCAAGCCCGAGGACTCGCTCGCCCCCGTCGCCCAGCGCCTGTCCGAACTGCTGGGCCGCGATGTGCCCCTGGTTGCCGACTGGGTGAACGGCGTCACCGTCGCCCCCGGCCAGGTCGTGCTGCTGGAGAACTGCCGCCTGAACGTGGGCGAGAAGAAGAACAAGGACGACCTGGCCCGCAAGCTCGCCGCCCTGTGCGACATCTTCGTGAACGACGCTTTCGGCACCGCCCACCGCGCCGAGGGCACGACCTACGGCATCGCGCAGTACGCGCCCATCGCCTGCGCCGGGCCGCTGCTGTCCGCCGAGATCGACGCGCTGACCCGCGCGCTGGCCCAGCCGCAGCGCCCGCTGGCCGCCATCGTGGCGGGCTCCAAGGTGTCCACCAAGCTCACCATCCTGAAAAGCCTGGCCGACAAGGTGGACCAGCTCATCGTGGGCGGCGGCATCGCCAACACCTTCATGCTGGCGGCGGGCCTGCCCATCGGCAAGAGCCTGGCCGAACCCGATCTGGTGAATGAGGCCAAGGCCGTCATCGACGCGATGAAGGCGCGCGGCGCCGAGGTGCCCATCCCCACCGACGTGGTCACTGCCAAGGCATTCGCCGCCGACGCGCCCGCCACCGTGAAAAAGGCCGCCGACGTGGCCGAGGACGACCTGATCCTGGACATCGGCCCCGAAACCGCCGCCCGCCTGGCCGCGCAGCTCAAGTCCGCAGGCACCATCGTCTGGAACGGCCCGGTCGGCGTGTTCGAGTTCGCCGCGTTCGAGAACGGCACGCGCCAGATCGCCCAGGCCATCGCCGAATCACCCGCCTTCAGCATCGCAGGCGGCGGCGACACCCTGGCGGCCATCGCCAAATACGGCATCGAAAAACAGGTGGGATACATCTCCACCGGCGGCGGCGCCTTTCTGGAAGTGCTGGAAGGCAAGACGCTGCCCGCGTTCGAGATTCTCGAAAAACGCGCCGTTGCCAGCGCTTGATGCCTGAAGGCGCCAGAAGATTGCTCCTGGATTAATAGCTGCTAGTGCTTGCTGGATAAGCGCTAGAGGCCAATTTGGCTTATAACTTCTCTGGAAGCCGCTGCACCAGCCACTGGCGCAGCATGTCGAACACCGGCGCGGCCAGTTCGGGGCTTTCGTTGAAGATTTCGTGGAACAGGGGCCCGAAGCAATGCGCCTGCACCACCGCCTTGGGCGCGGCGGCGGCGAAGGCGCTGCTGCCTGCGGGGTTGACCAGGCGGTCGTCGCCCGCCCAGATCAGCAGCGTGGGTACGCCCCAGTGGGCGGCGCGGGCCACGGTGGCGGGGCCGCCCTCGGCGATGAAGCGCGCCAGCCGACCGCTGATGCGGTCGTGGCACAGCGGGTCGGCCCGGTAGGCGGCGCAGACGGCGGCGTCGTGCGAGAGGTACTGCGCATCCAGCCCGTTGCCCACACGCAGGTTGGGCGCGATGCGGGGCAGGGTGGCCAGCAGCAGCTTCTGCACGGCGCTCAGGCCGGGGTCCAGCGCGGGGGACGAGAGCACCAGCGCGTCCACCGGGCGCAGGTTCATGGACACGAAGCGCGCCGCCACCAGGCCGCCCATGCTGTGGCCCAGCAGCACCAAGGGCTCGCCCGCGGGCATGCGGGCGCGGGTGGCGTCCACCATGTCGGCCAGGTCGTCGAGCAGGCGCGTGTCGGTGGTGAGGCCGCCGCGCGGGCCGCCCGATTCGCCGTGGCCGTACTGGTCGTAGCCGCGCACGGCAAAGCCCCATGCGTTCAGGCGGTGGGCCACGGGGCCGTAGCGGCCCACGTGCTCGCCCAGGCCATGGACGATGAGCACGGTGCCGCGCCGGGGTGCTGCCGGAGGCAGGGGCCAGTCCTGCACGGCGAGGTTCTCGCCGTCGGCGGCGGTGAAGGTGGTGAGGGTGACTTCAGGCATTTCGCGCAGCGGCTCAGGCAGTTGCGCCCTGCTTGGCCATGGCGGCGATGACGTGGGCAACCGACGCGGTGAGCTTCTTGGCGTAGGGCACGTGCAGGAATTCGTTGGGGCCGTGCGCGTTGCTCTTGGGGCCGAGCACGCCGCAGACCATCATCTGCGCGGTGGGAAAGCCCTCGCTCAACATGTTCATGAGCGGGATGGTGCCGCCCTGGCCGATGTAGCCGCAGGGCGCGCCAAAGTGGGCCTGCGATGCCTGGTTGAGCGCCTGCTCGAACCACGGCGTGGTGCTGGGCGCGTTCCAGCCGGTGGCGGCGCCGCCGGGCTCGAAGGTGACGCGGGCCTGGTAGGGGGCGTTGTCTTCCAGCAGGGTTTTGAGGTCCTGCACGGCCTGGGCGGCGTCCACCAGCGGGGGCAGGCGCAGGCTGAGCTTGAAGGCGGTGTAGGGGCGCAGCACGTTGCCTGCGTCCTGCAGGGCGGGGAAGCCGTCCGCGCCGGTCACGCTGAGCGTGGGTTCCCAGGTGCGCTTGAGCAGGGCCTGCACGGGGTCGGTGGTGGTGGGCAGGGCGAAGGTGGTGGCGCCGCCACAGTCGTAGTGCGCCCACGGGAAGCGCTTATAGACCTCGTCGCCCAGGATGGCGGCGGTGGCGCGCGCTTGCGCGAGGCGGTCGGCGGGCACCTCGCAGTGGAAGCTGCCGGGCAGCAGGCGGCCCGTGGCGCTGTCTTCGAGCCGGTCGAGCACCTGGCGCATGATGCGAAAGGACGAGGGCACGAGGCCCGAGGCGTCGCCGGAGTGGATGCCTTCGGTGAGGATCTGCACCTTGAGCGTGCCCGCCGCCATGCCGCGCAGGCTGGTGGTGAGCCACAGCTGGTCGTAGTTGCCCGCGCCGGAGTCCAGGCACACGACCAGGGCCACGTTGCCCATGCGGGGCTTGAGCGCGGCGATGTAGGCGGGCAGGTCGCCCGAGCCGCTTTCCTCGCAGGTTTCGATGAGGCCGACGATGCGCGGGTGGTGTACGTTCTGGCGCTTGAGTTCCTGCACGGCGGCGATGCTGGCGTAGGCGGCGTAGCCGTCGTCCGCGCCGCCACGGCCGTAGAGCTTGCCGTCCTCGTACTTGGGCGTCCAGGGGCCGAGGTCGTTGCGCCAGCCGGAGAACTCGGGCTGCTTGTCGAGGTGGCCGTACATCAATACCGTGTCGGTGCTGCCGCTCTGCGTTGCGGCGATCTCGAAGAACAGCACGGGGGTGCGGCCTTCCAGGCGCACGATGTCGAGCGTCAGGCCCGCGACCTTCTGCGCCTCGATCCACGTGGCGGCGTTGCGCACCACGGTGTCCAGCAGGCCCTGCTCGGCCCAGTCGGCGGCGAAGGTGGGCGACTTGGCGGGGATGGCGATGTAGTCGGTGAGCTGGCGCACGATGTCGCCGTCCCACGCCTGGCTGACCCTCTCCAGGGCCAGGGCGGAGTCGAGCACGGCGGTGGGCAGGCGGGCGTTCATGGCGGATCCTCCGTGGGGGCAAATGGATGGAGAAACAAGTATGTCACTTTGGCGCGGTGGCCTCGACCCGGTTGCGGCCCGCGCTCTTGGCGGCGTAGAGGGCCTGGTCGGCGGCCTGGAGCAGCGGGTCCCAATGCGCGCCGGGCGCCAGGCGCGCGCCGCTTGCGCCCACGCTCACCGTGACGGGGATGGCATGGCCCTCGTGCATGCAGGGCGTTTGCGCTACGGCGGCGCGCAGCGCATCGGCCAGTTCGACCGCGCCGTCCAGCGGCGTGCCGGGCAGCAGCACCAGGAACTCCTCGCCGCCGTAGCGGCCCACCAGGTCCTGCGCCCGCAGCCGCGCGCACAGCGTGGCGGCCACGTGGCCCAGCACCCGGTCGCCCGCGCGGTGGCCGTGGGTGTCGTTCACGTCCTTGAAGTGGTCGATGTCCAGCATCAGCAGCGAATACCACTCGCCCGTGCGCACGGCGCGCGCCACGTCGCGGTCCAGCGCCAGCAGCAGGGCGCGCCGGTTGGCCACGCCGGTGACCGCGTCGTGCCCGGCGAAGTAGCGGTTGTCGGCGTCCGCCCGGTCCTTGGTCATGAGGATGAAGCCCAGCGACGAGAAGATGACCACCATGAACGCCGCCATGAAGGTAAAGGACTGCGTGAGGTTGCCGTGCATCAGCCCTTCGACCGGGATGGCGTAGGTGGCGGCTGCCACGCCGCGCACCCCCAGCAGCAGCACCTGCAGCGCCAGGCCCGCGGAGAACATGGCGGCGCCGCGCCGCTGCGCGGGCCGGTGCGGCCCCACCCACAGCGACCACAGCGCCAGGCCGAGCTGCACCGGCGGCACCACCCCCGCGATCATGAGGCGCATGCGGTAGTCGTCGATGTACACGGCGTACAGCACGGTCATGACCACCACCGGCACCAGCATGCGCCACCACGGCAAGGCGCGCCCCTGGAATTGATGCACGGCGGCCAGCACCAGCGCGAAGGTACACGACAGCAGCATGTTGGCGAGCACGATGCTCGCCCAGTCGGGCACCTTGCCGCGCAGGGTGAAGAGCACGTAGGTGATGGTGTGCAGCACCAGCCCCAGCGCCCACAGGCCGATGCCTTCGCGCCGCTCGGGCCGCACCGCCGCCAGCGCGCCCGCCATGGCAAGGGACGCCGCTGCCGTCATCAGCAGCATGGTGGGCACGTCGAGTGAGAGCGGCATGTAGGGCTGGGCGCAGTGAAGTCTGGCTAGGATAACCGGCCCGATCGCACGGGTTCTTGCGCAGCGTCAGTCTTTCTGCGGCAGCGGCGGCCCTGTCGCTACAGGCGGTCGCGCCAGGCCAGCCCTTGCGTGGTACCCGCTGCGGGCCGGTATTCGCAGCCCACCCAGCCGCCGTAGCCCAGCGCGTCGATCACGCCGAACAGGTAGGGGTAGTGCAGCTCGCCCTGGTCGGGCTCGTGCCGCTCGGGCACGCCCGCGATCTGGATGTGGGCCACGCGGCCCGTGGGCAGGTACCGGCGCAGCTTGGCGGCCACGTCGCCTTCCACGATCTGGCAGTGGTACAGGTCCATCTGCACCTTCACATTGGGGGCCTGCACGGCGTCGAGCAGCGCGTGCGCCTCGTCCTGCCGGTTCAAAAAGTAGCCCGGCACGTCGCGCGGGTTGATGGGCTCGATGAGGATCTCGCGCCCCGCGCGCGCGGCCTCGGCGGCGGCCCAGCGCAGGTTGGCAACGCACTGGGCCTGGAGCGCATCGCGCTGCGCGCCGGGCGGCACGACGCCCGAGAGCACGTGGACGCGCGGGCAGTCGAGCGCGTCGGCATAGCGCAGCGCCTGGGCGATGCCCGCGCGGAACTCGGCCTCGCGCCCCGGCAGCGCGGCGGTGCCGC
>NZ_JASGDA010000038.1:0-56637 GCF_047607405.1 Acidovorax sp. | reverse complement strand
GCTTTTGCTGTAGCCCCAGCGCTATCGCATGGCGCTCCATCTCGCTCAGTTGTTCGTAGGTGTTCTTTGTCATGGGAGTCTCAATTCTGAAGGGGTGTTGCACTTCAGATTTGAGGCCGCCAAGCGCTGGAGGCCATTTTGACCATTAAAAAATCCGCAGGCCATTCGAACGCCATGGCCGCGCCCGTGGCCGGGTGCGCGAAGGCCAGGCCGCTGGCATGCAGCAGCAGCCGGGGCGCGCGCTGGCGGGTGGCATCGTCGCCATACAGCGCATCGCCCAGGATCGGGTGGCCCACGGCGGACAGGTGAACGCGCAGCTGGTGCGTGCGGCCTGTGATGGGCTCCAGCTCGACGTGGGTGGTGTCGCTGGCCTGGTCATGGGCCAGCGCGCGCCAGCGGGTCTGGCTGGGCTTGCCATTCACGGGGTCGATCACGCGCAGGGGGCGGCGGGGCCAGTCGGCGGCGATGGGCAGGTCGATGGTGTGCCATGCGCCGTCCGGCGCGCCCAGGCGGCCTGCCACGATGGCGTGGTAGCGCTTGGCGATCTGCCTTTGTGCAAAGGCATCGCCCAGGCGGCGCTGCGCCTCGGGGTGGCGGGCCATGAGGACGAGGCCCGAGGTGGCCTGGTCCAGGCGGTGAACGATGAGGGCGCCGGGCCAGCGCTGCTGGGCGCGGGTGCTCAAGGCGTCCTGCTTGTCCGGCCCCCTGCCGGGCACGCACAGCACGCCGGGGGGCTTGCACAGCACGAGCAGGTCGGCGTCCTCGTGCAGGGCTTCAACTGTCATGGCCCGCGACCAGCCGCTGCACCGTGGCGCACAGTTCTTCCACGTCGTTGGGCTTGTGGATGAGGGCGCGCGCGCCTTCGGCCAGGGCGGCCTGCTCGATCTCGGCGGTGACGTAGCCCGAGGCCAGGGCCACGGGCAGGCCGGGGCGGATGCTGCGCGCCTCGCGCACCAGGTCCACGCCGCAGAAGCCCGGCATGTTGTAGTCGGTGACGAGCAGGTCGTAGGCCTGCGGCGCGGCGCGCAGGGCGGCGGTGGCCTCGTGCGGGTCGGTGTAGCCGCTGACCTCGTAGCCCCGGCGGCGCAGCAGGCGCTGCACCAGGAAGACCAGGGCCTGGTCGTCGTCCACGTACATCACGTGGCGCTTGCGGCCTTCGGCGGCGGTTGCCTGTGCCTGCTGCTGTTGCTGCTGCGCGGCAGCGGGCTGCGCGGGGCCCTCTGCCACCGGAAAGTACAGCGTGAACCGGCTGCCGTGGCCGGGGCTGCTGTGTACGTCCACGGCGCCCTCGTGCGTGCGCATCACGCCGTGTACCACGGCCAGGCCCAGGCCCGTGCCCTGGCCCACGGGCTTGGTGGTGAAGAAGGGCTCGAAGATGCGCTCCTGCGTGGCCGCGTCCATGCCGGGGCCGGTGTCGCGCACGGTCAGGGCCACGTAGCCGGTGTCGGGGGCCAGGCCCAGCCGCTCTTCCAGCCGGTGGTCGGGCTGCACCGTGGCGGCCTCGACGTGGATGCTGCCGCGCTCGGCGCCGATGGCGTGGACGGCGTTGGTACACAGGTTGAGCAGCGCCTGCTCCACCTGCGTGGCGTCGGCCAGCACGGGGGGAAGGCTGGCGGGCAGCTGCATGTGCAGCGCGATGGCGGGGGGCAGGGTGACGCGCAGCAGGCGCTCGGTGTCGTGCGCCACCTCGGCCAGCGACACGGCGGCGCGCAGCGGCGCCTCGTTGCGGCTGAAGGTGAGGATCTGGCGCACCAGGTCGCGGGCGCGGCGGCCTGCCTTGTCGATCTCCTGCAGGCTCTCCAGCACGGGCGAACCGGCAGCGCAGTCGGCCTTGGCCAGCTCCACGTTACCCAGGATGGCGCCCAGGATGTTGTTGAAGTCGTGCGCGATGCCGCCCGCCATGGTGCCCACGGCCTGCATCTTGTGCGACTCGCGCAGCTGCGCCTCCAGCTCGTTGCGGTGTGCCTCGGCCTTCTTGCGGCCCGTGAGGTCGCGGGCGAAGACGGTGGTGGTCTCGCCCTCGGCGTGGCGCTCGAACGAGACGCTGACTTCCACCGCCAGTTCACGGCCCGACGCGGTGAGCGCCGTCATCTCGCCCAGCAGGGCCTGCGTGGCGAGCTGCGCGAACGCCAGGGCCTGGGCCGCGTCGGGCAAAAAGCGGTCGAGCGTGCTGCCCAGCGCATCGCTGGCGCTGCACTGGAACAGCGCCGCCGCCGTGGGGTTGAACACGGTGATGCGCTGGTGCTGGTCCACGCAGATGATGGCGTCCAGCGCGGAGTTGATGACGGTCTCCAGCCGCCGCTCGCTGGCGTGCAGCTGCGCGTTGCGCTCCTGCAGCGCCTGGCGCTCGGCCAGCAGCGGGCCCTGGTCGATCACCGCGCACAGGTACTGGGGCTGGGGCGGGCCGCTGGGCTGCGGGGCCTCGATGCGGGCGATGTGCAGGTCGCCCGTGATGCGGGCCCCGTCGTTGATGGTGAACACGACCTCCTTGGCCTCGGCGCGGCCTTCGACCTCGGCCTGGGCGAAGGCTTTGCGCACGCGCTGCGCGTCCTGCTCGCGCACGAAGGGCATCAGCGCGGCGAGCGGGCGGTCGCGCTCGGTGGGCTGGAAGGAGCGGTGCGCCATGGAGTTGGCCTGCACCACCATGTCGTGCTCGTCCACCACCATCAGGGCCAGCGGCACGCTGGCGAACAGCGCCTCGAAGCGCTCGTAGGCGCTCTCGGCCACGGCCTGGCTGTAGCGCAGCATCTCCAGCTCGGCCGCCAGGCCCTCGGGGGCCTGCGCGGGGGGCTGGGCGGGCCGGGGGGCAAAGGGGTCGAGGAAGGACAGGTCGGGGCGGCTCATGGCGGTAGGGTAAGACGCCCCATCACGGCACAGTCAGGCCAGCTCGCTCACGGGCACGCAGCTGCAGAACAGGTTGCGGTCGCCATACACGTTGTCCACGCGGCCCACGGGACTCCAGTACTTGGTTTGGCGCAGGGCGTGTACGGGGTAGGCGGCGGCCTCGCGGGCGTAGGGGTGCGGCCACTCGGCGGCGAGCAGGCTCTCGGCGGTGTGCGGGGCGTTCTTGAGCGGGTTGTCGTCCTGCGGCCAGACGCCGGCCTCGACCTGGCGGACCTCCTCGCGGATGGCGATCATCGCGGCTATGAAGCGGTCCAGCTCGAACAGGGTCTCGCTCTCGGTCGGCTCCACCATCAGCGTGTTGGGCACGGGGAAGGACAGCGTGGGCGCGTGAAAGCCGTAGTCGATCAGGCGCTTGGCCACGTCCTCGGCCATCACGCCGCTGGTTTCCTTGAGTTGCCGCAGGTCGAGGATGCACTCGTGCGCGACGTGGCCGTTGGCGGATGCGTACAGCGTGGGGTAGTGGTCTTTCAGGCGCGCGCTGATGTAGTTGGCGCTGAGGATGGCCGCTTCGGTCGCGGCGGTCAGGCCCTCGGCGCCCATCATGCGGATGTACATCCAGCTGATGGGCAGCACGGCGGCGTTGCCCAGGGGCGCGGCGCTGACGGCCCCGACCTTGCCCTGGCCGGGCAGGAAGGGCACGAGGTCCTGCACCACGCACACGGGGCCCACGCCGGGGCCGCCGCCGCCGTGGGGGATGCAGAAGGTCTTGTGCAGGTTCAGGTGGCTCACGTCGCCGCCGAATTCACCGGGCGCGGCCACGCCGACCAGGGCGTTCATGTTGGCGCCATCGACGTACACGCGCCCGCCGTGCTGGTGGACGAGGGCGCACAGCTCTTTCACCTGCGTCTCGAACACGCCGTGCGTGCTGGGGTAGGTGATCATCACGCAGGCCAGCTTGTCGCTGTGCTGCTCGCACTTGGCTTGCAGGTCGGCCATGTCCACATTGCCGTTCTCGTCGCACTTGGTCACTACCACTTGCATGCCCACCATCTGCGCGCTGGCGGGGTTGGTGCCGTGGGCGCTGCTGGGGATCAGGCAGACGGTGCGGTGCGCCTCGCCCCGGCTCTCATGCCAGCCCTTGATGGCGAGCAGGCCCGCGTATTCGCCCTGGCTGCCCGCGTTGGGCTGCAGGCTGATGCCGGCGTAGCCCGTGGCCTCGCACAGCCAGGCGCGCAACTGCTCGTCGAGCTGCCGGTAGCCCTGCTGCTGGTCGGCGGGGGCGTAGGGGTGCACGTGGGCGAACTCGGGCCAGGTGATGGGGATCATCTCGCTGGTGGCGTTGAGCTTCATGGTGCAGCTACCCAGCGGGATCATGCTGCGGTCGAGCGCCAGATCCTTGTCGGAGAGCTGGCGGATGTAGCGCAGCATGGCCGTCTCGCTGTGGTGGGTGTTGAACACCGGGTGCGTCAGGTAGGGGCTGGTGCGGCGCAGCGCGGCGGGGATGAGGTCGGTGCCATCGTCCAGCGCCTCGATGCTGGGCAGCGCCTGGCCGTCTTTGGCAAAAATCTTCCAGACCAGCTCCACGTCGGCGCGCGTGGTGGTTTCGTCCAGCGAGATGCACAGGTATTCATCCCAGGCTTTTCGCAGGTTTGCGCCCATCTGGCGGGCGCGAGCAGCTATCGAATCGGTAGCGTCGCCGGTTTTCAGGCTGATGGTGTCGAAGGCCGTGCCGTGGTGCGTGGGGGCGTAGCCCAGTTGCGCCAGGCCCCGGCTCAGGATGGCGGCGTAGCGTGCCACGCGCCGGGCGATGCGGGCCAGGCCCTCGGGGCCGTGATAGACCGCGTACATGCTGGCGACCACGGCGGGCAGCACCTGCGCGGTGCAGATGTTGGACGTGGCCTTTTCGCGGCGGATGTGCTGCTCGCGCGTCTGCAGCGCCAGGCGGTAGGCGGGCCGGCCGTGTGCATCGACGCTCACGCCCACCAGGCGGCCCGGCATGCTGCGCTTGAACTCGTCGCGGCAGGCCATGTAGGCGGCGTGCGGGCCGCCCGCGCCCATGGGCATGCCAAAGCGCTGCGTGGTGCCCACGACGATGTCGGCGCCCATTTCGCCCGGGGTCTTGAGCAGCGTCAGCGCCAGCAGGTCGGCGGCGAAGATGGCGGCGGCCCCCTTGGCGTGGATCTTGTCCACCTCGCCGCTCCAGTCCATCAGCCAGCCGCTGCTGGCGGGGTACTGGATGAGGGCGGCAAAGTAGTCGTCGGCGGCGATGGCGGCGTCCCACTCGGCGGCGGAGTTGGCGAGCTTGACGGCGAGGCCCAGCGGCGCGGCGCGGGTCTGCATGACCGCGATGGTCTGCGGGTGCGCGTCGCCGCCCACCACGATGGCGTTGCCCCGGGCCTTGACGGAGCGGCGCGCCAGCGTCATGGCCTCTGCGGCGGCCGTGGCCTCGTCGAGCATGGAGGCGTTGGCGATGGGCATGCCCGTCAGGTCGCACACCATGGTCTGGAAGTTGACCAGCGCTTCCATGCGGCCCTGCGAGATTTCGGCCTGGTAGGGCGTGTAGGCCGTGTACCAGGCCGGGTTCTCCAGGATGTTGCGCAGGATGACGCCCGGCGTGTGCGTGCCGTAATAGCCCTGGCCGATGAAGCTCTTGAACAGCTGGTTCTTGCCCGCGATGGCTTTCAGCTCGGCCAGCGCCGCCGCTTCGGTCGCGGGCGGGGGCAGGGCCATGGCGCTGCTGCGCGCGATGGAGCGCGGCACGATGGAGTCGATGAGAGCGCGGCGCGAGGCCTCGCCGATCGCCGACAGCATGTGGGCTTCGTCTTGCGCGCTGATGCCGATGTGGCGCGGTTGGAACTCGGCGGCGTTTTCCAGGGCTTCTAGGGTGGGCATGGCTTTATGAATGAAATTGGCCTCTAGCGCTTGATGGAAAAGCGCGAGTAGCTATCAATTTAAGAGTTTGCGGCAAAGGCGGTATAGGCCGTCTCGTCCATCAGCGCGTCGAGCTGGCTGGCGTCGGACAGCTTGACCTTGAAGAACCAGCCCGCGCCCAGCGGGTCGGTGTTGGCGAGGGACGGGTCGGCGCGCAGGGTTTCGTTGACTTCCACGATCTCGCCAGACACAGGCATGTACACGTCTGCTGCAGCCTTCACCGACTCCACCACGCCTGCCACCTCGCCCTGCGCGAAGCTTGTGCCCACGGCGGGCAGGTCCACGAACACCACGTCGCCCAGCGCGTCCTGCGCGTGGACGGTGATGCCGACCACGGCGGCGGCTGCGTCGGCGGCGTTGATCCACTCGTGCTCTTGGGAGAATTTGACGGTCATGGGGAAGGCTCCTGAAAAAAGTGAAAAGAAAACGGATTTAGCCACGGAAGTAGTTCGGCGCGATGAAGGGCAGGGCGCGCACTTCCATCGGCACCGCCTTGCCGCGCACGATGGCGTTGACGCGCGTGCCGATGGCGGCAAAGGCGGGCGCGACGTAGCCCATGGCGATGGGCTCGTTCACCGTGGGGGCCAGCAGGCCGCTGGTGACTTCGCCGATCTTTTCGCCTTGCGGGCTTTGCAGTTCGGTGTGCTCGCGCACGGGCACGCGCTCTAGCGCGACCAGGCCCACGCGCTTGCGGGTGAGGCTGGGCGGGTTGTCAATTTGCGCCAGCACTTTGTCCGCGCCCGGAAAGCCCCCGGCGCGCTCGCCGCCCGTGCGGCGCACCTTCTGGATGGCCCAGTTCAGGGCCGCCTCGGGCGGGGTGGTGGTGGTGTCGATGTCGTTGCCGTACAGGCACAGGCCCGCCTCCAGCCGCAGCGAGTTGCGGGCGCCCAGGCCGATGGGCAAAACCCCGGGCTGCGCGAGCAGGGCGCGGGCCAGGGTGTCGGCCTGCGCGGCGGGTACGGAGATTTCAAAACCGTCCTCGCCCGTGTAGCCGCTGCGGGTGACGAAGCAGTCGCAGCCTGCGATGGTGAACGCGCCGCCCGTCATGAACACGAGCTTTTCCACGCCGGGCGCAAGCCGCGCCAGCGCCACGGCGGCCTGCGGGCCTTGCAGCGCCAGCAGCGCGTGGTCGGGCATGGGGCGCACCTCGCAGCGCTGGCCGATGCGCGCCTGAATGTGCGCAATGTCGCCCGCCTTGCACGCGCCGTTGACGATCACGAACAGGGTCTCGTTGCCCTGGTTGAAGAACATCAGGTCGTCGATGATTCCGCCCTCGTCATTGAGCAGCAGCCCGTAGCGCTGCTTGCCCACGGGCAGGCCGATCACGTCCACGGGCATCAAGGTCTCGAACGCGGCGGCGGCGTCGGGGCCGACGAGCTTGAGCTGCCCCATGTGCGACACGTCGAACAGCCCGGCGGCGCTGCGTGTGTGCAGGTGCTCGGCCATCAGGCCCGTGGGGTATTGCACGGGCATGGAATAGCCCGCGAAGGGCACCATGCGCGCGCCAAGTTCGATGTGCAGGGCGTTCAGGGGAGTGGTGAGCAGGTTGGACATAAGGGGCAGGGCAAATGGTGAAGCGGTCGCAATGACCGCCGATTTGCCCCGCTGTCCGCTTTACCTGAGAGATTCACCCTGCTGCGCAGGGCTTGCTCCTTCGGTGGGCCGCATGTGCTGCGGCCTCTCTCCAGCAAGGGAACGCCCGCATCCCTGCGGGCGTTTGCCAGTCCTTTTTGCCTGAGCGTTCGGCAGCTGCCTGCGCCTTCGGCGGCCTCGTGGAGAGGCGCTCTCCTGGCGGGCGCAAGTATATCTGCTGGCTACTTGATGAAGCCCCACACCCGCGGCAGCCAGGTGGAAAGCTGCGGCACGAAGGTCAGCAGCACCAGCACCACGCCATGCGCCCACAAGAACGGCACCAGCTCGCGCACCAGCGCCGACATGGGTACCTTGGACACGTTGCAGGTCACGAACAGCAGCCCGCCCACGGGCGGCGTGATCATGCCCAGCGTGAGGTTGTAGATCACGATCATGGCGAAATGCACCGGGTCCACGCCCAGCTTCACGGCCACGGGCGCGAGGATGGGCGCCAGCACCATCACGCCCGGCAGCGGCTCGATGAAGATGCCGAACAGCAGCAAAAAGACGTTCACGATGATGAGGAACATCCACGGCGTGAGGTTCATGCCGACCAGCCACTCGGCCATCTGCTGCGGGATGCCCTCGATGGTCAGAATCCACGCGAACGAGGCCGACAGCCCGATGATGATGAGCACCGACGCCGACAGCAGGGCCGAGCGCGCCAGGATGTCGGGCAGCGCCCTCCATTGCAGCGTGCGATAGACGAACTTGCCGCACACCAGCGCATAGAACACCGCCACCACCGACGCCTCGGTCGGCGTGAACCAGCCCGCGCGCATGCCGCCCAGGATGACGACCGGCAGCAGGATGGCGGGCAGCGCCTTCCAGGTGGTGCGCAGAATATCGGCCAGCCCGGGCATCTGGCCGTCGCCCTTGTAGTTGCGCTTCTTGGAGACGTGGAAATTGACGACGCACATCGCCACCGCGATCAGGATGCCGGGTATCACCCCCGCCACGAACAGCGCGCCCACCGACACGGTTTCGTCCTGCAGCGCGTAGATGATCATGATGATCGACGGCGGAATGATGGGCCCCACGATGGCTGTGGACGCCGTCAGCGCCGCCGCATAGGAGCGGTCGTACCCGGCCCTGTCCATCATCTTGATGAGCATGGAGCCCGGCCCCGCCGCGTCGGCCAGCGCCGAGCCGCTGATGCCCGAGAAGAACGTCAGCGACACCACGTTGGTGTAGCCCAGCCCGCCGCGCTTGTGGCCCACGAACTGGCCCGCGAAGCGCAGCAGCACCTCGGTGAGCGAGCCGCCGCTCATCAGCTCCGCCGCCAGGATGAAGAAGGGCACGGCCATGAGCGGAAAGCTGTCGATGCCGGTGAAGGTCTCCTTGAGCAGCACCATGAGCGGGTAGCTCTCGGCCAGGATCAGGGTGGCGGCGGTGGCCAGGCCCAGCGCGAACGCCACGGGCACGCCGATGGCGAGGAACAGGCAGGCCGAGACGATGAGGATGAGGGACGCGCTCATAGCGATGCGCTCGCATTCGCGTCAAAGTGTTCGTCGCACGCGAACCTGCGATCCAGCACGTAGCCGCGCACGATGAACGCGAAGTGGACGATCAGCAGCACGCCGCCGATCAGCATGGCGCTGTAGATGTAGGCGAACGGAATCTGCGTGACGGCGGTGAGCTGGAACATGGTGCGCTGCATGTACAGCCAGCCATACCAGACCATGAAGCAGAAGAACGCGAACAGCAGCGCCGCCACCGTGGCGCGGATGGCGATGGCGCCCGCGCGGGGCAGGGCGTCCTGCAGGTTCTCCACGGCGATGTGGCCGCCGTAGCGCAGCACCGGCCCGGCGCCCAGGAAGGTGAGCCAGATCATCATGTGGCGCGACACCTCTTCGGCCCATTCGAGCGAGTCGTGCGTCACGTAGCGCATCACCACGTTGGTGAAGATGATGACGGACATGGCGGCCAGCAGCAGGATCAGCGCCCAGCGGTTGGCGGCCAGGAAGCAGCGTTCAAAGGTTTTCACGGCGGCTCTCAGAAATAAAAACGCCCGGCTTGGTAGCCGGGCGTGGGTGGGGGCGGGGTCAGCGCACGTCCTGGATCTTCTTGATGTTGTCCGCGCCGAACTCCTTGGCGTATTGCGCATATGCGGGCTTGAGCGCCTCGCGGAAGGCGTTGCCGTCCACCGTCTTGATGACCTTCATGCCCTGCTGCTCCAGCAGGGCAATGCCGTTGTTCTCGTCGTCGTTCACCTTCTTGCGCTGGGCGGCGCCCGCCAGGCGCGCGGCATCGACGAACACCTTCTTGTCGGCGTCGGACAGCTTGTTCCACACCTTGGGCGAGAGCAGCAGCAGCGCGGGCGAATAGACGTGCCCGGTGAGCGACAGGTGCTTTTGCACCTGCGAGAACTTGGCCGACAGGATCACGGGGATGGGGTTCTCCTGGCCGTCCACCGTGCCTTGCTGCAGCGCACCGAACAGTTCGGGGAAGGCCATGGGCGTGGGCAGGATGCCGAAGGTGCGGTAGCCGTCCATGTGGACCTTGTTTTCCATGGTGCGCATCTTCAGGCCCTTGGCGTCCTCGGGCTTGACGATGTCGCGCTTGGAGTTGGTCATGTGGCGAAAACCGTTCTCCGTCCAGGCCAGGGCGATGATGCCCTTGGACGGGAACTTGGCCAGGATGTCCTGGCCGATGGGGCCGTCCATCACCTTGCGCGCGTGGTCGTAGTCGCGGAACAGGAAGGGGATGTCCACGATCTTCACCTCGGGCACGAAGTTGCCCACGGGGCCGGTGGAGGTGTTCACCAGGTCCTGCGTGCCCAGCTGCACGGCCTCGATCTGCTCGCGCTCGCCGCCCAGCGCCGAGTTGGCGAAGTGCTGGCACTTGTAGCGCCCCTGCGTGTTCTTCTCCACCTCGTCGCAGAACACCTTGGAGCCCACGCCGTAGTGCGAATCGGGTGCCGTCGCATAGCCGATCTTGAGCGTCGTGGTCTGCGCGCTGGCGGCGGCCACCAGGCCGAGCGCGAGGCTCAGACCGGCGGCGAGAGAAGTCAATTGCATGGTGTCTCCTGGATGTTGTTTGACGCGAAATTATGGCGACGCAGCACGGCTGGGAGCATCGGGGTTTGTGCGGTTATGAAGGCGGATGCAAGTGCTCGGGACTGACTTATAGCCTCCGCAGCCGCTCCAGCGCGGCGCGCAGCGTCTCGTCCTTCTTGGCAAAGCAAAAGCGCACCACGCGCTGGTCGAACCCGTCGCCGTAGAAGGCCGACAGCGGGATCGCCGCCACGCCCACCTCGCGCGTGAGCCACTGGCAGAAGTCGGACTCGTTCAGGTCGCTCACCGCCGAGATGTCCACGCACTGGAAGTAGCTGCCCGTGCTGGGCAGCAGCTTCAGGCGCGAGCCTTCGAGGCCCTGGCGGAACAGGTCGCGCTTGGCCTGGTAGAAGGCGGGCAGTTGCAGGTACGGGGCCGGGTCTTGCAGGTATGCGGCCAGGCCGTATTGCATGGGCGTGTTGACGGTGAACACGTTGAACTGGTGTACCTTGCGGAACTCCGCCGTCAGCGCGGCGGGCGCGGCCACGGTGCCGACCTTCCAGCCCGTCACGTGGAAGGTCTTGCCGAAGCTCGACACGATGAAGGCGCGCTCGGCCAGGCCCGCAAAGCGCGCGGCGCTCTGGTGCTCGGCGCCGTCGAAGACCATGTGCTCATACACCTCGTCGCTGATGAGCAGCACGTTGGTGGGCGCGAGCAGTTCTTCCAGGTGGCGCATTTCCGCCGCGCTCCAAATGGTGGCGCTGGGGTTGTGCGGCGTGTTGATGAGGATGGCCCGCGTGCGTGGCGTGATGGCGGCGCTGATCTTGCCGAAGTCCGGGCGAAAGCTGCCGGGCGTGAGGGGCACGCGCACCGCGACACCGCCCGCCAGCTCGATGTTGGGCACGTAGCTGTCATAGCAGGGGTCGAGCACGATCACCTCGTCGCCCGGGTGGACGATGGCGAGGATGGCGGTGATGATGGCCTGCGTGGCACCCGCCGTGATGGTGATTTCGGTGTTGGCGCTGTACTGGCGGGCGTGGAGTGCTTCAATTTTGCGAGCAACCGCCTCGCGCAATGCAGGCACGCCGGGCATGGGCGGGTACTGGTTGTGGCCCGCCTGCATGGCCTGGGTGACGGCGTTGACCAGGGCCGGGTCGCAGGCAAAGTCCGGGAAACCCTGGCCCAGGTTGACGGCGTTGTGCTCTGCCGCCAGGGCCGACATGACGGTGAAGATGGTCGTGCCCACGTGGGGCAGCTTGCTAGGGAAGGACGGCGTTGTCATAGCTCGTAATCAGCAACGTGCCCGCTCATGGCGCGGGCGATGAGTTCGCGGCTCAGGCGCTCGGACAGCAGCTCGGCAAACTTGAAGACGAAGTTGCGCAGGTAGGCGCCGCGCTTGAAGGCCACGCGTGCCACGCTCTGGCCGAACAAATGGCCCATGGGGCGCACGGTCAGGTCGCCCAGCGGGTCGTCGCGCATGGCCATCTCGGCCACGATGCCGATGCCCAGTCCCAGGCGCACGTAGGTCTTGATCACGTCGGAGTCGATGGCTTCGAGCACGATGCGCGGCGTGAGCTTGCGCGTGGCGAAGGCGGCGTCGATCTTTCCCCGGCCCGTGAAGGACGGGTGGTAGGTGATGAGCGATTCGTGCGCCAGGTCTTCCAGGCCGATGCGTTCCTTTTGCGCCAGCGGGTGGCCGTTGGGCACCACCAGCACGTGCTGCCATTCGTAGCAGGGCAGGGTGACGAGGTCGGGGTAGTCGGCCAGCGACTCGGTCGCCATGCCGATCTCGGCCACCTCGTCGATCACCATGCGCGCCACCTCGTGCGGCGTGGCCTGGTGCAGGCTGATGTGGACCTTGGGATAGACCTCGCGCAGCCGCGCCACGGGCACGGGCAGCACGTAGCGGGCCTGGGTGTGGGTGGTGGCGATGCTGAGGGTGCCGCTGTCCTGCGCGCTGAACTGCTCGCCGATGCGCTTCAAGTTGCCCACCTCGCGCATGATGACCTCGATGCTTTTCAGCACATGCTGGCCCGGCTCGGTGATGCGCTTCAAGCGCTTGCCGTGGCGCGCGAAGATGTCCACGCCCAGTTCTTCTTCCAGCTCGATGATGGCCTTGGACACGCCCGGCTGCGAGGTGTGCAGCGCCTTGGCGGCTTCGGTCAGGTTGAGGTTGCGGCGGGCGGCCTCTTGAACGAAGCGGAATTGGTGCAGGTTCATGCTGAATGACGCCTAAGAAGGTGCGTCATTATGCTGCATTCGTCTATAGAAGTTGATGATGAAGCGGGGGCCGCGAGGTGCGCCATACGATTTATTCGCATCCTCGCCATCTATTATTTTTGAGGCAAAAACATCAGTGATAGTCCGATTCCCTTTGATGGCGCACGGCCAGCACGGTGACGGTTTCGTCCGGTTCGATCTCGAACAGCGCCACGTACCCCGCAGCGCCGAAGGGGATGAGCAACTCGCGCAGATAGGGGTTGTCCGGTGTGGCCTTGCGGCAGATGTAGGGCGTGTACTCAAGGATTGCGAGGTGGTGCTCGATGGCATCCAGTGCGCGTTCGGCCACGTCGGTGCTGCGATCCGGGGCGTGGTCGAGCAGGTAGGTGTACAGGCGCAGCAGGTCTTCTTCGGCTTCTTCGGTGAAGCGCAGGGTATGGGAGGTGTTCACGCGTGTTCGCCGCGCCGGGTCTGGGCGGCTTG
The DNA here is from genome assembly GCF_047607405.1 of Acidovorax sp. GTDB lineage: Bacteria > Pseudomonadota > Gammaproteobacteria > Burkholderiales > Burkholderiaceae_C > Acidovorax. Next base: position 43,531 of record NZ_JASGDA010000038.1, on the reverse strand, counting down.
CAGGCTGGCCCGCAGTTTGCCGATCACTTCGTTGGCGGGTACGTACCGGCCATGCTCGCGCGCCCTGTCACGGGAGGCGATGCCGCGCGCAAGGAAGTCGGCTTGCGCACGGCGCAGCGCCACCTGGCCGCGCACGGCGCTTTCGATGAACTGGGACAGGCTCTCGCCTTCCAGCAGCACGGCTTCGGTGTCCTGACGCAGTTGCGGGCTGACGCGCAGAGAGGGCAGGGAGGTGGTTTTCATGGCGTTGTGCGTTGCATTTGCGATGCGCGCCAGTGTAGCTCACTATTCAGTCGCCATACGCGCCAGCAAGGCAATCACCCGTTCATCCTCACCCACGGCAGGCCGCACGCTGAAGGCCACGCCAGGGTGCGCCGCACGCAGCGCCTGGACCAAGCGCGGCAGGTCTTCACGCGCGTGCTTGCCCATGCCCAGGAACAGCGGAACCACGGTGATGCTGGCAGCGCCGCCGTCCACCAGCGCGGCGGCGGCCTCGGGCAGCGTGGGCGGGCACAGTTCCATGTAGGCGCAATGCACGGCGGCGTGGGGCTGCGTGGTGCGAATGTGCTCGGCCACGGCCTCGATGGGCGCGCGCCACAGCGGGTCACGCGATCCGTGTGCTAGCAAAATGATAGCTGCTTGCGCTTGCTGCATGGGCGCCAGAGGCCAAAAACACTACAAACTCTGTCTAGCGCCGCAGCACTAGCCAGCCAAAGGCCGCCAGCGACAGCACCGAGTAGATCAGCCCTGGCGCGGCAGCCGTCAGCATGGGTGGCCAGTTCTGCAGATTGCCCGCGTAGCCGAACACGTTGTTCAGCAGGAAGAAGCTGATGCCCGCCATCACCCCGCCAAACACATAGCCCGCGATGCCGCCGGAGCGAAAGTGCAGGTAGGCAAACGGCAGCGCCAGCACCACCATGACAAGGCACGACAGCGGGTAGAACACCTTGCGCCAGAACTCGATCTCGTAGCGCTGGGCAGACTGGCCGTTGGCCTCCAGGTGGCGCACGTACTGGAACAGGTCGATGGTCGCCATGCGGTCGGGCTTGAGCAGGGCGGCGGCCACCATGTCGGCGCTGATGCGGGTGGGCCATGCGAGCGCGGGCGCCTGGAGGTGCTCCACGCGGGCGTCCTGCGTGCCGCGCAGCTCGAAAGTGCTGCGCTGAACGTCTTGCAGCTCCCAGCTGCCGTTGGCGTCAAAGCTGGCCGAGGCGGCCCGCGTCTGCGAGGCCAGCCGCCCGTCGGCGTCGAATTCGAAAATGCGCACGTCCAGCATGCCGCCGTGGGGCGCAAGGGCGCGCACGTTGACGGCAAACGAATGGTCGTCCTGCCGCTCCTTCAGCCACGCGCCGGTGGCCCCCGTGGTCAGCTTGCCCAGGTAGCGCACCTTGACGAGCTGCGCGGCCCGGTCCGCAAGCGGCGCCACGTAGTCGCCCACGGCAAAGGTCAGCAGCACGAAGACGCCGCCCAGCGCCAGCAATGTGCGCAGCGCGCGCCACGGCCCCATGCCGCTGGTGCGCATGATGGTGAACTCCGAGCTTTGCGCCAGCCGCGCCATCACGAAGATGGTGCCGATCAGCACGGTGATCGGCAGCAGCTCGTACAGGTGGCTGGGAATGCTCAGCGCCACGTACAGGAAGGCGTGCGAGAGCTGGTAGCCCTCGCCCCCGGCTTTGCCCACCCAGCGCAGTTCGTCCACCAGGTCAAAGAAAAAGAACAGCGCCAGGAACCCGGCGGTGACGAAGGCCACGGCGAGCAGCGCCTCGCGGTGGATCAGGCGGCGCAGGGTCTTCATGCCGCGTCCCCCGCGCGGGCCAGCCACAGCCGCCGCACGCTCCATTGGTTGTGCCGCGCTGCCAGCACCAGGGCGGACACCAGCAGCATGCCCCCGTGCAGCAGCACCATGAAGCTGCCCAGCCCCAGGCGGCCCGCGCCCACCCAGCTTTGCCCCAGCGTCATGAGGTTGTAATAAACGATGAAGCCGAACAGCGCGAACACCAGGCTGGTGCTGCGCGCCGCGCGCGGGTTGGCGCTGGTCACCGCCAGGCCCAGCACCACGAAGTTGAGCGCCGCCAGCGCCAGGCCCACGCGCCAGCCCAGCTCGGCCAGGTAGGCGGGCTGGGGCTGCAGCAGCAGTTCATGCGTGGGGCGGGTCTTGACCGACAAATCCTCGGCGTAGCCCGACGGCGCGGCGCCGATGCGCGTGCCGTATTCGGCGAACTCGCTGATCTTGACGCCCGGCTTGTCCCGCGCAGTCTCCAGCCGCTGCCCGTTGGACAGCAGGGCCATGCGGTCGCCGCCCTGCGTCTCCAGCCGCGCGCTGCGCGCCGAGGTCACGGACTCGCGCTGGCCGTCCGTGGCGGCGATGAAGATGTTGTTGCCCACCAGCGTGTCGGGGCTGTCCTTGTCGATGAAGAACACCCGGCTGCCGTTGGACGACTCCTGAAACTCGCCCGGCGCGATGCGGTCGATGTCGCTGCGCTGCTCGTAGCGCGTCTTCAGCTCCTGGATCTGCGAATTGGCCCAGGGCCACACCAGCAGCGACAGCACGGCAATCACCAGCATCACCGGCCACGCAAAGCGCAGCAGGGGCTTGAGCAGGCTGACCAGCCCGCGCCCGCCCGCGAACCAGATCACCATCTCGCTGTCGCGGTACATGCGCGAGAGCGTGCCCACGACGGCGATGAACAGGCTCAGGCTCAGGATGGCGGGCAACTGCCCGACCACCGTAAAACCCATGACCAGCATCACGTCCGAGGGGCTGACGCTGCCCTTGGATGCCTGGCCCAAGGTGCGGATGAGCATCATGGTCATGACCACGGTCACCAGCACCACCAGCGTCGCGCCGAAGCTGCGCGCCAGCTCCTTGCGGATGGATGAATCGAATAACATCCGTCGATTATGAACTTTGACCTCAAGACCCTGGACCTCGCCGCAGCTGCTTTGGAGAAGTGTGATCTGCTGGTCGTGCTGATCGCCGAGGGATTCAAGCCGGGCAAGGATGCCCTGTCTTCCCTGGCCGCGCTGGCTGTCAAGAACGGCGACCTGTCCACCAAGCCTGGCAAGCACCTTCAGCTCTACCAGCCGCCCGCCGTTGCCGCCCGCCGCGTGGTGCTGCTGGGCGTGGGCGACGGCTCGGCACGCGCCGCCCGCCAGGCGCTGCTGGCCGTGGCGGGCGCCCTCAAGGCCCCCAAGACCCAGCGTGCCGTGCTCTGCTTTGCGGCAGATGCAAAGCCCGCCGCCGTCAGCGCCGCAGTGCAGGCCGTGGCCGAGGCCAGTTACGTCTATACCACTACCAAACCCAAGGCCGATGCGCGGGCATTGAGCCGCTGCATTGTCGGCGTACCCGCCATCGCCGCCGTGCGCGAAGCCTTCGACACGGGCGTGGCCTTGGTCGCGGGCGTGGAGTTCGCCCGTGAATGGGGCAACCGCCCCGCCAACCACGCCACGCCCAGCCTGCTGGCCGAGGCCGCCAAAGGTCTTGCCAAGCTGCCCCGCATCCAGTGCAAGGTGCATGGCCCGGCAGAGGTGGCACGCTTGAAAATGGGCGCGTTTTTGGCCGTGGCGCGCGGCTCCGAAGAACCCCTGCGTTTCATCGAGCTGCGCTACGACGGCGCGCCCAGCAGCCAGCCGCCCGTGGTGCTGGTGGGCAAGGGCATCACCTTCGACACGGGTGGTATCTCCATCAAGCCCGCCGCTGAGATGGACGAGATGAAGTTCGACATGTGCGGCGCCGCCGGCGTGCTCGGCACCTTCCGCGCCCTGGGCGAATTGCAGCCCGCCATCAACGTCGTGGGGCTGATACCGGCCTGCGAGAACATGCCCGATGGCCGCGCCGTCAAGCCCGGCGACGTGGTGACGAGCATGAGCGGCCAGACCATCGAAATCCTGAACACCGACGCAGAGGGCCGCCTGGTGCTGTGCGACGCGCTGACTTACGCCGCCCGCTTCAAGCCTGCCGCCATGGTGGACATCGCCACCCTCACGGGCGCCTGCGTCATCGCCCTGGGCGGCGTGCGCAGCGGCCTGTTCGCCAACGACGACGCGCTGGCTGCGGCCTTGCAATCTGCGGGTGAGTCCGCGCAAGACCTGTGCTGGCGCATGCCGCTGGACGACGACTACGCCGATGGCCTGAAAAGCAACTTCGCTGACATGGGCAACGTGGCGGGCCGCGCAGGCGGCTCCATCACCGCCGCCAAGTTCTTGCAGAAGTTCGTGGGCGACATTCCCTGGGCGCACCTGGACATTGCGGGCACGGCCTGGAAGGGCGGTGCGGCCAAGGGCTCCACCGGGCGCCCCGTGGCCCTGCTGGTGCAGTACCTGCTCGACCAGGCCGCCACGGCCAAGCCCGCCGCCGCCAAGCGCACAGCCAAGAAGTGACCCGAGAGTGACCGAAGTCGCCTTCCACTTCAACGCGCCGGACAAACTGGCCTACGCCTGCCGCTTTGCGCGCAAGGTGCAGCGCAGCGGCGCGCGGCTGGTCATCACCGCGCCAGACAAGGCGTTGGCGCTGCTCGATCACATGCTGTGGACCGGCCTGAGCCCGCAGGACTTCGTGGCCCATTGCCGGGACGACGGCGTCAGCGAAGATTTGGTACACGCATCCCCCGTGCTGCTCATCCCCGACGCCCGCACCGCGCCGCACCACGAGGTGCTGCTGAACCTGCATGCCGACGTGCCCGAGGGCTTCGAGCGCTTTGGCAAGCTGGTCGAAGTAGTGAGCGCGCAGGACGAGGCCGACCGCAGCGCTGGGCGCGCCCGCTGGCGCCACTATGCGTCGCTGGGGTACGCCATCACCCGGCACGACCTCGTCTTGAAAACGGGCTGACCCATGGCACTGCCGCCGCCCCGCACGCCCCCGCGCTTCGTACCAACCCTCACCGAAGTGGTGCAGGTGCCGCAGGCCACGCCCTTACAAGGGGCACAAGGTACACCCGTCGCACCCGCGCACGCCGCCGTCGCTCCGCCGCCCCAGCGCCCCGCCGTCCCGGCTCCGGCAGCGGCAATGCAGCCCCCCCTGCCCGACGGCATGGAGGAATACATGGTCCACCGCGTCATGCAGCGCGTGGACGTAGTGCTGGACAAGCGCCTGCGCGAAGCCATCGCCACCGTGGTGCAGGAACAGACGCGCTCGGTGCTGCCCAGGCTGCGCGAGGAGATCGAATCGGTGGTCCGCCACGCCGTCTATGAAGCCGTGGCGGACGAGCTTGCCAGCGGCGCGCAGGTGCTGCGAAAAGGATGACAGGGTATTCCCCTGTACATTTTTTTGTGGCCCCTAGTGATCTGGCCCATAAATTGCGATATGTTCGCCTGCGTTGAGATACAAGAATCTTCTCAGCGTTTTTCTTTACTGGAGATTGAATATGCAATTGAAGTTGAAACTGACCGTGGTTGCCGCTATCGCGGCTGTTGTCGGCGTGGCCTCTGCACAAGAACAGGTGGTCAAGATCGGCCACGTGGCTCCGGTTTCCGGCGCCCAAGCCCACTACGGCAAGGACAACGAAAATGGCGCCCGCATGGCCATTGAAGAACTGAACACCCAGAACATCGTCATTGGCGGCAAGAAGATCAAGTTCGAGCTGCAGGCCGAAGACGATGCAGCCGATCCCAAGCAAGGCACGGCTGCCGCGCAAAAGCTGTGCGACTCCAAGGTCGCAGGCGTCGTGGGCCACCTCAACTCCGGTACCACCATCCCCGCATCCAAGGTTTACAACGACTGCGGCATCCCCCACGTGACCGGCGCGGCCACCAACCCCAACCTGACCAAGCCCGGTTACAAGACCACCTTCCGCATCATTGCCAACGACAACGCCCTGGGCGCTGGCTTGGCCAACTACGCGGCCGACACGCTCAAGCTCAAGACCGTCGCCATCATCGACGACCGTACCGCCTACGGTCAGGGCGTGGCCGCTGTGTTCAAGAAGGTTGCCACTGAAAAAGGCATGAAGGTGGTGGACGAGCAGTTCACGACCGACAAGGCCACGGACTTCATGGCCATCCTGACCGCCATCAAGGCCAAGAACCCCGACGCCATCTTCTTCGGCGGCATGGACCCCCAAGGCGGCCCCATGCTGCGTCAGATGGAACAACTGGGCCTGACCAAGACCAAGTACTTCGGCGGCGACGGCATCTGCACGTCCGAAATCGCCAAGCTGGCTGCCGGTGCCAAGACGCTGGAAAACGTGGTTTGCGCCGAAGGCGGCTCCTCGCTGGCCAAGATGCCTGGCGGCACGGCCTGGAAGGCCAAATACGACGCCAAGTTCCCTGGCCAGTTCCAGGTGTACAGCCCCTACACCTACGACGCCACTTTCCTGATCGTGGATGCCATGAAGCGCGCCAACTCGGTCGATCCCAAGGTCTATACCCCCGAACTGGCCAAGTCCAACTTCAAGGGCGTGACCTCGACGATCCAGTTCGAACCCAATGGCGAAATGAAGAACCCCGCCATTACCCTGTACGTGTACAAGGACGGCAAGAAGGTGCCGCTGTAATACGAGCGCTTCCTTTCATTCGGCAAAAAGGCTTCCTTCGGGAAGCCTTTTTGTTTTGGGAGTGATGCGCGCCAGCACGGCGGCAACTTCGGCCAGGAAGTGAGGCGGTTGGTAGAGTTCCGCGGCACCATTGCGGCACGCCAGCAAAATCGCCACGGCAGGCTCCACATGATCTTCACGGCCCGCCCAGTCGCCTTGCGCAAACCATTTGATGGCAACGCTGGCGTCCACCACGCAAATCACGGGCGCCCCAGTTCGCGCGCCTCCTGAAACTGGGCTTCGGAAATGTGGGGCGCATGGATGCGCCGGGCCAGGATGCGGTCAATGGCGTTGACGTGCTGCTGGCGGGCCTGGGCGCGCTGTACGGCCTCACGCATCAAATCGGCAATGACGGCACTCTTGTTCTGCCCTTCAAAGGTGGCGTTGAATGCCTCTTTCACATCCTCTGGCACGCTGAAATTGACGGTGGGCATGGCATTCCTTGCGTTGTTGAAATTTTCAACAACACTGTGGGCGGCAATGAAGGTCCGGGTCAACCTCAGCGCCGCACCTGCAGCGCCCCTGGGTTCACGATGTTGGTGGGCGTGCCCTTGATGAAGTTGACCGCGTTGTCGAAGGCTGCGCCGAAGTACAGCTCGTAGCTGTCCTGCTCCACATAGCCGATGTGGGGCGTGCAGATGCAGTTCTCCAGCCGCAGCAGCGCATGGCCTTGCAAAATGGGCTCGCTCTCGAAGACATCCACGGCGGCCATGCCCGGGCGGCCACGGTTGAGGGCGGCGATCAGCGCGTCGGGCTCGATGAGTTCGGCGCGCGAGGTGTTCACCAGCAGCGATGTCGGCTTCATGCACGACAGGTCTTCCAGCGAGACGATGCCGCGCGTTTCGTCGGTCAGGCGCAGGTGCAGCGAGATCACGTCGCACTGCGAGAAAAATTCCTCGCGCGTGGTGGCGGCCTGGTAGCCATCGGACAGCGCCTGCGCGCGCGAGGCCTCGCGGCCCCAGATGCGCACGTTCATGCCGAAGGCCCGACCGTAGCCCGCCACGAGTTGGCCGATGCGGCCATAGCCCCAGATGCCCAGCGTCTTGCCGCGCAGCACGCTGCCGAGGCCGAAGTTGGGCGGCATGGACGCAGTCTTGAGGCCCGATTGCTGCCAGGCGCCGTGCTTGAGGTTGGAGATGTACTGCGGCAGGCGGCGCATGGCGGCCATCACCAGGGCCCAGGTCAACTCGGCCGGCGCCACGGGCGAGCCTATGCCTTCGGCCACGGCAATGCCGCGCTCGGTACATGCGGTGACGTCGATGTGGCTGCCGACCTTGCCAGTCTGTGCGATGAGCTTGAGCCGGGGCAGCTTCTCGACAAGCTGGCGGGTGATGTGGGTGCGCTCCCGTATCAGGACGATGATGTCGGCGTCCCGCAGCCGAACGGACAACTGGCCCAGCCCCTTGACGGTGTTGGTATAGACCTTGGCGGTGTAAGCGTCGAGCCGCGAGGCGCAATGGAGCTTGCGCACAGCGTCCTGGTAGTCGTCGAGGATCACGATGTTCATCCCGACATTGTGCCTTGGCAGCACCGGCGCACTGCACAGACAAAGGCTGCGGCGCTTCGCTTTTGGTGACAGGGTGTTCAGGCTTGCAGCGCCTCGGACGCGGCCATGCGGTCCAGTTCGGCGCACACATCGGCCATGCGGCCCGAAAGGACGATGCGGCCCGTGCCCGCGTGGGCGATTTTGCGCACGGCGGGCCGGGGCGCAGGGGGCTGGACGGTGAAGGGCCAGTTGCCCCGGAGCGGGCGCTGGCGTGCGGGCAGCGCGGCGGGATGGCTGGCGGTGCCCGGGGGTTGCGGGTGAGCGGGGCGGGGGGCTTCGGCCCACAGGTGGTCATGAAACCAGTGTGCAAGGCTTTGCAGGGCAGAAAGCAAGGTGGAGAGAGCGATTCCCATGTGAAAACTCCGAAGGTCGGGGGTTGAACATAGGCAGGATTGCGAACGGACAGGCTCGCGCCGCAGGGCTGGCACACCGGCCTGGCCGGTATGCCGAACGCCCGCCACCTGCGGCGCAGCAAACGGGGAAAGGGCTGAAAGGCTGGGCGCCTACATCAGCATGGTGTTGCGGATGAGGCCGACGGCCAGGCCCTCGATCTCGAAGGGCTCGCCCGGTTCCACCACGATGACCGGGTAGTCGGGGTTCTCGGGCAGCAGCTCGATGGCGTTGGCGGTGCGGCGCAGGCGCTTGACGGTCACGTCGTCGCCCAGGCGGGCCACGATGATCTGGCCGTTGCGGGCCTCGCGGGTGGCTTGCACGGCCAGCAGGTCGCCGTCCATGATGCCCGCGTCGCGCATGGACATGCCGCGCACCTTGAGCAGGTAGTCGGGCTTGTGCTGGAACAGCGTGGGTTCGACCGCGTAGGTCTGGTCCACGTGTTCCTGCGCGAGAATGGGCGAGCCTGCGGCCACGCGGCCTACCAGGGGCAGCACCAGTTGGGCGATGCCGGGGATGGGCAGGGTGAACTGGCTGCTGCGGGCGGCGTGGATGGAGCGCAGCGCGTCGCCGCGCAGGCGGATGCCGCGCGAGGTGCCGCTGACCAGTTCGATGACGCCCTTGCGGGCCAGGGCCTGCAAGTGCTCCTCTGCCGCGTTGGCGGACTTGAAGCCCAGCTCGGCCGCGATTTCTGCGCGGGTGGGCGGGGCGCCGGTGCGGGCGATGGCGGTCTGGATGAGTTCCAGGATCTGCTGCTGGCGGGCGGTGAGCTTGGGGTTGTCGAGCATGGTGGTCTCCGGTAAGGGATGACTGTTTTTTAATCCAGTAACTGTATTTTTCACCAGTTTTTCGGAGTGCGCAAGTGATCGGGCAAAAAATTGTGGTTTTGGGCACGGGCGGGACGATTGCGGGCACGGCTGCGCGGGCGGGGGACAACATTGGCTACACCGCCGCGCAGGTGGGGGTGGAGCAGTTGCTGGCGGGCGTGCCGGGCCTGTCCGGGCTGGTGACGGAGCAGGTGGCACAGATCGACAGCAAGGACATGGATTGCGCGGTGTGGCGGGCGCTGGCTTTGCGCTGCGCGCACCACCTGGACGACCCCGGGGTGCGCGGCCTGGTGATCACCCACGGCACCGACACGCTGGAAGAAACCGCATGGTTTCTGCACGCGGTGCTGGGTGCGCGCAAGCCCGTGGTGCTGACCTGCGCCATGCGCCCCGCGACGGCCCTGGCCCCCGATGGCCCGCAGAACCTGCTGGATGCCGTGGCGACGGCGCAGGCCCCTGGGGCCGCCGGGGTACTGGCCGTTGCTGCTGGCGAGGTGCATGGCGCGCGGCAGGTGCAGAAGGTGCATCCCTACCGCGTCAACGCCTTCAACTCTGGCGAAGCGGGGCCGCTGGGCTGGGTGGAGGAAGGGCAGGTACGTTGGGCACAAAATCAGCCTTCAGCGCTTGATGGACAAGCGCAGTCAGCTATCGAAAAAATAGCAAACGTGACCGCGTGGCCTGCGGTGGAGATCGTCACCAGCCACGCGGGCGCGTCGGGCCGCGTGGTGGATGCGCTGGTGCGCGACGGCGTGCGCGGGCTGGTGGTGGCCTGCACGGGCAACGGCACCATCCACCACGCGCTGGAGGCGGCGCTGCTGCGGGCGCAGGATGCGGGCGTGCGGGTGGTGCGATCTACCCGCTGCGCCGAAGGGCGGGTGCTGCCCAAACCGGGGGACCGTTGGCCTGCGTCTGACCTGTCGCCCGTGAAGGCGCGCGTCGCGCTGATGCTGGATTTGCTTTGACAGGCGGCGCCGCGCCACCGCTCCAAAGCAAAACGGCGCTCCCCGCAAAGGGAGCGCCGCCGTGGGGGAGGTGGCGGGTCAGCTCGCCAGCGCCGCGAATGCGCGTGCCGTGATCTCTTCCACGCTGCCCGTGCCGCTGATGGCGCGGTACTTGGGTGCGGCGTCGGGCTCGGCCTTGGCCCAGCGGCTGTAGTACTCCACCAGAGGGCGCGTCTGGTCGCTATAGACCTGCAGGCGCTTCTTCACGGTTTCTTCCTTGTCGTCGTCGCGCTGGATCAGGTCTTCGCCCGTCACGTCGTCCTTGCCCGGCACCTTGGGCGGGTTGAACTTGATGTGGTAGATGCGGCCGCTGGCCGGGTGCGAGCGGCGACCGCTCATGCGCTCGACGATGGCTTCGAAGGGCACGTCGATCTCCAGCACGTAGTCGAGCTTGACGCCCGCCGCCTTCATGGCGTCCGCCTGGGGAATGGTGCGGGGGAAGCCGTCGAACAGAAAGCCGTTGACGCAGTCCGGCTGCGTGATGCGCTCCTTGACCAGGCCGATGATGATGTCATCGCTGACCAGGGCGCCCGAGTCCATCACGGCCTTGGCTTGCAGCCCCAGCGGCGTGCCTGCCTTGACGGCGGCGCGCAGCATGTCGCCGGTGGAGATTTGCGGGATGCCGTACTTCTGGCAGATGAAGTTGGCTTGCGTGCCCTTTCCGGCGCCCGGCGCGCCCAGCAGAATCAGTCTCATTGGGAAGTCCTCGAAGGTTGGAAATCGGCGGCGCCTCTGGCCCGGGCGGACCCGGAGTATGGCGCTCTCGTTGCGGGTGAGGATAGCATGGGCACCGCTACAGAAACAGGGCGCGAACCCGCTCCAGATCCTCGGGCGTGTCCACCCCGGGGCCGGGCGCCTCGGCAGCCAGGTGTACGGCGATGCGGTGGCCGTGCCACAGGGCGCGCAGCTGCTCCAGCGCCTCGATGGTCTCGGTGGGCGCGGGCTGCAGGGCCGGGAACTGGCGCAGAAAGCCCGCCCGGTAGCTGTAGATGCCCACGTGCCGCAGCGGCGCAAAGCCGCCGCCCTGCCACCAGGCCGTACCCGGCGCGTGGTCGCGGGCGAAGGGAATGGGCGCGCGGCTGAAGTAGTGCGCCAGGCCGCGCGCGTCCAGCACCACCTTGACCACGTTGGGGTTGGCGTAGTCGGCGGGCGAGGCGATGGCGTGGGCGGCGGTGCCCATGCTGGCTTCGGGCCTGGCGGGCAGCAGCGCGGCCACGGCGTCGATGAGCGCGGGGGCGATCAGCGGCTCGTCGCCCTGCACGTTGACCACCACGTCGTCGCCGTCCAGCCCGAGCAGCGCGCAGGCTTCGGCCAGGCGGTCGCTGCCGCTCGGGTGGTCGGCGCGGGTGGCGACGGCCTCGACGCCGTGCGCGGCGCAGGCGTGCAGGATGCGGGCGTCATCGGCGGCCACCACCACGCGGGCGGCGGCGCTCTGCGCGGCGCGCCGGGCCACGCGCACCACCATGGGCAGACCGGCGATGTCGGCCAGGGGCTTGTCCGGCAGGCGGCTCGACGCCATGCGCGCCGGGATCAGCACGGTGAAGCGGCTCATTGCGCTTCCAGCTCGTCGTCGGTCAGCGTGCGGGCCTCGGTCTCCAGCAGCACCGGGATGCCGTCGCGCACCGGGTAGGCCAGGCGGGCGCTGCGCGAGACGAGTTCCTGCGCCTCGCGGTCGTAGGTCAGCGGGCCCTTGGTGACGGGGCAGACCAGCAGTTCAAGCAGTTTGGGATCCATGGGGGGCTCCTTGTTGGAGAGATGTTAGCCGCGCGTCCAGCAGCGCGAAGAAGGCGGGCGGGATGCCGACCTGCAGCGGCACGGCCAGCGCATCGGGGTGCCGGGGCCAGAGCTTGACGGCGTCTTTTTCGGTACAAATCAGCCTCTGGCGCTTATCTGATGGGAGCTTCCAGCTATCAAAATCGTAGTGATCGGGCAGAGCCTCGCAGGCGGCCAGATCCAGCCCCTGGGCGCGCAGCATGGCGAAGAAGTCCTCGGGCCGGGCAATGGCCGCCACGGCGTGCAGCGGCGTGCCGCACAGGCTGGCCAGCGGCACCTGCGCGCCGTCCTGCGTGACGGCATGGGGCGCCATCGCGCGCCGCAGGGCAAAGGCCGGTGCCGTGGTGCGGGCGGGCAGGGCGCCGCTGTACAGCACGGCGTCCACCGGGCGCGGCCAGGGCTCGCGCAGCGGGCCCGCGGGCAGCAGCCAGCCGTTGCCTACGCCCTGGTCGTTGAACACGCAAATCTCCACGTCGCGCTGCAGCGCCAGGTGCTGCAAGCCGTCGTCGCAGACGATCACGTCGGTCAGCGGGTGTGCGGCCAGCAGGGCGCGGGCGGCCTCCACGCGGCGCCGCGCCACGAAGACGGGGGTGCCGGGGCACTGGCGGGCGATGAGGGCGGGCTCGTCGCCCACGGCGCTGGCGGGGCTGTCGGGCAGCACGGGGCGGCAGTCGGTGGTGCTGCGGCCATGGCCGCGCGAGATGACGCCGGGGGCCAGCCCCCGCGCGCGCAGGTGCTGCACCAGGGCGATGGTGACGGGCGTCTTGCCCGCGCCGCCCGCGATCACGTTGCCGACCACGACGACGGGCCGCCCCGGGTGTGCGGATTGCAGGATGCCCGCCCGGTACAGCCCGCGCCGCGCCGCCGCCAGCGCGCCGTACAGCAGCGACAGGGGCCACAGGGCCCGGGCCCAGGGGCCGCGCCCTTGCCAGGCCCGCTGCAGCAGCATGTTCAGCGGCGTGCCGCCCCTGCGGACGACTGCGTGGCGAAGGTGATCTGCGTCAGGCCCACGCGGCGCGCGGCTTCCATCACCGAGATCACGGACTGGTGCGGCGACAGGGCGTCGGCGCTGATGATGACGATGCTGCCCTGGCCCGCTTCATTCGCGGCAGCGCGCAGGGCCTGGGCGATGGCGTCCACGCTCTTGCCGTCCACCCCCGTCTTGTTGACGGCGTAGCGCCCGTCGGCGGCCACGGAGACGATGACTTCCTTGGGCCGGTCGCGCTGCTGATCGGCGTCGGCCACGGGCAGGGTGAGCTGCAGCTCCGTGAACTTGCTGTAGGTGGTGGTCAGCATCAGGAAGATGAGGATCACCAGCAGCACGTCGATGAACGGGATCAGGTTGATCTCCGGCTCTTCGTGGGCGCGGGGGCGGAAGTTCATCGCTTACTTGGCTTTGCGCAGGCGCAGGATGTGGCGGGCGAAGGTCTCGGACGCGAGTTCCAGCGTCAGCAGGTAGGCGTCCACCCGGGCGCGGAAGTAGCGCCAGAAGATCAGCGTCGGAATGGCCACGATCAGCCCGAAGGCCGTGTTGTACAGCGCGACGGAAATGCCGTGCGCCAGCTGCGCCGGGTTGCCGCCGCCCGCGCCCATGCCGCCGGTGCTGCCCTGCGATCCGAAGATCTCGATCATGCCGATCACCGTGCCCAGCAGGCCCAGCAGCGGCGCGGCCGAGGCGATGGTCGCCAGGGCCGGCAGGTACTTCTCCAGCCGGTGCGCCACGGCGCGGCCCGTGCCCTCCATGGCGGCGCGCAGGTCGGCCTCGGTGCATTGGGGGTGGCTGTTGAGCGTGCGCAGGCCGCTGGCCAGCACCTCGCCCAGGGCGGAGCTTTGCGCGAGCTGGTTCACCACGTCCGGCGTGGGCAGGGCCCGGGACGTGACGGTGATGGCCTCGTCCAGCAGCTTCGGGGGCGCGACACGGGCCGTCTTGAGGGCCACAAAGCGCTCGACAATCAGCGCCAGTCCCAGGACGGAACACGCGATCAGGGGCCAGATCGGCCAGCCTGCGGCTTGTATGATGGACAGCAAATCTCTCTCCGCGCAGATGGGTCAGCGGGCGATTATGGCCCAGCTCGCAAGCCGCGCCGGAGTTCCGGTGCGTCACAAAGCGTTACCTTGTCGCAGCCCTGGCGGAACCCACAAAAACTGTGGATAACTTTGTGGGAAACCCGCCCCGGCCACCCCGCCAAGCGGCATGAAACCGTGGGTGTGACAGATTGATGAAAAATTGCGCAGTGAAAACTTGTTATAAATCAATGGGTTGCACGTGCTTTCGTGCTCTGCGGCCTGTGGTGCCACCCATGGCGCAGGGCGCTGCCGCTTGCTCCAAACTGTGGAGTACTCCCCCCCTCCAAGCGGCCCGCAGGCCCGTTGCCAGCGATGTTTGAGCGCCCAAACCCCGCAGCGGCGCCGCGCGTGTGGGAAGTTGGCGCGCTGTGCCGCGCCATTGCTGATGCCTTGCAGGCGCGCTTCAATCCTGTCGCGGTGCGCGGCGAGATAACGGGCTTCTCGCGCGCATCCAGCGGGCATTGCTACTTTTCGATCAAGGACGCGAACGGCCAGTTGCGCTGCGCCATGTTCCGCCGCGCCGCCGACCTGCTTGACTTTTCGCCGCGCGATGGCGAATTGGTGGAACTGCGCGGGCGCATCGGCGTGTACGAGGCGCGCGGCGACCTGCAGTTCATCGTGGAAAGCATGCAGCGCGCGGGGCAGGGCGCGCTGTTCGAGCAGTTCCTGCGCCTCAAGGCCCGGCTGGAGGCCGAGGGCCTGTTCGACGCCGCCCGCAAGCGCCCGCTGCCGCTGCAGCCGCGCGGCATCGGCGTCGTCACCTCGCTGGGCGCTGCCGCCCTGCACGACGTGGCGACGGCGCTGCGCCGCCGCGTGCCGCACATCCCCGTGGTGCTGGCGCCCGCGCAGGTGCAGGGCGCGGGCGCGCCACAGTCCCTCATCGCGGCGCTATCAAAACTGTATCTGCTGGCCCAGTCTGGACAAGCGCCAGAGGCCGATTCGACCCCTATCGATGTGATCCTGCTGGTGCGCGGCGGCGGCTCCATCGAAGACCTGTGGGCCTTCAACGACGAACGGCTCGCCCGCGTCATCGCGCAAAGCCCCGTGCCCGTGGTCAGCGGCGTGGGGCACGAGACGGACTTCACCATCGCCGACTTCTCGGCCGACCTGCGCGCCCCCACGCCCACCGCCGCCGCCGAGCTGGTGGCCCAGCCCCGCGCCGTGTGGCTGGGCGCGCTGGACCTGCTGGCAGGGCGCCTGGCCGACGGCGCGCAGCGCCAACTGGACGCGCGCCACCAGCGGCTGGACCAGGCGGCGGCGCGGCTGGGCAGGCCCTCGGGCCTGGTGGCGCGCCAGCAGATGCAACTGGCGCGGCTGGCCCAGCGCATGCGGCATGGCGCGCTCCTGAAAATGCAGCGCCTGGCCCATACCCAGCAAGCGCTGGAGGCCGATTTGCCCCTGAAACTGCAACGCGCCTTGCGCCTGCAAGCCGACCGCCTGGACCGCGCCGCCCTGCGGCTGCAA
Source organism: Acidovorax sp. (assembly GCF_047607405.1). Lineage (GTDB taxonomy): Bacteria > Pseudomonadota > Gammaproteobacteria > Burkholderiales > Burkholderiaceae_C > Acidovorax. The sequence goes on along the minus strand of NZ_JASGDA010000038.1, from coordinate 27,933 downwards.
CTGCTCGATCCGCGCCTCGTCCTACAGCGCGGCTACGCCCTGTTGACCGACACTGCCGGGCAGGCCGTGACCAGCGCCCGCCAGGCCCGCCCCGGCGACGCGCTGCGCGCCACGCTGGCCGACGGCGACCTGGACCTGACCGTGACGCCCCCGCGCCTGCTGTAGTCTTCCTACAATCGGCCCATCGTCGGCCAGAATCTCCATCAAACCACCACGAGGAAACCCACCATGGAACACACCCTTCCCCCGCTGCCTTACGCCATCGACGCCCTGGCCCCGCACTACAGCCAGGAAACGCTGGAATACCACCACGGCAAGCATCACAACGCCTACGTGGTGAACCTGAACAACCTGCAAAAAGGCACCGAGTTCGAGAGCATGACGCTCGAAGAAATCGTCAAGAAGGCCAGCGGCGGCATCTACAACAACGCCGCGCAGATCTGGAACCACACCTTCTTCTGGAACTGCATGGCGCCCAATGGCGGCGGCGAACCCTCGGGCGCGCTGGCGGCAGCCATCAACGCCAAGTGGGGCAGCTACGCCGCCTTCAAGGAAGCCTTCGTGAAAAGCGCCGTGGGCAACTTCGGCTCCGGCTGGACCTGGCTGGTCAAGAAGGCCGACGGCAGCGTGGACATCGTCAACACCGGCGCCGCCGGCACGCCGCTGACCACGGCCGACAAGGCCCTGTTGACGGTGGACGTGTGGGAGCACGCCTACTACATCGACTACCGCAACCTGCGCCCCAAGTTCGTCGAGACCTTCCTGGACAAGCTGGTCAACTGGAAGTTCGCCGAGGCCAACTTCGCCTGAGCACGGCGCATCGCCCCAAAACAAAAACGGCCCTCGGGCCGTTTTTTCATGGTCTTTTTGGCCTCCAGCGCTTATCTGGCGGGCGCTAGCAGCTATCAAAACAGTAGTGACTACCGGCGCTGGAAGGGCGCGCCGCCCAGCTTGAAGCCTGCCTTGATGCCGCGCTTGGCGAACCAGCCCTGGTTCATCTCCAGCACGTAGCGCACGGGCTTGGCCGAGCAGTGCGAATCCAGCGTCTGCGGCTTCATGTCCGCCAGGTTGGCGATGGTGCCGTCGTCATCGACGAAGGCCGCCGTGAGCGGCAGCAGCGTGTTCTTCATCCAGAAGCACTGCGTGGCGGGCTGCTCGAAGACGAACAGCATGCCCTCGTGCTGCGGCATCTCCTTGCGGTGCATCAGGCCGGTCTGGCGCTCCTGCGGGGCGATGGCGACCTGGGCGTCGATGCGGTGCATGCCCGCCGTCAGCTCCACGCGCTGCAGGTTCAGCTGGGGGGCGTCCTGGGCGGCGGCGGGCAGGGCGGTCAGTGCAGCCGCCGCCAGCAGCGCGGCGGCACGGGCGAGGGGAGGGGCGAAGAAAGCGTGTTTCATGGCGGGTCAAGGCAAACCGCCCGCAAATGCGGGCGACCGCCATTGTGAAGGAAGGCGACCGCCTGGCGGCGGGCTGCGGCACTTCGTCGGCGCGGGGCCCTCTGGGCTGGCAGGTTTTGGCCGCGCCGCTTAATATCGACCCGCCCGCCCGCGTGGGGCGGGCCCTCACGGAGATGGCATGGAGTCCGACGACTATTCCACCGCGTACTGGGAGCAGAACCCCGACGCGCTGCTGGTTCTCTCGCCCGAAGGGGCGGTGCTCAACTGGAACCCTGCCGCAGAGGCGATCTTCGGCTTTACCGCAGCCGAGGTGCTGGGCGCCTCGGTGGTCGATCTCATCGTGCCGCAGGACCACACCCACGAAGAGGCGCAGATGCGCGCCGAGGCGCTGCGCAGCGGCACCGCCGTGCATGAATCGGTGCGCCGCCGCAAGGACGGATCGCTGGTCCACGTGAACGTCTCCACCCGCGCGGTGCGCGGCGCGGACGGCCAGGTGCTGTACTTCCTGTCGAGCAAGAAGGACGTGACCCAGCTCAAGGTGCAGCGCGACGCCAAGCTGCTCAGGGCGCGCTTTGGCGACCTGCTCGAATCCACGCCCGACGCCATCGTCATGGTCAACGCCACGGGGCGCATCGTCCACGTCAACTCCCAGGCCGAGCGCGTGTTCGGCTACCTGCGCGACGAGCTGCAAGGCCAGGCCGTGGAGGTGCTGCTGCCCGAGCGCTACCGGCGCGCGCACCTGGGGCACCGGGGCGGCTTCTTCGCCGAGCCGCGCACGCGCTCCATGGGTGCGGGGCTGGAGCTGTACGGGCTGCGCAAGAACGGCTCGGAGTTCCCGGTGGAGATCAGCCTGAGCCCGCTGGACACCGAGGAAGGCACCATGGTGATGAGCGCCATCCGCGACATCACCGACCGCAAGCGCGCGGACCAGAAGTTCAAGGACCTGCTGGAGGCCGCGCCGGACGCCATGGTCATCGTCAACCGCGAGGGGCGCATCGTGCTGGTCAACTCGCAGGCCGTGCGGCTGTTCGGCTGGAGCCGCGACGAGCTGCTGGGCCAGGGCATCGAGCTGCTGGTGCCCGCGCGCTACAACGCCCGCCACCCCGACCACCGCAACCACTTCTTCTCGGAGCCGCGCACGCGCTCGATGGGCGCGGGCTTCGAGCTGTTCGGGCTGCGCAAGGACGGCTCGGAGTTCCCCGTGGAGATCAGCCTGAGCCCGCTGGAGACGGAGGAGGGCCTGTTCGTCTCCAGCGCCATCCGCGACGTGACCGAGCGCAAGCGCATCGAAAGCGCGCTGCGCGACAAGAACCTGGAGCTGGAGAACGCGGCCCTGGTCAAGGACCGCTTCCTCGCCAGCATGTCGCACGAGCTGCGCACGCCGCTCAACGCCATCATCGGCTTCACCGGCACGCTGCTGATGCAGCTGCCCGGGCCGCTGAACGCCGAGCAGGAAAAGCAGCTGCGCATCGTGCAGACCGGCGCGCGCCACCTGCTGTCGCTCATCAACGACCTGCTGGACGTGGCCAAGCTCGGCGCCAACAAGGCATCGTTCCACATCGAGGCGCTGGACTGCCGCGGCGTGGTCGAGGACGTGGCCGCCACGCTGGAGCCCGAGGCCCGGCGCAAGGGGCTGGCCTTTGCCGTGCAGGTGCCGCCCGGCGCCGTGGCCGTGCGCACCGACCGCAGGGCCTTCAGCCAGATCCTCATCAACCTGGTGGGCAATGCCATCAAGTTCACGCAGCAAGGCGGGGTGGACGTGGTGCTGGAGCAGGGCGAGGGCGCGGTGCGGGTGCGTGTGCGCGACACCGGCCCCGGCATCCCCGCGCGCGAGCAGCCGCGCCTGTTCGAGGCTTTTTCGCGTGTGGAAAGCGCCGAGCGGCGCCACCACGAGGGCTCGGGCCTGGGCCTGCACCTGAGCCGCAAGCTGGCCGAGGCCCTGGGCGGCAGCGTGGTGTTCGAAAGCGCCGAAGGGCAGGGCAGCACCTTCATCCTTGAATTGCCGGAGGCCCCCGAATGACGACGAAAGCCACCATCCTGGTCATCGAGGACGACGACGCCAGCCGCCACCTCGTCACCTACCTGCTGGAGGCGGCAGGCCACCGCGTGCTGGCCGCCGAGAACGGCGCGCTGGGCCTGGGCCTGGCGCTGGCCGAGGAGCCCGACCTGATCCTGTGCGACCTGCAGATGCCCGTGATGAACGGCTACGAGGTGGCGCGCAGCCTGCGCTCGCACCACACCTGGCGCGCGGTGCCGCTGGTGGCCGTCACGGCGTTCTCGATGCCGGGCGACCGCGAAAAGGCGTTGGAGGTGGGCTTCGACGAGCACCTGCCCAAGCCCATCGTTCCCGAGACCTTCGTGCAGCAGGTCGAGGTGTTCCTTGCCACACCCCCCTGAGTCGCTTCGCGCCATGGATGACCCAGATGGCCAAGATCCTCGTCGTTGACGACCTCCCCGCCAACCGGGCGCTCATCGCCACGCTGGTCGGCCACAGCGGCCACCAGGCGCTGGAGGCGGCCGACGGCGCCGAGGCCCTGGCCCTGGTGCGCGCCGAGCGGCCCGAGCTGGTCATCTCCGACATCCTCATGCCCACCATGGACGGCTACGAGTTCGTGCGCCAGCTGCGCGAAGACCCGGCGCTGGCCGCCACGCAGGTGATCTTTTGCAGCGCGCACTACCTGGAGCAGGAGGCCCGCAGCCTGGCCCGTGCGTGCGGCGTGATGCAGGTGCTGGTCAAGCCCTGCGAGCCGCAGGACATTCTGGCGGCCATCGAACAGGCGCTGTCCGGCGCGCCGCAGCGGCCCGCCCGGCCCCTGGAGCACGCCTTCCAGACGCGCCATCTGCGGCTCATGGCAGACAAGCTCACCGGCAGCGCGACCGGGCTGGAGGCCGCCAACCGGCGGCTGGCGGCCCTGACCGACCTGAACCTGCACCTGGCGTCCCAGCGCGACCCGGATGTGCTGATGGTCAACGTCTGCGACGGCGCGCGCGAGCTGGTCGGCGCGCAGTACGTGGTGCTGTGCGTCGTGCGCAAGGACAGCCAGACCAGTGTGTCGTTCGCCAGCGGCATCGCCGCTGCGGCCACCCGTGGGCTGGGCCAGCCCGTGGTGTCGCACGGCCTGCTGGGCCAGGTGCGGGCCGAGCGGCGCGCCCAGCGCGTGGCCCGCAACCCTGGCGGCGACCCCTGCGCGCTGGGGCTGCCCGCAGGCTACCCGCCCGTACACCAGGCGCTGGTCGCGCCCATCACGTCGCCGTCGTTCTCCTACGGCTGGCTGTGCCTGGTCAACAAGCAGGGGGCAGACGCGTTCAGCGCCGAGGACGAGCGGCTCGTCTCCGTCCTGGGCGCGCAGGTGGGGCGCATCTATGAAAACGGCAGCCTCTACACCGAGGTGCAGCGCCATGCCGAGCAGCTGCAACAGGAGGTGCTGGAGCGCAGGCGCGTCATCGAGGACCTGCGCGCCAGCGAGGCGGGCCTGCACCGCGCCCAGGCGCTGGCGCGCGTCACCCACGTGGTCACCGGGCCGGGCGGCGTGTTCGAGAGCTGGCCCGAGGGCTGCCCGGCGCTGCTGGGTTTCACGCCGCAGAACCTGCCGCGCTCCGTGCGCGAATGGCTGGCCCACATACACCCCGAGGACCAGCCTATGTTCCGCGCGCATGCGCTGGCGGCGGCGAGCCAGCTCTCGCGCAGGGACTTCACCTACCGCCTGCTGCGCCTGGACGGCACGGTGGCCCACCTGCGCCAGGTGATGGAGTCCCTGCCCGTGCAAGACGGCGGCCCGCCGCGCTGGTTCAACACCATCCAGGACATCAGCGAGCAAAAGCGCGCCGAGGAGGCCCTGCGCGAGAGCAACCGCCGTTTCAACGACATGCTCGACAGGGTCGAGATGATCTCGCTGATGCTCGACGCCCAGGGCCGCGTCACCTACTGCAACGACTACCTGCTGCGCCTGACGGGCTGGCGGCGCGACGAGGTGGAGGGCTGCGACTGGTTCGCGCGGTTCATTCCGAAGGCCGAGGAGGCCGACGTGCGGCGGGTGTTTGCCGAGGTGCTGGCCGACCATCCCTCGGCCGTGCATTACGACAACCAGATACTCACCCGCACCGGCAAGCGGCGGCTGGTTCACTGGAACAACACCGTGCTGCGCCAGCCCGACGGCCGGCCGGTCGGCCTGGCCAGCCTGGGCGAGGACATCACCGAGCGCCACGAGGCCGAGCGCAAGATCCAGCGCCTGAACCGCATGTACGCCATGCTCAGCGGCATCAACACGCTGATCGTGCGCGCCCGCACGCGCGACGAACTCTTCCGCGAGGCCTGCCGCATTGCGGTGGAGGGCGGGCAGTTCAAGATCGCATGGATCGCCCGCGTGGACCGCGTGCAGCAGCACGTCGAGCCCGTGGCGATGGCCGGGACGCAAGAGGACTATCTCCTGAACATCAAGGACCGCCTGCGGCTGTACGACGAGCCCACCCCCGGCGAGAGCCTGAGCGCCGGCGTGGTGCGCACGCGGCGCCCCGTGGTGTCCGACGACATCTCGGACGACCCGCGCGTGCTGCTGTCGGCCCCGCTGCGGGCGCGCGGCGTGGCCTCCATCGCGGCGCTGCCGCTGATGGTGGACGGCGACGTGGTGGGCGTGCTCGCGCTGTTTTCGGGCGAGCCGGGCTTCTTCGACGCCGCCGAGATGAAGCTGCTGACCGAGCTGGCCGGGGACATCGGCTTCGCGCTGGACCATCTGGCCAAGGAAGATCGGCTGAACTACCTGGCCTACTACGACCAGATCACCGGCCTGCCCAACCGCACGCTGTTCCTGGAGCGCTGCGTGCAGCGCCTGCGCGTGCGCGAGGGCGCTGCGGGCGGCAAGGCGCTGCAGGGCGTTGCGCTCATCGACATCAGCCGCTTTCGCTTCGTCAACGACACCTTGGGCCGCCAGGGCGGTGACGAGCTGCTCCAGCAGGTCGCCCAGCGGCTGCGGCAGGCGGCGGGCGAGAGCTGCGACATCGCGCGCATCGGCATCAACAGCTTCGGCGTCACCGTGCCCGAGGCGCGCGACGCCAACGCCGTGGCCCTGGCGCTGGACCACCTCATGCGCGCCTGCTTCGGCGCGCCCTTCATGCTGGGCGCGAGCGAACTGCGCATGGCGGCCAAGGCGGGCGTGGCCCTGCACCCCCTGGACGGGCACGACGCCGAAACCCTGCTGCGCAATGCCGAGGCCGCCGTCAACATGGCCAAGGCCACGGCCGACAACCTGCTGTTCTACACGGCCGAGATGAACATCCGCGTGGCCGAGACGCTGAGCGTGGAAGGCCGCCTGCGCCAGGCGCTGGAGCAGGGCCAGTTCGTGCTGCACTACCAGCCCAAGCAGCACCTGGCCAGCGGCGCCATCGCGGGCGCCGAGGCGCTGATCCGCTGGCACGACCCCGAGCGCGGCCTGGTGCCGCCCGCGCAGTTCATCCCCATCCTGGAGGAAACCGGCCTCATCTACCACGTGGGCCGCTGGGCCTTGCAGCAGGCCCTGGCCGACAACCTGCGCTGGCGCCGCGCCGGGCACGCGCCCTTGCGCGTGGCGGTGAACGTGTCGTTCCTGCAGCTGCGCCACCGCGGCTTCATCGACGAAGTGCGCGGCGCCATCGCCCACGACCCCGAGGCCGCCGCCGGGCTGGAGCTGGAGATCACCGAAAGCATGGTGATGGACGACGTGGAGCACAGCACGCGCAGCCTGCACGCGCTGCGCGAAATGGGCATCTCCATCGCCATCGACGACTTCGGCACCGGCTTCTCGTCGCTGAGCTACCTGGCGCGGCTGCCGGTGGACACGCTCAAGATCGACCGCACCTTCATCCAGGGCATGGCCGCCGGGCCGCAGGGCCAGGCGCTGGTGTCCACCATCGTCAACCTGGGCCACTCGCTGGGCCTCAAGGTGGTGGCCGAAGGGGTGGAGTCCGACGAGCAGAGCTGCCAGCTGGCGACTCTGGGCTGCGACGAGATCCAGGGGTATCTGCTGAGCCAGCCCTTGGCGGCGGATGCGTTCGAGGCGCGGTTCTTGCGCCCGCAAGGGTGATTTGACGGCGGGCGCGGGCTGTGACAAACTAGTCATCTAACTGGTTTGAAGGAGCCCGCCATGCACACATGGCCTGTTCAGGACGCGAAAGCGCGGTTCAGCGAATTTCTGGATGCCTGCCTCGCGCAAGGCCCGCAGATGGTGACCCGGCGCGGGGCCGAGGCCGCCGTGCTGGTGCCAGCGCAGGAGTGGCGGCGCCTGCAATCGGCGGCGAAGCCATCGCTCAAGCAACTGCTGCTTTCCGGGCAGGTGCGTGCCGACCTCATCGCGCCGGAGCGCGGGCAGGCCCGCCGCCGCCCCGTGGAGCCCATGGCCTGACGGGCGCCCGGCATGTACCTGCTCGACACGAACATCGTTTCCGAACTGCGCAAGCCGCGCCCGCACGGCGCGGTGGTGGCCTGGCTGGAGTCGGTGGATGACGCGCAACTGCACCTGTCCGCCGTGACCCTGGGCGAAATCCAGGCGGGCATCGAACTGACCCGGGAGCAGGACGCAAGCAAGGCCGACGAAATCGAGGACTGGCTGGAACTGGTGGCGGGTGCCTACAACGTCCTGCCCATGGACGCGGCCATCTTCAGGGCCTGGGCGCGGCTGATGCACCGCAAGTCCGACACGCTCTATGAAGACGCCATGATCGCCGCGACGGCCAAGGTGCATGGCCTGACCGTCGTGACCCGCAACGTGGCGGACTTCAGGGCGCTGGGGTTCGAGGTCTTCAATCCGTTTGCCGTTGCATAGTAGCCGATTGCTCTCATAAAAATAGCTGCTTGCGCTTGCTGGACGGGCGCTGGCAGCCATTTTTTCCCAAAAAAATCAGCGGGTGCGCTCCGCCTGCACCACCATGTCCAGCACGTAGATATGGCTGGGCGCGTCGGCGGGCTGCGGCTGTCCGCTGCGCGCCAGCGGGTAACGCTGCACGCGCAGCACGTTACGGATGCCGGGCTCGTGCTGGTAGCCGTCGATCTCGCTCTGCAGGATGCGCCATTCGCCCGTGCCTTGCCGGACGCCGTTGCCGTCGAAGTACACGTCGCGCACGCGCAGGCACTGGGCGCCGGGGCGCAGCGGGTGGTTGCAGGCCACGCGCTCGGGCGCCACTTCCAGAAAGACGCGCTCGCCCGGCGCGCCGTAGCGCGTGGCGGGCGTGGGCGTGGGCGTGGGCGTGGGCGTGGGCGTGCCGGCCAGCTCCCAGCGGCTGCCGTCCGCGAAGTGCAGCACCAAGCGGGGCGCAGCGGGGGTGCCTTGCAGTTCATAGCGCTGCGCCTGGGGCAGTTGGGCGGTCACGCGGTGCTCCAGCGCCATCAGGTCGCGGTCGGCGCAGGCGCGCAGGGTGGAGAAGGGGCGCTCCACTGTCAGGCGGGCGCCGTCGAGCGCATAGCCCGCGCCGATGGCGTTGCACAGGTTCTGCACCGACAGGCGCTGCGCATCGAAATGCAGGCGCGCCGGGCTGCGGCCCGCCAGCACCCAGCCGGGCTGCGCCTGGCCCCGGCCATCGAAGGCCGCGACCAGGTCCCAGTCGTAGGCTGGCAGCGTGGGGGCGGCGTGGGCGGGAGAGGTGGTGGGCGAGGGCGGCGGCACGGGGGCTCCCTGGGGGCTGCTGCCGCAGGCGGCGAGCAGGGCGGCGAATGCGGCGGCGGCCAGCGCCTTGGCGAGGACGGGGCGTGCTTTGGAGTGCATCGCCCGACCTTACCGGAAAACCGCCCCGGGCCGGGTAGGAGAAGGGCGCTTTGGCAATCAGCCGCGCGGCGTTTGCGCCCAGTCCTCGATCATCAGCCCGCCGACGCGCTCGAACTCCCGCACGTTGTTGGTCACCAGGATGGCCGCGAGGCTGCGCGCATGGCCCGCCATCAGCGTGTCGAAGGGGCCGATCTTCTGCCCCTTCTGCTCCAGCATCGCCCGGATTTGCGCCGCGTGATCGCTGGCGGCCTCGTCCAGCGGCAGCACCTCCAGCATGGCGCAGAAGGTGCCGATGGCGTGCAGGGTCTTGTGCGGCGCCTGGGACTTGTAGGCGCCGCTCAACAGCTCGAAGCGCGTGACCTCGGAAATGCACATCTGCCCATGGTGGGCGTTGAACAGCGGCAGCACGTGCGCGGGGCGCTGGTTGATGACGTAGATGCAGATGTTGGTGTCGAGCAGGTAGCGCGGCGCCATTTACTTCAGCGCCTCGCGCTGCTGCATGGGGGGCTGGTCGCGCTCGGGCAGCAGGGCGTCGCCGCCGGGCGGCTGGGCAAACCACGCATCCCAGGTGCCGCCCACGGGCGCGATGATGCGGGTGTTGCCCACCGCCGTGATGGTGACTTCATGCACGCCGGGCGCGAACGCAACCGAACGGTGAAAGCGGACAGCCTGGCTTTTGTTGTTCAGGAACAGGTTGGTCTGGATCATGGCGCGCCTCGTGCGGGGAAGGTATATGCCGATGGTATATACGCTCCGCCAGGGCGGTCAACCCCGCTTCTGCACCATCTTGATCACGCTGGAGAAGTCCTCGGCCCCGTGCCCCGCGATGCTGTGCGCCGCGTAGAGGGCCCGCGCCATGCCGCCCAGCGGCGTGCTGGCCTTGACGGCGATGGCGTTCTCCTGCGCCAGGCCCAGGTCTTTCAGCATCAGGTCGGTGCCGAAGCCGCCCGCGTAGCCTTTGCTGGCGGGCGCGGTGTCCATCACGCCGGGCCAGGGGTTGTACTTTTCCAGCGCCCAGTTGCCGCCGGAGCTGCGGCGCATGATCTCGGACAGCACCTTGGGGTCCAGGCCGTTGGCCACGCCCAGGGCGATGGCCTCGCTGGTGCCCGCCATCAGGATGCCCAGCAGCATGTTGTTGCAGATCTTGGCCGTCTGGCCCGCGCCCACGCCGCCCGCGTGGAAGATGTTGGCGCCCATTTTTTCGAGCACGGGGCGGGCGCGCTCCAGGTCGGCCGTGTCGCCGCCGACCATGAAGGTCAGCGTGCCCGCGATGGCGCCGCCCGTGCCGCCGGAGACGGGCGCGTCGATGAAGGCCACGCCCCGCGCCTTGGCGGCCTCGGCCACCTTGCGCGAGGTGGCGGCGGCTATTGTTGACGAGTCGATGACCAGCGTGCCTGCGGGCAGTTGGGCGAGCAGGTCGCCCGCGCCCAGGAACAGCCCCTCGACGTGCTGGCTGGCGGGCAGCATGGTGATCACGGTGTCGGCGCCCGCCACCGCGTCGGCAGCGCTCGCGGCGATGGCGATGCCGCCCTCGGCCACCTTGTCGCAGGCGGGTTTGGAGAGGTCGAACGCGCGCACCGCGTGGCCCGCCTTGTGCAGATTGAGGGCCATGGGGCCGCCCATGTTGCCCAGGCCAATGAATGCGATCTTGCCCATGCTGTGTGTCTCCTTGGTATGAAATTGATAGCTGCCGGTGCTTGCTGGATAAGCGCTGGAGTCCAAAAAGGCTTGAAGTTTTTGAGAGGCTAGCGGATGACCTCGGTCGCGTCCCCGTCGAGCATGCGGCGGGCGATGATGACGCGCATGATCTCGTTCGTGCCTTCCAGAATCTGGTGGACGCGGGCGTCGCGCAGCAGGCGCTCCAGCGGGTATTCGCGGATGTAGCCGTAGCCGCCATGCAGCTGCAGCGCGTCGTTGACCACGCCGAAGCCCGCGTCGGTGGCAAAGCGCTTGGCCATGGCGCAGTAGGTGGATGCGTCGCGCGCGCCCGCGTCCAGCTTGCTCGCTGCAAGGCGCACCATCTGGCGCGCGGCGACCAGTTCGGTCGCCATGTCGGCCAGCTTGAACTGCAGGGCCTGAAAGCTGGCGATGGGCTTGCCGAACTGCTGGCGGTCCTGCATGTACTGCTGCGCGGCGTTCAGCGCGCCCTGGGCCGCGCCCACCGAGCACGTGGCGATGTTGATGCGCCCGCCGTCCAGGCCCTTCATGGCGATCTTGAAACCCTCGCCCTCGCGGCCCAGCAGGTGGCTGGCGGGAACACGCACGTTGTCGAAGCTGATGGTGCGCGTGGGCTGGCTGTTCCAGCCCATCTTTTGCTCCTTCTTGCCGTAGCTGATGCCGGGGGCATCGGCAGGCACGGCGAAGGCGCTGATGCCGCCTGCGCCGGATTGCGCATCGCCGGTGCGCGCCATGAGCACCAGCACGTCCGTGCTGCCCGCGCCGCTGATGAACGCCTTGGCGCCGTTGATGACGTATTCATGGCCCACCCGCTCGGCCCGGGTCTTGAGCGATGCCGCGTCCGACCCCGCGCCGGGCTCGGTCAGGCAGTAGCTCGCCAACTTTTGCCCGGTGGTCAGCAGCGGCCCCCACTGATCGCGCACGGCGTCCGTGGCCCAGGTGCCGAGCATCCACGTCGCCATGTTGTGGATGGTGATGAAGGCGGTGGTGGACGGGTCCACCGCCGCCATTTCCTCGAACACCAGCGTGGCGTCCAGCCGGGGCAGGGCCAGGCCGCCCGCGTTCTCGGGCGCGTACAGGCCGCAAAAGCCCAGTTCGCCCGCTCGGCGAATAGCGTCGCGCGGGAAGGTGCCTTGCTCGTCCCACTGCGCGGCGTGCGGGGCCAGCTCCGCCAGGGCGAAGGCGCGCGCCGTCTGGGCGAAGGCGCGCTGCTCCTCGGTCAGTTCAAAGTCCATACTCTTGTTTTGATAGCTGACAGCGCTTGTCCAGCAAGCGCTGGAGGCCATTTTGACCGATATTTCTACTTCAGGCTGATGGTGGTGTTCACGCCGTGGGCGACGGTGCTGTCGTCAAACCAGCGCGCCGTCACCGTCTTGGTCTGCGTGTAGAACAAAACCACCTGCTTGCCATACGGCCCCAGGTCGCCCAGCTTGGACGCGCGCGAGCCGCTGAACGAGAAGATCGGCACCGGCACGGGGATCGGCACGTTGATGCCCACCTGGCCCACGTCGATCTCCTCCTGGAACTTGCGCGCCGCCGCGCCCGACTGCGTGAAGATGGCCGTGCCGTTGCCGTTGGGGTTGCTGTTGATGAATTCGATGGCCTCGTCGATGTCTGCCGCCGCCGCCAGGCACAGCACGGGGCCGAAGATTTCCTGGTCGTAGATGCTCATGCCGGGCTTGACGCCGCTGAAGATGGTCGGGCCGACGAAGTTGCCCTTCTCGTAGCCCGGCACGGCGGGCTTGCGACCGTCCAGCTCCAGCGTGGCGCCGTCGGCAATGCCGCGCTCGATCAGGCCCTCCACGCGGTCGCGCGCGGCGCAGCTCACCAGCGGGCCCACGTCGGTGCCCTTTTCGGTGCCCGCGCTCACCTTGAGCGTCCTGGCCTTGGCGACGAGGTCGGGAATCCACTGCTGCGCCTCGCCCACCAGCACCACCACCGACAGCGCCATGCAGCGCTGGCCCGCCGCGCCGAAGGCCGCGCCCGCCAGGGCGTTCAGCGTCTGCTCCTTGTTCGCGTCGGGCAGCACGATGGCGTGGTTCTTCGCGCCCATCATGCACTGCACGCGCTTGCCCGCCAGCGATGCGCGGTTGTACACGTGCGTGCCGACCTTGGTCGATCCGACAAAGCTGATGGCCTTGATGTCCGGGTGGTCGCAGATGGCGTTGACCACGTCCTCGCCGCCGTGGATCACGTTCAGCACGCCGGGCGGAATGCCCGCCTCCAGCGCCAGCTCACACAGGCGCATGGTCACCATCGGGTCCTGCTCGCTGGGCTTGAGCACGAAGGTGTTGCCCGTGGCGATCGCCATCGGGAACATCCACAGCGGAATCATGGCCGGGAAGTTGAACGGCGTGATGCCCGCGCACACGCCCAGCGGCTGCATCAGCGTGTAGGTGTCCACGCCGCCCGCCACGTTGTTCGCCAGCTCGCCCAGTTGCAGGTTGCCGATGCCCGCGGCGTGCTCCACCACTTCGAGGCCGCGGAACACGTCGCCCTCCGCGTCGGGCAGGGTCTTGCCCTGCTCGGCGGTCAGCAGCGCGGCCAGCTCGGCCATGTTCTCGCGGATCAGTTGCTGGTATTTGAGGAAGATGCGCGCGCGCGCGCCGATGGCGGTCTTCTTCCAGGTCTTGAAGGCGTCGCGGGCAGCGGCGACCGCCGCATTCACCTCGTCGGGCGTGGCGAAGGGCACGCGCGCCAGCACTTCTTGCGTGGCGGGGTTGACCACGTTGCGCCATTGCGTGGTCTTGGACTCGACGAACTGGCCGCCGATCAGCAGCTTGACGGTGGGGGCCAGCACGGCGGTGGAAGTCGGTGCGTTCATGGACTTGTCTCCTTCAAAAGATGGGGCATCTTAGGTGTGCGAAATTGGTAGATCAAGAGACAATGATGCACTTTGGTTCTGCAAATTTGCACAGCACGCCATGGACTGGGACAACCTGCGCTACTTCCTCGAACTGGCCCGCAGCGGCACCCTGGCCGCCGCCGCCCGCCGCACGGGCGTGGAGCACACCACCGTGGCCCGCCGCATCCAGGCGCTGGAAAAGCAGATGGGCGCACCCCTGTTCGCCCGCGAGGCCGCAGGCCACCGCCTGACCGAGGCAGGCCGCCACCTGCTGCCCGCCGCCGAGGCCATGGAGGCCGCCGTCCACGGGGTGGAGCGCTTCGCGCCCGCCAGCGCGGCCAGCAGCGGCCCGTCGGGCCTGGTGCGCGTGGGGGCCACGGAGGGCTTCGGCACGCTCATCCTCGCGCAGCACCTGGCGCGCCTCACGCAGCAGCACCCGCACCTGTCCATCGACCTGCTCGCGCTGCCGCGCATGCTGCACCTGTCGCGGCGCGAGGCGGACATCGTCATCTCGCTGGAGCGGCCCAAGCGCGGCTCCGTCATCGTCACACGGCTGGCCGACTACACGCTGTACCTGTACGGCCAGCGCGAGGCGCTGGCCCGCCGCCCATTGGTCAGCCAGCCCGAAGACCTGCGCCACCACGCCTTCGTGAGCTATGTCGATGACCTGCTGTTCACCAAGGAGCTTCAGTTCCTGGACCAGCTCCACCAGCCCGAGCGCTTCGCCCTGCGCAGCACCAGCATCACCGCCCAATACGAGGCCGTGCGCGCGGGCGCGGGCCTGGCCGTGCTGCCCGCCTTCCTGGCCGACCGCGACCCCACCCTGGCCCGCGTGCTGCCGCAGGCGGCGCGCTTTACCCGCACCTTCTGGATGAGCATGCCCCTCGACAACAAGCACCAGGCGCGCATGCAGGCGGTGTGGGGGTTCCTGAAAGACGTGGGGCAGCAGGAGGGCGTGCGGCTGCGGCCTGGGTGACGGGCGCAAAAACAAAAGCGGCCCGCAAGGCCGCTGTGTGTGCGCAGGACGCGGGGGCATGCCCCGCAACCCTCATATCCGTTCCATCAGCAGCAGGATCACCAGGATCAGCACCACCAGGCCGATGCCGCCGCTCGGCCCATAGCCCCAGGAGCGGCTGTGGCCCCAGGTGGGCAGGGCGCCAATCAGGATGAGGATCAGGATGATCAGCAGAATCAGCGACAGCGACATGGTGGTTCCCTCCGGGAATGGGGTGGTAGATGCCCGCCATTCTTCGCGCAGCGCCGCCGCCCGCCAGCCGGACGGGTGCGCGTGGTGGCGTCAGGGTTTTCCGACGGGGGTCTGGGAGGCCGACGGGGCACCACGTCGTTAAATCAAATTAAATCATGGTTTAATTTCCGCGACGATATGAAAGCAGGCTTTCAATGACCCGCAGCACAGGCACCTACGCGATCTCCACCACGCTCGGTGAAGCCGTCCGGGCGTTCGTGCCCCATCCGCTGCCGCCCACCGGGCCACCTCTGGCGTTGGCATCTTTCACGGCCCTTAACCGGCAAGCGGAACTGGCGCTTGCCAGATTGGCTGGAGTGTCGGGTCTGGTTCCGTCCGTTGATTGGCTGCTCTACAGCGCCGTGCGCAAGGAAGCCTTGCTCACGTCGCAGATTGAGGGCACACAGGCCACCCTGACCGATCTGCTGGACGATGAGGCGGGTTTCAAGGTAGGCAACACCGATGACGTGGCCGAGGTCAGCAACTACCTGCGCGCCTTCCGGCGGGTGCAGGGGCAGATGCGCGATCCCCAGGGCCTGCCGATTAGCGTGCGCCTGCTGTGCGATGCGCACCGTTTGCTGCTGGACGGCGCTCGCGGTGCGGGCAAGCAGCCTGGGGAGCTGCGGCACTCGCAGAACTGGATTGGCGGCACACGTCCGGGCAATGCGGTGTTCGTGCCGCCCCCGCCAGAGCATGTGCCGCAACTGCTGTCGGGCCTGGAGAGGTTCATCCATGAAGCGCCAGACACTCTGCCGCCGCTGGTGAAGATTGCGTTGATCCATGCGCAGTTCGAGACCATCCATCCTTTTTTGGACGGCAATGGGCGCATAGGCCGCCTGCTGATCGGAGCGCTGCTGGAACACTGGAATTTGCTGGCGGAGCCGCTGATGTACCTCAGCGGGTACCTGAAGCAGCACCAGGCCGAGTACTACCGCCGCCTGTCGGCCATCCGCACGGAGGGCGACTGGGAGTCCTGGGTGTCGTTCTTTCTGGAGGGCGTGGCCGTGGCGGCGGCAGACGCCGAGCGCAGCATCATCGCCATCGCCAGCATGATTGCCGCCGACCGGAGAAAGCTGCTGCAGTCCCCCAGGGCCAGCCCCGCCAGCTACAGGCTGTTTGAATTGCTGCCGATGATGCCGCGCTTCACCGTGGAGCGGGCGCGGCAGCAACTGGCCACCACGTTTCCGACCGCCAACGCCGCAGTGCAGGTTCTGGAGCAGTTGGGCATCGTGGTGGAATTGACCGGACAGAAGAAGAACCGCAGCTACAGCTATCAGGGCTACGTTGATTTGCTGTCCGATGCGCGTGGTTAGTGTGGTGTCTCACAAGCCCGCATTTGCTACACTAACGATAGCTGCCAGCGCTTGCTGCATAAGCGCTGGAGCCCATTTTGACCCTCAATGCGCCCCGCCCGCATCCGCCGCCGCACCGCCCCGCGCGGGCCGCTTCGTCAGCCAGATCAGCCCGATCAGCAGCAAGAAGATGCCGGCCGAGCCGATGAAGATGTCGTCCGCCGCGCGTGTGAACGCCTGCTGGTCGATCAGCCGGTTGATCTGCGCCAGCGCCTGGGGCTGCGACAGGCCCGCGGCCGTCAGCTTGTCCAGCGTGGCGGCGAACACGCCCTGGCCCTGCACCAGCCCTTCGGTCAGGTGCGCGTGGTGCATGGCGGCGCGGCTTTCCCACAGCGTGGTGGCGATGGATGTGCCCATGGCCCCGGCGGTGATGCGCACGAAGTTCGACAGGCCCGCCGCCGACGGAATGCGCTCGGGCGGCAGCCCGGCCAGGGTCAGCGTGGTCAGCGGGATGAAGAAGAAGGCCATGGCCCCGCCCTGGATCAGCGTGGGGACGAGGATGTGCATGAAGTCCGTCTCCACCGTGAAGCGCGAGCGCATCCACAGCACCAGGCTGAACACGATGAAGGCCAGCGTCGCCATGCGGCGCGGGTCCCACACGGCCACCTTGCGGCCCACCAGCGGCGTGAGCAGTATGGCGAACACGCCCACCGGCGCCAGCGCCATGCCCGCGCTGGTGGCGGTGTAGCCCATCCACTGCTGCAGCCACAGCGGCAGCAGCACCACGTTGCCGAAGAACAGGGCATACGCCACCGACAGCGCCAGCGCGCCGAAGGCGAAGTTGCGCCGCGCGAACAGGCGGATGTCCACCACCGGGTGCTTGTCCGTCAGCTCCCACACCAAAAAGATGGCGAAGGAGATCGCGGCGACGATGGTCAGCGTGACGATCTCGCCCGAGGCGAACCAGTCCAGCTCCTTGCCCTTGTCCAGCATGAGCTGCAGCGCGCCCACCCACAGCACCAGCAGCGACAGGCCCACGGTGTCGATGGGCAGCTTGCGCACCGGCGTCTCGCGCTTGCGGTAGATGCTCCAGGTGAGCAGGGCGGCCAGCAGGCCCACGGGCACGTTGATGTAGAAGATCCACGGCCACGAGATGTTGTCGGTGATCCACCCGCCCAGCAGCGGCCCGACCACGGGCGCGACCAGCGTGGTCACGCCCCACAGCGCCAGGGCCGTGCCTGCCATCGCGGGCGGGTAGCTGGCGAGCAGCAGGGTCTGCGACAGCGGGATCATCGGCCCCGCCACCAGCCCCTGCAGCACGCGGAAGAACACCAGCGCCTCCAGCGAATGGGCGAAGCCGCACAGCCACGAGGTCAGCACGAACAGCAGCACGCTCATGGTGAACAGCCGCACGGCGCCAAAGCGCTGCGTGAGCCAGCCGGTCAGCGGCACCGAGATGGCGTTGGCCACGCCAAAGCTGGTGATGACCCAGGTGCCCTGGCCGGGGCTCACGCCCAGGTCGCCCGCGATGGCAGGCAGCGAGACGTTGGCGATGGACGAGTCCAGCACGTTCATGAACGTGGCGAGGGACAGCGCCAGCGTGCCCAACAGCAGGGCAGGGCCGTGCAGCGGCGGGTGGGCTGCGGGCGGGCGTGGGGGTGGCGCCGCAGGCGCTGGGGCGCCAGCGGCGGCGGTGGGGTTGGCGGCGGTCATGCGCTGGGGCCTTGGTATGGCTCCCTCTCCCGCTGGCGGGAGAGGGCGGGGGTGAGGGGGGTGTTGCGGGCCTGCGGCTGGCCCTCACCCCAACCCTCTCCCAGGGGGAGAGGGAGTGAATGCAGTGGCGCGGCGGTCATTGGACGCGGGTCGCGGCAGTCTTGCGCCCCAGGTTGGCGGCGATGACCTGCGCCACCTCGTCGTCCGCCGCCTTGAACTGCGCGTCGAACACCGTGGTGGCGGCCACGGGCGCGGTGCGCTGGGTGTCGGCCAGGGTCTTGCCGGTTTGGTCGGTCGTGTCCACCTTCACTTCCATCGACAGGCCCACGCGCAGCGGGTGCTCGGCCAGTTGCGCGGGGTCGAGCGCGATGCGCACGGGCACGCGCTGCACCACCTTGATCCAGTTGCCGGTGGCGTTCTGCGCGGGCAGCAGGGCAAAGGCCGCGCCGGTGCCCGCGCCCAGGCCCGTCACCGTGCCCTTGTAGGTGACCTTGGTGCCGTACACGTCGGCTTCCAGCTCGGCGCTCTGGCCGATGCGCAGCTTCTGCAGCTGGCTTTCCTTGAAATTGGCGTCCACCCACAGGTTGTCCAGCGCCACCAGGGTCATCAGCGGCGCACCGGCCTGCACGCGCTGGCCCACCTGCACGCCGCGCTTGGCAATGTGGCCGGACAGCGGCGCGACCAGGCGGGCGCGCTGCACGGCCAGGTACGCCTCGCGCACGCGGGCGGCGGCGCGCTGCACGCTGGGGTGCTGCTCTATGGACGTACCCTCGGTCTGCGTCAGGCTGGCGGCCAGTTGCTCCTGCGCGGCCAGCACGGCGGACTGGGCGGCGGCCACGGTGCTCTTGGCGGCGGTCAGTTGCGCGGTGGCGTGCTGGAATTCTTCCTTGCCCACCGCGCCGCTTTGCGTCAAGGGGGTGCGGCGGTTCACGTCGTCCTGGGCGCGCGCGGCGTCGGCCTGGGCGCGGGCCAGGTCGGCGCTGCGCAGGCTGACCTGGGCGCGCAACGTGGCGTTGTTGGCGTAGAGCGTGCGCACTTCGCGCACCGTTTGCGCGAGCTGGGCCTCGGCCTGCTCCAGCGCCACGCGGGCGTCGGCGGGGTCGAGCTGCACCAGCAGTTGCCCGGCCTTCACGTAGTCGGTGTCGTCCGCGCCGATGGCGACCACGGTGCCGCCCGTCTGCGGCGTGATCTGCACCACGTTGCCCGCCACGTAGGCGTTGTCGGTCGTCTCCACGTGTCGGCCATTGGCCCAGTGCCAGCCGCCCCAGGCGATGCCCGCCAGCACCACGGCGGCGGCCACGGCGGTCAGGCCCCGGCGGCGGGCGGTGTTGGTTTCACGGGGTGTCAGAGGTTCGCTCATGGCTGTGATCTTTCGGTGTTTGTTGTGTTTGGTTTTTGCGGGAAGGAATTAGCGCGCTGCGGCGTGCAGCGTGTCTGTATCGTCGGCCCAGCCGCCGCCCAGGGCCTTCATCAGCACCAGGCGGGTGTCGAGCTGGCGAGCGCGCAGGTCCACGGCCAGGCGGCGCTGGGCCAGCACCTGGCTTTCGGCGCCCAGCACGATCAGGTAGGTGCCCAGCCCGGCGCGGTAGCGCTCCTGTGCGAAGCGGTAGGCGCGTTCGGCGCTGGCGGCGGCTTCGTCCTGCAGGGCCTGCTGGCGGGTGAGCGACTGCACGGATGCCATGGCGTCGCCCGCTTCCTTCACGGCATCGAGCACGGCGCCGTTGTATTGGGCGATGGCGGTGTCCAGCTCGGCCTGCCTGCCGCCCAACTGGGCGCGCAGCCTGCCGCCGTCGAACAGGGGCAGGCGCAGCGCGGGCGTCACGCCCATCTGGCGCGAACCTGCGTTGAACAGCTTGTCCAGCCCCAGCGCGTTCAGGCCGATGAAGGCCCCTATGTTGACGTTGGGGTAGAACTCGCTGCGCGCGCTGCGCACGCCCTGGGTGGCGGCCTCCACGCGCCAGCGCGCGGCCACCACGTCGGGGCGGCGGCCCAGCAGGTCGGCGCCCAGGGCCTGGGGCACGGGGGCGTTTTGCAGGTGGTCGAGCTGTGGGGCCAGGGCGGACAACGCATCGGGCGCCTGGCCGGTCAGCACGGCGAGCTGGCGGCGCGCCAGGGTGATCTGCTCGGCCAGCGCCTCGATCTGGGTGCGCGCATCGGGCACGGCGGCCTGGGCCTGGGTCAGCTCCACCTGGCTGTCCAGCCCGGCGGAGACGCGCTCTTGCGTCAGGCGCAGTTGCTCCTCGCGCTGGGCCAGGGCGCGCTCGGCCACGCCCTGCTGCGCGATCAGCCGGGCCAGCGCCACGTAGCTGCGGCCCACCTGGGCGGCGAGGGTGTTGGCGGCGGCGGCCGCGTCGGCCTGGGCGGCGCGGGCCTGGCCCAGGGCGGCCTGCAGCTCGGCGGCATGCTGGCCGAAGAAGTCGGGCGACCACGACAGCGTGGCCTGCACCGTGCCGCTGTTGTAAGTGTTGCCCGCAATGGGGGCGGGCACCAGGCCGTTCTCGGTGTAGCGCTGGCGCGTGGCGTCCACGCCCAAGGTGGCCTGCGGGCCGTTGGCGGCCTCGCGCACCTGGCTCAAGGCCACGGCTTGCTCCAGGCGGGCGCGGCTCACGGCCAGGCTGGGGCTGCCTTGCAGGGCCTGGTCGATCAGCGCGTCGAGCTGCGGGTCGCCCAGCGTTTTCCACCACTGCGCGGGGGCAGCGGCGTCGCCGGATTCGGCCAGGCCCGCAGCGGCGGGCGTGGTCTGCGCCAGCGGGGTGTGGGGCGCGCCCGGGCTGGCGCAGCCGGTCAGGACGATGGCGGCGGCCAGGGCCAGCGCCGATACCGCGCAGTGCGCGGCCAAGGCGAAGCGGGTAGAGGGCAGGGTGGGGGTCACGGGGGCTCCGTAAGGGGTTTTCATGGGTTGGGTGGGCACGTCTGCTGGCGCTGCGCCTCGCCGTTGGCCAGCATGCGGCGCAGCAGGCCCAGCAGCTGCTGCCATTCGTCGTGGCTGAAGTCGCTCAGGTGGCGGTCAAGCACTTCGCCCAGCACGGCGGGCACTTGGGCGGCCACGCGCTGGCCCTCGGGCGTCAGCGCCACGTGGACCACGCGGCGGTCGGCGGCGGAGCGCTCGCGCACGACCAGGCCCTTGGCCTGCATGCGGTCCAGGGCGCGGGTCATGGAGGCGGGGTCGGTTTCCAGCTCGCGCGCCAGCCCGGCGACGGTGCTGGGGCCCGACGGGCAGCGCGACATCTTGAACAGCGGCACCCACTGCGCATAGGTGAGGTCGTGCGCGGCCAACTGGGCGTCGGCCTGCGTGCGGATGGAGGTCATCACCTTGCGCATCAGGTAGCCCACGCTTTGCTCGGGCGGCCAGGAGGCGGCCCCGCCGTAGAAGCGGGGGCTGGGGGAGTCAGGGGGCTGGGGCATACAGGGGAATTTAATTGACTAGACAAATATTGTCTTGCCAACAAAAAGCCACCAGCCTGGGAGCAGGGTTATTGAATGGTTGCTATGTAGTTGATAGCTGCTTGTGCTTGCTGCATAAGCGCTAGAGACCGATTTGGCTTGGATTCAGCCTTGGTCTTCGCCCAGGAATCCCCCGCTCTGGTGCGCCCACAGCCGCGCATAGATGCCGCCGTGCGCCAGCAGCTCGGCGTGCGTGCCTTGCTCCACGATGCGCCCCGCGTCCAGCACGATCAGCCGGTCCAGCGCCGCGATGGTGGACAGGCGGTGCGCGATGGCGATCACCGTCTTGCCGTGCATGAGGCTGTCCAGGCTCTGCTGGATGGCCGCCTCGACCTCGCTGTCGAGCGCGCTCGTGGCCTCGTCCAGCAGCAGGATGGGGGCGTCCTTGAGCATCACGCGGGCGATGGCCACGCGCTGGCGCTGGCCGCCCGAGAGCTTCACGCCGCGCTCGCCCACCTGGGCGTCGTAGCCGCTGCGGCCCTGCCTGTCGGTCAGCGCCTCGATGAAGCCGTCCGCCTCGGCCTTGGCGGCGGCGGCGCGCATCTGCTCCTCGGTCGCGTCGGGGCGGCCATACAGGATGTTGTCGCGCATGGAGCGGTGCAGCAGCGACGTGTCCTGCGTGACCATGCCGATGGCGCTGCGCAGGCTGTCCTGCGCCACGCGCTTGATGTCCTGCCCGTCGATCAGGATGCGCCCGCCCTGCGGCTCGTGAAAGCGCAGCAGCAGGTTGACCAGCGTGGTCTTGCCCGCGCCGGACCGGCCGATCAGGCCCACGCGCTCGCCGGGGCGGATGGTGAGGTGCAGGTGGTCGATCACCGCGCGAGCGCCGTCCTTGTAGGCAAAGCGCACGTCGTCGAAGACGATCTCGCCGCGCGGCACCGCCAGCGGCCCGGCGCCGGGCGCATCGACGATGGTGCGCGGCTTCGTCAAGGTGGCGATGCCGTCCTGGATGGTGCCCACGTTCTCGAACAGGCCCGTCATCTGCCACATCACCCAGTGCGAATAGCCCATCAGCCGCAGCGCCATGGCCACCACCGCCGCCACCACGCCCGCCGTGGCCTGGCCCTGCGTCCACAGGTACAGCGCGGTGCCCGTGCTGCCCACCAGCAGCAGCGTGATCATGAGGTGGTTGCAGATCTCGAACCGGCTCACCAGCCGCATCTGCGCATAGCCCGTGGCCTTGAAGGCGTCCATGGCGCTGCGCGCGTACTCGGCCTCGCGGCGCGTGTGGGCGAACAGCTTGACGGTGGCGATGTTGGTGTAGGCGTCGGTCACGCGGCCCGTCATCATGGAGCGGGCGTCGGCCTGGCGCTTGCCGATGGCGCCCAGGCGCGGCACGAACCAGCAGCACGCCGCCACGTAGGCCGCCAGCCACAGCGCGAACGGCAGCATCAGCCGCCATTCAAAGCTGGCCGCCAGTACCAGGATGCCGACCATGTACACCGACACGCCCACCAGCACGTCCACCACCAGGAACACCACCTCGCGCACCGACAGCGCCGTCTGCATGATCTTGGTGGTGATGCGGCCCGCGAACTCGTCGGCGTAGAACGACATGCTCTGCCCCAGCATCAGCCGGTGGAACACCCAGCGCAGCCGCATGGGGAAGTTGATCGCCAGCACCTGGTGCATGACGGCGGTGTGCAGCCAGAGCAGCAGCACGCTGCCCAGCATCACGCCCACGATGCCCAGCACCGTGCCGCGCTGCGCCTGCCAGAAGTCGGCGGGCGACGTGCTCGACAGCCAGTCCACCACGTGGCCCATGATGGCGAACAGCAGCGCCTCATACACCGCCAGCAGCGCCGACGTGGCGGTGAGCAGCGCGATCCAGCCGCGCAGGCCCTGCGTGCAGGTCCACAGGAAGGCCAGGAAACCCTTGGGCGGCACGACAGGGTCGGCGCTGGGGTAGGGCGCCACGCGGTTTTCAAAGAAGGAAAAGGGCACGGGTGAAGATCTCCAGGGGCGCCATCGTAGAGGGCCTTGCCATCCTTGCCCGCAGTCCGGCATTCGCCGCTTCATGGGCGGCGGCTCAACCAGCCCGAAGGCGCACCACCGGCGCAGCATGCCTGACCCCGTGCAAGCCGACGCCCTGCTTGAACTGCTGCGGCGCGGGCTCTGATTTTGATAGCTGCCTGCGCCTGCCAATCAAGCGCTGGAGCCTGTTTTCATCAAAAAATGGACAAACGGCCCGTGGGTTGGCAGCGGCGGCTCCACCGGCCCGCCGATTGCCGTTATCCTGCGGGCTTGCCCAACCTTCCGGCCCGCGTGCCGCTTCGCCATGGCTGACGACCTTCACCACCCCGAACGCCGCTGGCATTGGCTGACCGGCCTGGGCGTGGCCGCGCTGGGCGTGGCGCTGAGTCTGTGGCTTGCGTGCCAGCAGGCCGACGCGGTGGAGCAGACCGACCGCGCGCGCTTCGCGCAAGAGGCGCGCGCCTTCGCCGACGCGCTGGCCCAGCGCATCGACGGCCACACCGAGGTCGTCTATGGCCTGCGCGGCCTGTTCACCGCCAACCCGCACCTGAGCCGCGCCGAGTTCGACCAAGCCGCGAGCGAAATGGAGCCCGGGCGCCGCTACCCTGGCCTGCGCAACCTTTCCTTCACGCGCTGGGTGCCGCGCGCGCAGCGGGCCGAGTACGAGGCGCGCGTGCGCGCCGACACCTCGCTGTCGCTGCACGGCTACCCGGACTTCGCCATCCACCCGCCCGGCGATCGGGACGAATACTTCGTCGCCGAATACCTGTGGCCCATGACGGGCAACGAAAGCGTGCTGGGGCTGGACATCAGCGTGCAGCCCACCAACCTCGCCGCCATGCACTACAGCCGCGAAACGGGCGAGGCGGTGATGTCCGCCCCCTTCGATCTGCTGCAGGAGCAGGACCACCGCCCCGGCTTCGTGATCCGCGTGCCGGTGTACGACCATGCCGCGGGCACGGCCCTGCCGCGTTTCATCGGCGCCGTGGCCTGCACCATCCGCGTGTATGACCTGGTGCGCGCGCTCATGAACCAGGGGCTGCTCGGCGGCGTCGCGCTGTCCATGGACGACCGGGGCTCCACCCGCCCCGGCGCCACGGACGACACCGTGCGCCCGCTGCTGGCGCTGACTGCCGAGCCGCTGCCGGGCGCGCAGCCCCTGGTGCGCGACCTGGTGGTACACGACCGGCGCTGGCGGCTGACCTTCCATCCCACGCAGTCGTTCCTGTCGCCGTCCGAGGCGCGCGAGCCTGCCCTGGTGCGCTGGACGGGTGTGCTGCTGTCGCTGCTGCTGGGCACCACCGTGGGGCTGCTGTGGCGCCAGCGCGCCCAGGCCCTGGCGCGCGCCCACGCGTCCGACGCGGCGCGGCGCGAGAGCGACAAGCGCTTTGACGCGCTGTTCAACCAGACGGCCGTGGGCGTGTCGCAGGTCGAGATGACCCAGGGGCGGCTGGTGCGCGTCAACCAGCGCTACTGCGACATCGTGGGCTACACCGCCGACGAACTGCTGGCCATGGACTTCCAGACCCTCACGCACCCTGAAGACCTGGAGCCCAACCTGGCCAGCATGGAGCGCCTGCGCGCGGGCGAAGTGGCCGAGTTCCGTATGGAAAAACGCTACCGGCACAAGGACGGCCGCATGATCTGGATCGACCTTACCGTGGTCCCGCTGTGGGCGCCGGGCGCGTCGCAAGGGTTCCAGATCGCCGTGGTGCAGGACATCACCGAGCGCAAGCGCATGGAGGACACCCTGCGCACCAGCGAACACCGCCTGCGCGGCATCCTGGAGCGCCTGCCCGTGGGCGCATGCCTGGTGCGCCGGGACGGGCACATCGACTTTCGCAACCGGCGCTACGTGGAGATTTGCGGCTACACCGACGCCGACGCGCCCGACGTGGACACCTGGTGGCGCCGCGCCTTCCCCGACAAGGCCGAGCGCAAGGCCGTGCTGCGCTCCTGGCAAGCGGAAATGCGGCGCGCCAAGGCGGCGGGCGGCGTCATCGCCAGCGCCGAATACACCATCCTCTGCGGCAACGGCACCAAGAAGCCCGTCGAAGTCTCGGGCGTGGAGATGGAAGACGGGCACCTGATCACCATGGTGGACCTGAGCCAGCGCAAGCAGGCCGAGGACGAGATCCGCTACCTGGCCTTCTACGACCCCCTGACGCGCCTGCCCAACCGCCGCCTGCTGGTGGACCGCCTGCAGCAGGCCCTGGCCGCCAGCGCCCGCCACCAGCGCAGCGGCGCGCTGCTGATGCTGGACCTGGACAACTTCAAGACCCTGAACGAAACCCAGGGCCACGACAAGGGCGACCGGCTGCTGCTGCAAGTGGCGCACCGCCTGCGCGCCAGCGTGCATGAAGACGACACCGTGGCCCGCCAGGGCGGCGACGAGTTCGTGGTGGTGCTGGAAGACATGGGCGACAGCCCTGAAGACGCCGCCGCCCGCACCGAGGAGGCGGCCCAGCGCATCCTGGCCGCGCTGCGCGAGCCCTACACGCTCGACGGCGAGGTACACCACAGCTCGTTGAGCATGGGCATTGCCCTGTTCAGCGGCATGCGCGAGACGGCCGAGGAGCTGCTCAAGCGCGCCGACCTCGCCATGTACCAGGCCAAGTCCGCCGGGCGCGACACGCTGCGCTTTTACGACCCGCAGATGCAGGCCGCCGTCAGCGCCCGCGCCGCGCTGGAGCTGGACATGCGCGCGGGCTTGGCCCAGGGCCAGTTCGAGCTGTACTACCAGCCCCAGGTGGAGCGCGGCTGCATCACCGGCGCCGAGGCCCTGCTGCGCTGGCGCCACCCGCGCGACGGCTTCGTATCGCCCGCGCACTTCATCCCGCTGGCCGAGGAGACGGGCCTCATCCTGCCGCTGGGCGAATGGGTGCTGCGCGCCGCCTGCGAGCAACTGGCCCGCTGGGCGCAAGACCCGCTGCTGGGCCGCCTGAGCCTGGCCGTCAACGTCAGCCCGCGCCAGTTCCACCAGAGCGGCTTCGTGGCCCAGGTGCTGGCCGCCCTGGCGGTCACCGGTGCGGACGGGCGCAGCCTGAAGCTGGAGCTGACCGAGGGCCTGCTGCTCGCCGACGTGGAGGACACCATCCAGAAAATGGGGCAACTGCGCGGCTACGGCGTGGGCTTCTCGCTGGACGACTTCGGCACCGGCTACTCGTCGCTGGCCTACCTCAAGCGCCTGCCGCTGGACCAGCTGAAAATCGACCAGAGCTTTGTGCGCGACGTGCTCACCGACCCCAACGACGCCGCCATCGCCCGCACCGTGGTCGCGCTGGGCACCAGCCTGGGCCTGCGCGTCATCGCCGAAGGCGTGGAGACCGAGGCCCAGCGCGAATTCCTGGAACGCCACCAGTGCCACGCCTGGCAGGGCTACCTGTTCAGCCCGCCCGTGCCAGCGGCGGAGTTCGAGGAACTGGTGCGCGGGCACCCGCCGTAAGCACTATTGTTTTGATAGCTGCTGGCGCTTGATGGACGGGCGCTGGAGGCTGTTTTGATGACATGACTGCATTCTTCATTCAAGAATGATTCTTGTTCTGGTGGTTATCATCGGCGCATGCCACCGTCCGCCGACTTCACCCGCTCGCTGCTCGACGGCTTCGGCGACGCCTACCCGCAGCTGCTGCGCGTGGCCCGGCGCAGCACCGGCTGCCGCGACAAGGCGGGCGACCTCGTACACGACGCCTGGCTGCGCCTGGCCGAGCAGGCGCAAGCCGCCACGCCGGGCGAGGGCGGCGAGGCGCCGCGCGACACCGCCGCCTACCTCGCCACCCTGGCCCGGCACCTGGCGCTGGACAGCCAGCGCCGCGACCGCCTGCTGGCCGACTACCTGAGCGACGCCGCCGCCCGCCACCAGGCCGCGCCCCCGTACGCCCCCGACGTGGCCGACCACGTCATGTACCGCCAGGCCCTGGCCACGCTGGCGCAGGCCCTGGACGGCCTGCCCGAGCGCGCGCGCGACGCCTTCGTCGCCCACCGCGTACACGGCGAGCCGCAGGCCGCCATCGCCGCGCGCCTGGGCGTGGCCCTGAACACCATCGAGCGCGACCTGATGCAGGCCCACGCCTGCATCGAAGACGCGCTGCACCGCTGGCGCGGCACCACCCCCGGCACGGCGCCCGCCGCCGGGAGCAGGCGGCGCAGCCTCGCGGCCCTGCTGGGCGTGGCCGGCCTCGGCTGCACCGGCCTGCTCGGCTGGCGCCAGTGGCAGCAATGGCAGGCCGGCGCCGTGCAGTGGCAGGCCGCCCTGCGCAGCGGCCAGGGCCGGCTGGCGCTGCACACCCTGCCCGACGGCAGCACCATCCAGCTCGACGCGCAAAGCCGCGTCGGCGTGCGCCTGCTCGGCCGCTCGCGCGTGGCCGACCTGCTGGAAGGCGCCGCCTTCTTCACGGTAGTGCGCGACGAGGCCCGCCCCTTCATCGTGCAGGCGGGCGATGTGCGCGTCACCGTGCTGGGCACCCGCTTCGGCGTCGAGCGCGTGCCCGGGCGCGGTGGCGTGCTGGTGCAGGTCGAATCTGGCCGCGTGCGCGTCGAGCCCGGCCCGGGCCAACCCGCGCGCGAGCTGGGCGCGGGCGAGGCCCTGCGCGTGCATCCCGGCGGCCAGGCCGAG
>NZ_JASGDA010000037.1:0-72464 GCF_047607405.1 Acidovorax sp. | reverse complement strand
CTGCGCGCGCCGCCGCTGCTGGCCCGCTACCAGGACGGCGCGCGCCACGCCCGCGCGACCGTGCTGGCCCGCGTGGAGCGCGCCGCGCCCATGCAGGTGCTGGTGCGCGACGCGGGCGCCCGTGCGCAGACCCTGCACCACGCCCTGCGCGCGCTCTACCAGGCGGCGCGCCGCCCGCCCATCGGCATCAGCGATACCACGGCGGTGACGCCTGGCGCCGAGCCTTGCTACACGCCGCCGGCCGGGGATGCGGTGGCGCTGGTGTTCAGCGCCGCGTGGACGGGCAGCACGGCGCTGGTGTTTGCGTGCGGGGGCGGCGACGCGCCTGGCGCGGCGGCTGTCGTCATTCCTATCAGAAAGGTTTATTCCGTGGTCAACGACATCACCATTCATCGCGTCGATACCGGCGCGCAGCTGCATGCCCATGGCTTGAGCATGTCGCTGGATTACCAGTCGTGGAGCTGGTCGTGGTCGGCGTCGCTGCATGCGGATGCGGCTGCGCACCTGGGCCGCGACAGTGCGGGCGATCCGGCCGAGCTGGCGGTGCAGGTCAACGGCATCGAGTTCCGCCTGCGGCTGGAGCGGGTGGCGAAGGATCGGCGCTTTCTGCCCCAGGTGCGCTGGGCGGTGTCGGGCAAGGGCCTGGCGTCGATCCTGGGGGCGCCCTACGCGCCGGATATGTCGTTTGCCAACGCTCAGGAGCGCACGGCCCAGCAGCTGGCCGAGGAGGCGCTGACGATCAACGGTGTGTCGATCGGCTGGACGCTGGACTGGGGCATCGTGGACTGGCTGGTTCCCGCCGGGGCCTGGGCGCTGCAGGGCACCTATATCGATGCCATCAACGACATCGCCACGGCGGCTGGCGGCTATGTGCAGCCCCATGCAACGGATGCGGTGCTGCGCGTGCTGCCGCGCTACCCGTCCGCACCCTGGGAGTGGAGCGGTGTGACGCCGGATTTCGAGATTCCCGGCGCGTTGGCCGAGGTGGTGGCCACGGAGTACGTGGATCGGCCGGACTACGACCGGGTGTATCTGGGTGGCCTGGGTGCTGGCGTGTTCGGGCCTTTCACGCGATCGGGCACGGCTGGCGCGACGTTGGCGCCCCAGGTGAACCATGCGCTCATCACCCACGCCGACGTACACCGCGCGCGCGGCATTGCCGAGCTGGGCAATACCGGTCGGCAGGAGCACTACTGCCTGCGCCTGCCGGTGCTGCCCGAGCTGGGGGTGATCGTCCCTGGCCAGTTCGTGCGCCACATGGGTGATACCACGGTGATGGGCATCGTGCGCAGCACGTCCATCGAGTGGAGCCGCCCCACGCTGCGCCAGACCATCGCAGTGGAGACCCATGCTGCTGACTAACCCCTACCGCCAATTCCTGGACCTGGTGCCGACCCGCCCCTTGCAGGTGGGGGAGGTGGCCGCGATCGCCGATGGCGTGGCCACGCTCACGATGCCTGGCGGCGGCCAGCTGCAGGCCCGGGGCAGCGCTGCCGTGGGCCAGCGTGTGTTCGTGCGCGACGGGCTGATCGAAGGCCCCGCGCCTTCGCTGACCTATGTGGAGGGCGAGGCATAGCCTAAAAGACAGGGCGAATGCTTGGAGTGCGGGAACACCCCTTGCAAGCGTCTTTGCCGTGAGTTGCCACGGCATCAACCAAAGACCCTGCCACCTGTACAGGCGGGGCGGATCATAGGTGATGCCGATGTTGGAAGAAGTGAGATGCGGCCGGTGCAGCAAGCTGCTGGCCCGCGCCGTTGGAGTTGTAGAGATCAAGTGCCCGCGCTGCGGGTGCATGAACCACTGGAGAGCCAGTCCCGCTGATCGTGGCGGGCCGAGCCCCAAGCCAGAGCGCCGAGAGCGTCCCAATGCAATGAGCAATGACGACGCTATCGACAAAAAGCCCTTTGGCCTGGCTGGGCGGCAAGAGCCGCCTGGCCGACCGGATCATAGAGAAGATTCCGGCCCACCAGACCTACTGCGAGGTGTTCGCAGGCGCGGCCTGGGTGCTCTTTAAAAAGCCCGAAAGCAAGGTCGAGATCATCAACGACATCAACTCGGACCTGACCAACCTCTACAGGTGCGTCAAGTTCCACCTGGCGGAGCTGGTAGCGCAGTTCCGCTGGATGCTGGTGGCCCGCGATGAGTTCGACCGCTTCCTCAAGACGCCAGCGGACACGCTGACGGACATCCAGCGGGCGGCGCGGTTCTTCTACCTGGCAAAGAGCAGCTTTGGGGCGCGGATCGTGCGACCGACCTTTGGGATCTCTGCCACGGGCGCACCACGGCTCAATCTGTTGCGGATCGAGGAAGACTTGAGCGAGGCGCACCTGCGCCTGGCGCGGGTGTTCATCGAGAACAAGCCCTACGACCAGGTGATCCAGCGCTTCGACAAACCGGGCACGTTCTTCTACATCGACCCGCCGTATTGGGACTGCGAGAAGGACTATGGCGAGGGGTTGTTCGGGAAGGAGGATTTCACGCGCCTGGCGGGCCTTCTGGGGGCCGTGAAGGGCAAGTTCATCCTGAGCCTGAACGACACGCCAGGGGTGCGGGAGACCTTCGCCAACTTCCGCATGGAGGCGGTGAAGACCCGGTACACGATCAGCGCCAGCAGCAAGGGCAAGCAGGAGGCTGCCGAGGTGCTGATCAGCAACTTCAGGCTTTAAACCCAGCAGCAGGCAGGATGGAAGTTATCCACAGCCTCTTTGCCTTAGCGCTTTTCGCGCCAAAACCCGCGTCAATTAGCGCCAAAGGCGGCGTGATTTAGTGCCAAAGCGCACGGCGCGCCATTGGAGGGCGCGCTCCAGTTTCCTGGGCGACAGCGGCGCGCACGCTGTGCGGGTAACCTTGCCCGGCATTCTGGAGACATACCGCCGTGCCCACCCTTCTGTCCCCCCGCGCCGCCTGGGCCATGCTGCTCGCGCTGGTCTCCGGCTTTGCCTTGAGCACGGCGTTCCGCACCGTCACGGCCATCATCGCCACGGGGCTGCGCGCGGAGTTCGGCCTGTCGGCCCAGGCGCTGGGCGTGTTCGCGGGCGCGTTCGCCTTCTCGTTCGGCACCATGCAGCTCTTCATGGGCATCGCCATCGACCTGTACGGCGTGCGGCGCACGCTGCTGGTGGCGTTTCCGTGCGCCATCGCGGGGGCGCTGCTGTCGGCGCTGGCGCCCGGCTACGGCGCGCTGCTGCTGGGGCAGGTGCTCATCGGCGTGGGCTGCGCGCCCGCCTTCCTGGTGTGTACGGTGTTCATCGCGCGCCACTTTCCGCCGGAGCGCTTCGCCATGGTCTCGGGCGCGGCGCTGGGCGTGGGCGGGCTGGGCATGCTGTTCACGGGCACGCCGCTGGCGTGGGTGGTGCAGCAGTCGTCCTGGCGCGCGGGCTTCGGCGTGCTGGCGGGCCTGTCGGTGCTGGCCTGGCTGCTGATCTTCTGGAAGGTGCGCGAACCCGCCCAGCCCGCCGCCGCCAACGCCGCCCCGCGCGAATCGGTGGGCCAGGCGGTGCGCGGCTTCGGCGCGCTGTTCCTGCTGCCGCACACGGCGGGCATCCTGCTGCTGGCGCTCATGACGTATGCCTCGTTCCTCACACTGCGCGGGCTGTGGCTCGGGCCGCTGCTCATCGAGCGGTACGGCTACTCGCTGGTGGCCAGCGGCAACGTGGCCATGCTGTCGTCGCTGCTGTCGCTGTTCACGCCCGCCTTCTTCGGCCGCATCGACCCCGGCCCCGCGCGCCGCCGCCGCTGGCTGGTGGGCTTCACGCTGCTGCTGGCCGCGCTGTTCGCCGCCATCGGCCTGCTGCACGCCGAATGGCTGGACGTGGGCGGCTCCATCCTGACCGGCCTGCTGTCGGGCTACATGGTGCTGCAGTACGCGGACGTGCGCTCGGCCTACCCGGCGGCCATGACGGGGCGCGCCATGGCGGTGTTCACCATGGCGCTGTTCCTGGGCGTGGCGCTGATGCAGTGGGTGACGGGCGTGGCCGCATCGCTGGCCGCCGCGCGCGGCGCGGACCCTTACGTGGCCGTGATGCTCACCATCGCGGGCATGCTGGCCGTGGGGGCGGCGGCGTTCAAGGTGCTGCCCCAGCCTGCAAATGTTTGAGTCAAATTGGCCTCCAGCGCTTATTGGATAAGCACTGGTAGCTATCATTTTTGATTAAATCACTCCGCGGCGCGGCGCAGCGTGTCCACCACGGGCCGCAGCAGCACCTCGCGCAGGCCCCACCAGCCCGCCGCCAGCGCCAGCACCGCGCCCGCCACCGCGCCCACCAGCGGAACCCAGGGCGCGGCCGTCCAGGTGAAGTCGAACACGAAGCGCGCCAGCGCCCAGCCCACGGCCACGGCCACCACGCTGGCGAGGAAGCCCGCGAGCAGGCCCACGCCCACCAGCTCGGCGCGCTGCACCTGGCGCAGCAGGCTGGCGCGGGCGCCCACGGCGCGCATGATGGCGTATTCGCGCGCGCGCTCCTCGCGGGTGGCGGTGACGGCGGCGAACAGCACCACCAGACCGGCGGCCAGGGTGAAGGCGAACAAGAACTCCACGGCGCGGATGACCTGGTCGAGCACGCGCTGTACCTGGGCGATGGTGGCCCCCATGTCCACGTTGGTGATGTTGGGGAATTGGCGCACCAGCGCGTTGTCGAAACCGTTTACCTCGGGCGCGCGGTAGGCGGCGAGGTAGGTCACCGGCGCGTCCTTCATGTGCGCCACGGGGTACATCACGAAGAAGTTGGCGCGCATGGAGCCCCAGTCCACCTTGCGCAGGCTGGTGATGCGCGCCTCGCTCTGCATGCCGCCCATGTCGAACTGCAGGCGGTCGCCCAGCTTCAGGCCCAGGGTGTCGGCAATGCCTTCCTCCACGCTGACGGCGCCCTCTTCGCCGGGCGTCCACGCGCCCGCCACGATCTGGTTGTGCGGCGGGGCCTCGGCGGCGTTGGAGAGGTTGAATTCACGATCCACCAGGCGCTTGGCGCGGTCGTCGGTGTAGTCCGCAGGCCCCACGGGCTTGCCGTTCACGGCAATGAGGCGGCCCCGGAACATGGGGTACCAGTCGTAGCCCGCCACGCCGTGGTCGCGCAGCACCTGCCGGAAGGCGTCGGCCTGGTCGGGCATGACGTTGATGACGAAGCGGTTGGGCGCGTCGGGCGGGGTGGCGCGGCGCCAGCTGTCGATGAGGTCGGTGCGCAGCAGCACCAGCAGCACCAGCGCCAGCAGGCCCACGGCCAGGCTGCTGACCTGCACCACGGCAAAGGCCGGGCGGGCCGAGATTTGCCGCGTGGCGAGCACCAGCCAGCGCGGCGCGGTCGCTTCGTTGACGCTGCGGCGCAGCACCCGCACCGCCACCCATGACAGGCCCGCGAACAGCGCCACCGCGCCCGCGAAACCGCCCACGGCGATCAGGCCCAGCGTGATGTCGCTGCTGACGGCCAGCAGCAGCGCCGCGAAGCCCGCGACCCCTATGCCCAGCACCGCCAGCGACGCGGGCTTGAGCCCGCCCACGTCGCGCCGTATCACGCGCAGCGGCGGCACCTGGGCAAGCTGCAAGACCGGCGGCAGGCCGAAGGCGAACAGCAGCGTGAGGCCCATGCCCAGGCCGAAGGCCACGGGCCAGGCGCTGGGCGGCGGCAGGGTGGATTCGACCAGGCCCGCGAGCAGCAGCACGAAGGCGTAGTGGACGAGGTAGCCCAAGGCCACGCCGAGCGCGCTGGCGCACAGGCCCACCAGCGCGAATTCCGCCGTGTAGGCGCCCGCGATGGTGCGCTGGCTCTGGCCCAGCACGCGCAGCATGGCGGATGCGTCCAGGTGCTCCGCCGCAAAGCCGCGCGCGGCCAGCGCCACGGCCACGGCGGACAGCAGCGCGGCCAGCAGGGCGACGAGGCTGAGGAATTTCTGCGCGCGGTCGAGCGTCTGGCGCATTTCGGGGCGGCCGCTCTCCAGCGACTCCACGCGCACGCCGTGGACCTCGGGCTTTTTCAATTCCGCCTCGGCCCAGGTGTTGAACGCCTTGACAGCCGCTGCGGGGCCGGTGACGGCGAAGCGGTAGGTGATACGGCTGGCGGGCTGCACCAGGCCGGTGGCGGGCAGGTCGGCCTCGTTGATCATGACGCGCGGGGCAAAGCTCATGAAGCCCGCGCCCCGGTCGGGCTCGATGGCGATGATGCGGGCGATGCGCAGTTGCGCGTCGCCCAGCAGCAGCGCGTCGCCCATGGCGAGGCCCAGCGATTCGAGCAGGGGCGCATCCACCCAGGCCGTGCCCGGCGCGGGGATGTCGCGCGTGGGCTGGTCGAGCGCCCCGGGCGCGTCGGCCACGCGCAGGCTGCCGCGCAGGGGGTAGCCGGGCTGCACGCTTTTCAGCGCGACGAGCTTGCTGGCGCCGCCCTGCGCGTCGCTGGCGCGGCCCATGGTGGGAAAGCCGAGCGTGGTGACCGATTGCAGGCCCAGCGCCCGCGCGCGTTCGACGAAGGCGGCGGGCGTGGGGTTGTCGCTGGCGACCACGGCGTCGCCGCCCAGCAGTTGCAGGGCGTCGCGCTGCAGGCCGCCTTGCAGGCGGTCGGCGAAGAAGCCCACGGACGTGAGCGCCGCAACGGCCAGCGTGACGGCGACGATGACCAGGCGCAGCTCGCCCGCGCGCAGGTCGCGCGCCAGGGTGCGCCAGCCCAGGCGCAGGAAGGACAGGTTCATGGATGGTTGCTCCTCGGGTCCAGGGCGACTATACGTAGCGAACGGCGGTCGGCGGGCGGCACAGGCCCCACAGGTGCATGCCCGCTTCGCGCGCCAGTTGCAGCGCCAGGCCCGTGGGTGCCGAGATGGTTGCCAGGGCGGGCACGCCCAGACGGGCGCATTTGCGCACCAGTTCGTAGCTGGTGCGGCTGGTCATCACGACGAAACCCGGCTCGCCCAAGCGCCCGGCCAGCGCCAGGCGGCCCAGCAGCTTGTCGAGCGCGTTGTGGCGGCCCACGTCCTCCAGCACGTCGGTCAACTGCCCGCCGGGCGTGGCCCAGCCGGCCGCGTGCAGCGCGCCCGTGCGTGCGTTGTGTACCTGCCGCTGCGCCAGCGCACCGAAGGCGCGCTGGATGGTGTCCATGTCCAGCTGCTCGCGCCAGGCGGGCGCGGGCAGGGGCGCCGGATGCAGGTCCAGCGCCTGCAGGCTGTCGATGCCGCAGATGCCGCAGCCGGTGCGCCCGGCCAGCATGCGCCGATGCTCCTTGAGGCGCGCGAACTGGCGCGGGGCGATTTCGATCTGCACGGAGCAAGCGGCGTCGACCGTACCCGCGCCGTGGATGGCGGCTTCGACGCCCCGGCAGTCCTCGGGGTGCTCGACGATGCCCTCGCTCAGCGCGAACCCGATGGCCAGGGCCTCCAGGTCCGCCGGGGTGGCCATCATCACCGCGTGGGAGATGCCGTTGAAGACCAGGGCCACGGGCACCTCGGCAGCCACCGCGCGCCAGCCTTCTGCGCCAGCCTCGCCAACACGCCAGAACATCGCCGGCACGTCCAGCACAGGCGGCAGGGCGCCATCGGCGCCGGCGTGCTCAGGGGGTGAAGAAGGCTCTTGCATGGACGCCACCGGACTGGGCTTGAAATTTATGGTCAAAATGGCCTCCAGCGCTTATCCATCAAGCGCTGGTAGCTATTCTTTCAGGAGCAACCGTGCGACAGGCCCCGCGCGCTGCCGCGTTCAGTAAGAGCGGCCATCCAGCGCCCGTCCTCCTGCCACACGCGCACCCAGCCGGGGCCGGGCTGGCCGCCCAGGACGGCGTCGCCCAGAAAGCTCATCTCGCGCAGCACGGCGCTGCCGCTCTGGCCCAGGCGCTTGGACAGGCGCGGCAGCGAGACGGGCGCGCCCTCTTCGGCCAGCGCCCGCACGATGGCATCGCCCAAAGGGCTCATGCGGCCTCGCGCGGCGTGAGCAGCACGGGGATGGACTTGGACGTGGGCGTGCCCGCCGTGTCGGCCACGGCCGAGAGCGGCACGAGCGGGTTGGTCTCGGGGTAGTAGGCGCCGAGGTTGCCGCGCGGGATGTCGTAGGCCACGAGCCTGAAGCCGTCGGCACGCCGCTCCTGCCCGTCGTTCCAGACGGTGTGGATGTCCACCCAGTCGCCGTCCTTGAGCCCCAGCGCGCGGATGTCCTCGGCGTGGATGAACAGCACGCGCCGCTGGCCGAACACGCCGCGGTAGCGGTCGTCCATGCCGTAGATGGTGGTGTTGTACTGGTCGTGCGAGCGCGCGGTGAACAGCGTGAAGACGATGCGGTCCTTCATGCGCTCGCGCGCGCGGTGCGTGGGCGTGTCGCGCGGCACGGGATGGACGTAGAAGCGCGCCTTGCGGCCCTCTGTCTCCCAGACGCGCTCGCTGGCCGTGTTGCGCAGGCGAAAGCCGCCGGGCACGGCGATGCGGGCGTTGTAGTCGGCGAACTGCGGGAAGACTTTTTCGATCTCGTCGCGGATGCGCGCGTAGTCCTCGATCAGCCAGAGCCAGGGCACGCGGCTCTTGTCGCCCAATGTGGCGGCGGCCATGCGCGCGACGATGGCGGGCTCGGACAGCAGGTGCTGCGACGCGGGCGGGTTGATGCCCACGCTGATGTGGACCATGCTCATGGAGTCCTCCACCGTCACGCCCTGCGGGCCTGCGGCCTGCATGTCGATTTCGGTGCGGCCCAGGCAGGGCAGGATCAGCGCCTCGCGCCCATGCACGATGTGGCTGCGGTTGAGCTTGGTGGTCACGTGGACCGTCAGGTCGCACTGGCGCAGCGCCTTCCAGGTCTCGTAGGTGTCGGGCGTGGCGGCGGCGAAGTTGCCGCCCAGGGCGATGAACACGCGGCCCCGGCCTTCGAGCATGGCATGGATCGCCTCCACCGTATCGACACCGTGCGCGCGCGGCGGCTCGAAGCCGTACACGTCGCGCAGCCGGTCGAGCAGCGCGGCGGGCGGGGCTTCCCAGATGCCCACGGTGCGGTCGCCCTGCACGTTGCTGTGGCCGCGCACGGGGCAGGCGCCCGCGCCCTCGCGCCCCAGGTTGCCGCGCAGCATGAGCAGATCGACGATGGTCTGGATGGTGGCCACCGAGTATTTGTGCTGCGTAATGCCCATGCCCCAGCAGGCGATGACGCTGCCCGCGCCGATGTACACGTCGCCCGCCGCGCGCATCTGCGCTTCGGTCAGGCCCGACTCCTGCTCCAGCAGCGCCCAGTCCTCGGCGCGCAGGTCGGCGGCCAGGGCATCGAAGCCGCTGGTGTGCTCGGCGATGAAGGCGTGGTCGAGCACGCCGCCGCGCGCGTCCTCCTGCTCTATCACGTGCTTCATGATGCCCTTGATGGCCGCCAGGTCGCCGCCCACGCGCAACTGGAAGTAGTGCGTGCTGATGGGCGTGGAGCCGAAGGTCACCATCTCCAGCTTGTCCTGCGGGTCCTGGAAGCGCTCCAGCCCGCGCTCGCGCAGCGGGTTGAAGCTGACGATGCGCGCGCCGCGCTTGTGCGCCGCGCGCAGCTCGCCCAGCATGCGCGGGTGGTTGGTGCCGGGGTTCTGGCCGAAGATGAAGATGGCGTCGGCCCGGGTGAAATCATCCAGCGTCACCGTGCCCTTGCCCACGCCGATCTGCGGGCGCATGCCGCTGCCGCTGGGCTCGTGGCACATGTTGGAGCAGTCGGGGAAGTTGTTGGTGCCGTACTGGCGCACGAAGAGCTGGTACAGGAAGGCCGCCTCGTTGCTCGCGCGGCCCGAGGTGTAGAAGATGGCCTGGTTCGGGTCCGGCAGCGCGTTCAGGTGCCGCGCGATGAGCGCGAAGGCATCGTCCCAGGCGATGGGGCGGTACTGGTCGCTGGGCGCGTGATAGACCATGGGCTGGGTCAGGCGGCCTTGGTCTTCCAGCCAGAAGTCGCTCTTTTCGGCCAGTTCGGCCACGGTGTACTGGGCAAAGAAGGCCGGGTCCACGCGGCGTGCCGTGGCCTCTGCCGCCACGGCCTTCGCACCGTTCTCGCAGAACTCGAAGGCCGAATGGTGGTTGCGGTCGGGCCAGGCGCAGCCGGGGCAGTCGAAGCCGTCGGGCTGATTGGCCGAGAGCAGCGTCTTCGCGCCCTTGATAGGGATGTCCTGGCGCAGCAGCGCGTTCTTCACGCTGTTGAGCGCCCCCCAACCACCCGCCGGGCCTTTGTAGAACTCGATTTTCTGGTCAGTCGTCATGATGGTCTCCTGCTCAAGGCGGAACGAACGGCGAAAGGGGCGGGTGGACCCAAGGACCGCGCGGGGTTCCGCAGCGCCCCATGCTAAGGCGTTTTGAAGGTGGACGCCGCGTCGGCCAGGGCTGCGGCCTGCTCGCGCATGCGCAGGGCGGCGGCCGCAGCCTCCTCCACCAGCGCGGCGTTCTGCTGGGTCATCTGCTCGATGTGGGCGACGCTCTGGTGGATGCCGTCGATACCGCTGCTCTGCTGGCTGCTCGCGGCAGCTATGCCTTCGATCAGGCGCGTGACCTCGGCGATCGAATGGGCGATGCCCTGCATGGACTGGCGCGCTTCATCCACCAGGCCACCGCCCGCGTCCACCCGCTCGACGGACGCTGCGATGAGGCCCCGGATCTCCCGCGCCGCGCCGCCCGAGCGCTGCGCCAGCGCCCGCACCTCGCCAGCCACCACCGCGAAGCCCCGGCCCTGCTCGCCCGCACGGGCAGCCTCCACGGCAGCGTTCAGCGCCAGGATGTTGGTCTGGAAGGCGATGCCGTCGATGATGCCGATGATGTCGCGGATGCGGTGCGCTCCCTCGCGGATGTCGCCCATGGTGGCGACGACCCGGTCCACGGCAGCGCCGCTGTGCCCGACCGCCTGCGACACCGCGCCCATCAGCCCGTTGACGCGCCGGGCGTGCTCGGCGTTCTGCCCTACCGTGGCGGTGAGTTGCTCCAGCGCCGAGGCGGTGCTGTTGACCTCGCCGGCCTGCCGCTCGGTGCGCGCGGCCAGGTCGCTGTTGCCCGCCGCGATCTCGCTGGTGGACAGGCGCAGCCCGTCCGCGCCGTGCCGCACGTTGCCCACCAGCCCGGCCAGGCCGACACCGATGCCGTTGATGGCCTGCAACAGCTGCCCCACCTCGTCGCGGCGGTCCACGTGCATCTGGGTGGTGAGGTCGCCAGCGGCGATGCGCTGCGCCGCCGCGCGCCCGTAGGCCACCGGTTGCGCAATGCCCCGCCGCACCATGCCATAGACCAGCGCCGCGCCCAGCAGCGGCAGCGCCGCCACCGCAGCCATCCAGGCTGCGGGCAGCGGCCCAAGCACCAGCCAGGCCAGCACCGCCAGCAGCGACTGCCCAGCCAGCACCGACAGGGCCAGCCGAGCGGCCAGGCTCAACGCGGGTATCTCGCTGACATCCAGGCCCACATAGAGCACGCCCACCACCTGGCCCGACGCGTCGCGCACCGGGTCGTAGCGGGTCATGTTCTGCCGACCGAACACCGTGGCGTAGCCCTGATAGGCCCGCCCCGCCAGCAGGCTGGCGTAGGCCGGGTGGGAGCGGTCGAGCAGCGTGCCCACCGCGCGCTCGCCGTCCTGCTTTCGCACCGAGGTGGCCACGCGCACGAAGTCGCTGCCCTGCCGGGCGAACACGGTGGCACGCACGCCCGTCTGCGCGGTAAAGCGGTCGGCCACCGAGAAGTCGCCGTTCAGCAGCCGCCCGCCGCAACGCAGCAGCGGCACCTGCGAGGCGCCCTGCTGCGGTGGTTCGAGCGTGAAGCGGCCCGCATGCTCGGCGGCGAACCGCGCCGCCGCAGAATTGATCCGGCGATGAAGGGAGCCCGGCAGCACCATGGCGCCCCGACCCCTACTGGAAGAACTTGGCAGCGCTCACCAGGGTCTTGTAGATGCCGTAGGCCAGGGGAATGCCCACCGCAGCCCAGGCGAATGCCACCAGTACCGGGCTGGTGGTGCTGCCCGCCCCCGTGCCCGAGCCCACCTCGGCCGCCAGCGATTTTTCGTGCGCCAGCTTCTTCTCGTGGGCCAGTTCCTCGTCGCTCATGAACCACTTGTCGGCCACCGGGCGCACCAGCAGGTTGGCGATCAGGCCGATGACCAGCATGCCCACCAGGATGTACATGGTCTGGTTATAGACCTGCTCGCGCGGCAGGCCCAGGCCCAGCTGGTACTCGCGCATGTAGTTCACCACCACCGGACCCAGGATGCCCGCCGTGGCCCAGGCCGTGAGCAGTCGACCGTGGATGGCACCCACCATCTGCGTGCCGAACAGGTCGGCCAGGTAGGCCGGCACCGTGGCAAAGCCGCCGCCGTACATCGACAGGATGATGCAGAACGCGCCCACGAACAGCAGCTTGCTGCCCGCGCTGGCCGACGAGGGGATGCTGAAGTACAGCAGGCCGCCGAGGATGAAGAACACGGTGTAGGTGAGCTTGCGGCCCAGCTTGTCCGACAGGCTGGCCCAGAAGAAGCGCCCGCCGATGTTGAACAGCGACAGCAGCGCCGTGAAGCCGCCAGCTACCGCTGCGATGGCGGCCAGCTCTTCCTTGCTGAGTTCGGTGAACTTCTTGCCGATGCCCACCAGTCCGCCGCCGAACACCTCCTGCAGCATGGGGCTGGCCATGCCCAGCACGCCGATGCCGGCCGACACGTTCATGCACAGCACGACCCACACCAGCCAGAACTGCGGAATGCCCCAGACCTTCTTCACGTGTACGTGGCGCTGGGTGATCATGGCGTTGGAGGTTTGCGCGGCGGGCGGCGTCCAGCCTTCGGGCTTCCAGCCGCTGGGCGGCACGCGGTAGCCCAGCGCGCCAGCCATCATGAAGACGAAGTAAACGAGCGCCATGACCACGAAGGTCTGCATCACGCCCACGTCGGTGGGCGTGGCGAAGGACTTCATCAGGTCCACCGCCAGGGGCGAGCCGATCATCGCGCCGCCGCCGAAGCCCATGATGGCCATGCCCGTGGCCATGCCGCGCCGGTCGGGGAACCACTTGATGAGCGTGGACACGGGCGAGATGTAGCCCAGCCCCAGGCCGATGCCGCCGATCACGCCCGAGCCCAGGATCATCATCCAGAACTGGTGGGTGTAGATGCCCAGCGCCGAGAACAGCATGCCGCCGCACCAGCACAGGGCCGACACCACGCCGGCCTTGCGCGGGCCGGCGCGCTCCAGCCAGCCGCCCCAGATGGCGGCCGAGCAGCCCAGGAACACGAAGAACAGGGTGTACATCCAGCCCAGCGTGGCCACGCTCCAGTCGCACTGGGTGGTGAAGAGCTGGGCGAAGAAACCCACGTCCTTGCCGCAGGCAGCGCCCGTGCCTGCCGTCTGCAGCGCCTTGGACAGCGGCAGCCAGAACACCGAGAAGCCATAGGCCATGCCGATGCACAGATGGATGGCCAGGGCGGCCGGCGGCACCAGCCAGCGGTTGAAGCCAGGGCCCGCGATGATGCGTTCCTTGTCCAGGAAACCCGGCGTTCCCGCAGAGTCGGTCACGGGCGCGACGGCGGCGCCTGCCGAAGAAGTGGTCATGAAAATTCTCCCGTCCTGTGGTGTTGAATGCGAGCCGTTTGAGCCATGTCAAAGGGTGGCGCAGTGTCTTTGCCGGTAACGGATGCGTCAAATTGAATCAGCATATGGGTCGATTCAATAATTGAATGACGAGGCGGGCAGCGCTGAAACCCGGCACGACCGCAGCCAGTGCCGCCGCGCAAGGGCTGCGGGGCCTCGGGGAGGTGTGTGCTTCCAGCTTCTATTCCGGCAGATCGCCGCAGTGGATCGCCAACTGGTTCTTCCAGGCGTCGGCGTCCAGCAGGGCCAGCGCCGCCTGCAAGGCGCGCGAGACGCGTGGCCCGCGCTGCGTCATGAAACCGATGGGCGTGCGCACGTCAGGTTCCACCAGGGGCAGGGCTTCGAGCGTGCGCTCGCTGCGCACCGCCGCCACCATTGCGCCGGGCATCACGCTGCACACGTCACCCGCCAGCACGGTGAGCACCAGCGGCAGCACCGCGTTGGTCTCGATCGCGGGCGCGAGCGGCAGGCCCGTTTCGCGCAGGGCCGCGTCGATGATGGCGCGGTTGTGCATGTCGGGCGTGAGCAGCACCAGCGGACGGCGCGCCGCCTCGGCCCAGGTCACGGGCGGGCCGATCGCCAGGTGCTCGGGCGACGGCGTGCGGGCGCGCTGCAGCAGGTAGTAGCGCTCGATGCACTGCGGCCACGAGCGCAGGCCCACGCGCTGCGCCTGCATGCGCTCGGAGTAGCCCAGCGCCAGGTCCAGCGAGAGATCGTCCAGCCCCTGCTCCAGGTCCCGCGAACTCATCGACAGCATCACCGGCACGATGCCCGGGTGCCGCGCCTGCAGCGTGGCGGCAAAGCGCGCCAAAAGCGGCATGGCCGTGGGCACGGCCGCCAGGCGCAGGCGGCCCTGCGGCGACGCCTCCGTGCTGCGCAGCTCCTGGCGCAGCACCTCGTTGTCGCGCAGCATGCGCCGCGCGGTGGCCAGCACCGCCTCGCCCTCGTGCGTCAGGCCCTCGAACGAGCGCCCGCGCTGCACGATGACCGCGCCGAACTCCTGCTCCAGCGCCCGCAGCGCATTCGACAGCGCGGGCTGCGTGATGTGGCAAGCCTGCGCCGCGCGCCCGAAGTGGCGGTGTTCGTCAAGCGCGACGAGGTAGCGCAGCGCGGCCAGCAGGTTCATGGAGGATGTGGGGGTTCGGGGTATAAAAAAGAATTATTCCATCCAGCATCGCTGGGCAAGGAATATGGGTCTTTTTGGCCTCCAGCGCTTATCCATCAATCACTGGCAGCTACAAATTCAATAGCTAACTCAGGTGTTCTTGCTCACCGTGATCGTCGGAAACCTGCTCGAAAAATCCTTGGCCTGCTGCGCCACCTTCACGGCCACGGTGCGGGCAATGGCCTTGTAGAGCGCGGCCACCTCGCCCTCGGGGTCGGTCGCCACGGTGGGGCGGCCGCTGTCGGCCTGCTCGCGGATGGACAGGGCCAGCGGCAGCGCGCCCAGGTAGTCCATGCCGTTGGCGGCGGCCAGGTGCTTGCCGCCGTCGGCGCCGAAGATGTGCTCGACGTGGCCGCAGTTGCTGCACACGTGTACGGCCATGTTCTCCACGATGCCCAGGATGGGAATGCCCACCTTCTGGAACATGGTGATGCCCTTGCGGGCGTCGATGAGCGCGATGTCCTGCGGCGTGGTCACGATCACCGCGCCAGTGACCGGCACCTTCTGCGCCAGGGTGAGCTGCACGTCGCCGGTGCCCGGGGGCATGTCCACGATGAGGTAGTCCAGGTTGTCCCAGCGCGTCTGCGTGATGAGCTGCTCCAGCGCCTGGCTGGCCATGGGGCCGCGCCAGATCATGGCCTGCTCCTCCTTGACCAGGAAGCCGATGGAGTTGATCTGCAGGCCCAAGGCGCGCTGGGGCTCCATGGTCTTGCCGTCCAGGCTCTCGGGCGGGCCCGAGGTGCCGGTCATGGTGGGCTGGCTGGGGCCGTAGATGTCGGCGTCCAGCAGGCCCACGTTGGCGCCTTCGGCCGCCAGGGCCAGCGCCAGATTGACGGCGGTGGTGCTCTTGCCCACGCCGCCCTTGCCCGAGGCCACGGCGATGACGTTCTTCACGCCCGGCAGCAGTTGCACGCCGCGCTGCACGGCGTGGGCGACGACCTTGCTGGAGAAGGTGACCGACACGTCCCCCACGCCCGGCACGGCCTGCGCGGCGGCGGTGAATGCGCTGCGCAGCGCGGGCACGAGGCTGTTGGCGGGGTAGCCCATTTCCACGTCGAAGGCGACGCTGCTGCCTTCGATGCGCAGGTTGCGCAGCGCGCGGGTGCTGACGAAATCCTGGCCCGTGTGCGGGTCCTGCACGCTGGACAGCGCGGTCAGAAGTGCTTGTTCGGTAATTGGCATGGCAGCGAGTCTAGGACAATGCGCAACTGCCCTCGGGGCATTCCACACTCGGTACAACGCACCTTCCCGCCATCGATGCCTTTCGCACCCTCCCCAGCCGCAGCCACTGACGGCGCCCCGCCGCGCGCCACGGGCCTGCTGCTGACCGGCGGCGGCGCCCGGGCCGCCTACCAGGTGGGCGTGCTGCAGGCCATTGCCGACATCCGCAACGCCTGCGGCCAGGGCCACGGGCCCAACCCCTTTCCCATCATCACCGGCACGTCGGCGGGCGCCATCAACGCGGCGGCGCTGGCCTGCGGGGCCGACCACTTCGACCGCGCCGTGCGCCGCATGGCGCGGGTGTGGAGCCAGTTCCGCGCCACGCAGGTCTATGGGGCCGACTCGCTCTCGGTCATGCGCAGCGGGGCGCGCTGGCTCACGCTGCTGTCCATGGGCTGGGCGCTGGCGCGCTGGCGGCGCATGCGGCCGCATTCGCTGCTGGACAACACGCCGCTGGAGAAGCTGCTGGTCAAGA
The DNA here is from genome assembly GCF_047607405.1 of Acidovorax sp. GTDB lineage: Bacteria > Pseudomonadota > Gammaproteobacteria > Burkholderiales > Burkholderiaceae_C > Acidovorax. Next base: position 56,082 of record NZ_JASGDA010000037.1, on the reverse strand, counting down.
TGGTGCCCCTGGTGCGCCTGCCCCGGCTCATCCGCAAGGGGCACCTGACGGCGCTGGCCGTCACGGCGTCGAGCTACAGCTCGGGCGAGCACGTCACGTTCTTCGAGTCGGCCGCACCCGTCAAGCCCTGGGTGCGCTCGCAGCGCAGGGCCGCCTGCGACCGCATCACGCACGAGCACCTGCTCGCGTCCTCGGCCATTCCCTTCATCTTCCCGGCCAAGGGCATCACGGTGGACGGGCGCACCGAATACTTCGGCGACGGCTCCATGCGCCAGTCCGCGCCCATCGCGCCCGCCATCCACCTGGGGGCCGAGCGCGTGCTGGTGATCGGCGCGGGCCGCATGCACGAGCCCCGGGGCGACGCCACGGCCCAGCCCACGCCCGGCTACCCGTCGCTCGCGCAGATCGCGGGGCACGCGCTGTCCAACATCTTCCTGGACGCGCTGTCGGTGGACGTGGAGCGCGTGCAGCGCATCAACCAGACGCTGTCGCTCATCCCCGCCGAGGCGCGCGCCCTGAGCAGCCTGCGCCCCATCGAGCTGCTGGTCATCGCGCCATCGCAGCGCCTGGACGCGGTGGCCGCGCGCCACGTGGGCGAGCTGCCCGGCCCCGTGCGCACCCTGCTGGGCGCCCTGGGCGTCACGTCCGACATGGCCGACGTGCGCGGCGCGGCGCTGGCGAGCTACCTGCTGTTCGAGTCCGGCTACACCCAGGAGCTAATGGCCCTGGGCCGCGCCGACACGCTGGCGATGCGCGCCGAGGTGTGCCGCTTCTTCGGCTGGCCCGAGGTACACACGAGTGCGCTAACCTCTGCCTCCGACTGACCCGCCCATGCAAGCGCACAAACGTTCCTCGCTCAAGCTCTCCCTGGTGCTGCCCTTCGTGATGCTGATCGCGCTGCTCACGGGCACGCTGGGCGTGCTGTGGTACTGGATGGGCAGCAAGACGGTGACCACGCTGTCGCAGCAGCTCATGACGGAGATGGCCGCGCGCATCGGCCAGAACGTGGCCTGGCACGTGCAGGGCGCGGGCGCCGCGCTGGAAGCCGCCGTCCCCGACGGGCAGCCCATGGAGCCCGACATCACCCCCGGCCTGCCCGAGCTGCGCATGCGCCTGTGGGCCGCCACCACCATCGGCGGCCAGGGCGGCAGCTACGTCTATTACGGCAACCTGGCGGGCCAGAATGTAGCGGTGATGCGCCGTGGCCCGGACCTGGGCGAGCTGCGCCTGAAGATCGAGGCCGCCGCCCACCGCCGCTACTACCGGCTCGACGGCATCAGCGCCGCGCCCGTGCCGTTGTCCACCGAGGCCACGCTGTTCGACCCGCGCACCCGCCCCTGGTTCCAGCAGGCGCGCGCCGCCAGCGGGCCGGTGTGGACGCCGGTGTACATCGACTTCAGCTCCAAGGACCTGGTGATGACCCTGGCCCGCCGCGTGGCTTCGCCCGAGGGCGCGTTCGAGGGCGTGGCCGCTGTCGATGTGTCGCTGCACGCGCTGCAGCAGTTCATGCGCGGCCTGCCGCTGCCGACCGGCGGGCGGGCCTTCGTGCTGGAGCGCGACGGCGCGGTGATCGCCGCGTCGGACATGCCCAACATCCGGCAGACCGGCGACGCCCGGCCCGAGCGCGTCAACGCCGCCACCAGCGGCGACGCGCTCGTCGCCGCCGTGTACGCGCAACTGAGCCCGCTGTTCCACCAGGCCAGCGGCACCGCCCTGTTCAACGACGCCAGCGGCCACCCCATACAGATCGCCTACCACCGCGTGGCCGACGACGCGGGCCTGCACTGGATGGCCGTCGTCGCCCTGCCGCGCGACGACATGCTCGCGGGCATCCGCCGCGACGTGGTGCTGGTGGCCGCGCTGGGCCTGCTGGCGCTGGGGCTGGCGCTGGCCCTGGGGCTGCGCATCTTTGGCGGCGTCGCCAGGGACATGCACTCGCTCACCCAGGCCGTGCGCCGCGTGGGCGAAGGCGACATCCACACGCCCATCCACGTGCAGCGCAACGACGAGATCGGCGAGCTGGCCAACAACTTCCACCACATGCGGCACAGCCTGTTCACCGACCCGCTCACCGGCGTGGCCAACCGCAGCGCGCTGCAGCACATCCTGGCCACGCTCACGCAGCCCCGGCCTGCGGGGCAGGCCGCCATGCCCTTTGCCCTGCTGTTCATCGACCTGAACCGCTTCAAGCCGCTGAACGACCGCTGGGGCCACGACAACGGCGACCGCGCCCTGGCCGAAGTGGCGCAGCGCCTGCGCGGCCAGCTGCGCGCCAACGACATGCTGGCGCGCCTGGGCGGCGACGAGTTCGTGGCCGTGCTGCACGGCGTGGACGAGGACGCCAAGGCGCAGACCGTGCGCGAGCACATCGCGGCCGCGCTCGCGCCCGCGCTGACCACGCTGGAAGGCGTGCCCGCTGGCGAGGCCGTGAGCGTGGGCGCCGCCGTGGGCCACGCCCTGTACCCGCGCGACGGCCAGAACGCCCAGGCCCTGCTCAAGCACGCCGACGAGGACATGTACCGCCACAAAAGGGCCGCCGCGCTGACGCTGACGCTGACGCTGACACTGACACTGACCTGGAGACGACGCCATGCAAAGAAGACGCTTTTCCGGCACGCTGCTGGCCGCTGCCGCCGTGCCCTGGCTCCTGCCGCACGCCCGGGCCGCCAGCCAGCCCCTGCGCATCGTCGTGCCCTTCGGCCCCGGCGGCGTGGCCGACCTCACGGCGCGCAGCGTGGCCACGAGGATGGCCGACGCCACGGGCCAGCCCGTCGTCATCGACAACAAACCCGGCGCGGGCGGCGTGGTGGCCGCCACCACCGTGGCGCAGGCCGCGCCCGACGGGCTGACGCTGCTGCTCATGTCCAACGCCAGTGCGGTCAGCGAGGGGCTGTTCAAGTCGCTGCCCTACAGCGCCACCAAGGACTTCGCGCCCGTCGTCCTGCTCGGCACCTTCGACCTGGCCGTGCTGGTGGCCCACGAGAGCCCCATCCGCTCGATGAAGGAGCTGATCGCCCAGGCCAAGGCCCAGCCGGGCAAGCTCAACATCGGCACCATCGCCATCGGCAGCACGCAGCACCTCGCGGCGGAGCTGCTCAAGACCACGCTGGGCATCGACGTGCAGGTCGTGCCCTTCAACGGCTCGGGCGCCGTGCTGAACGCGCTGCGCGGCGGCCAGGTGGACGCGGCGGTGGAAATCCTCGCGCCCGTGGTGGCCCAGATCAGCGGCAAGGCGCTGCGCGCGCTGGCGGTGATGGGCGACAGGCCAGTCCCCGAACTGCCCGGTGTGCCGACCGTGGCCGACAGCGACCCGGCGGCCAAGGGCTACAACGTCACGTCGTGGAACGCGCTGGCCGCGCCCGCCAGGACGCCGCCCGCCGTCATCGCCCGGCTGAACAAGGACGTGAACGCCGCCCTCGCAGCACCCGACGTGAAGCAGCGCCTGGCCAGCCTGGGCGTGCAGCCGCACGGCGGCACACCCGAGCAACTGGCCGCGCTGCTGGCCAGCGAAATCCAGCGCTGGAGCAGCGTGATCCAGCGCGCGGGCATTCCCCGGCAATAGCAGGGGGGAGCCTCTGTCAACGCTACTGATTTTATAGCTACCAGTGCCCGCCACATATGGGCTAGAGGCCAAAAACGCTTCAAACCCTGCGTTTTGGCGCGTCCACTAAAATTGCGGGTTCCGCGCAGAAAAACACCGCCATGACCGCACGCAAGCTTTTCGTCACCACCGCCCTGCCCTACGCCAACGGCAACTTCCACATCGGCCACATCCTGGAATACATCCAGGCCGACACCTGGGTGCGCGCCCAGCGCATGCAGGGCAACACGGTGAACTTCGTGGGCGCGGACGACGCGCACGGCGCGCCCATCATGATCGCCGCCGAAAAGGCGGGCAAGACGCCCCAGCAGTTCGTGGCCGACATCGCCGCCGGGCGCCGGCAGTACCTGGACGGCTTTCACATCGCCTTCGACAACTGGAGCAACACCGACAGCCCCGAGAACCACGCGCTGTCGCAGCAGATCTACCTGGACCTGAAGAAAGCCGGCTTCATCGAGACGCGCACCATCGAGCAGTTCTTCGACCCCGAGAAGAACATGTTCCTGCCCGACCGTTTCATCAAGGGCGAGTGCCCGCGCTGCCACGCCAAGGACCAGTATGGCGACAACTGCGAGGTGTGCAGCTCCGTCTATGCGCCCACCGACCTCATCAACCCGTACTCGTCGCTGTCGGGCTCCAAGCCGGTGCTGAAAACGTCGGAACACTTCTTCTTCAAGCTCTCCGACCCGCGCTGCGTGGCGTTCCTGACCGAGTGGACGCAGAACGGCCAGCACGTGCAGCCCGAGGTGGCCGCCAAGATCAAGGAATGGTTCGGCACGCGCACCAACCCCGATGGAACCACCAGCACCGGCCTGGACGACTGGGACATCAGCCGCGACGCGCCCTACTTCGGCATCGAGATCCCCGATGCGCCCGGCAAGTACTTCTACGTGTGGCTGGACGCGCCCGTGGGCTACCTCGCCTCGCTCAAGGAGCTGATGACCCGGCGCGGCGAGGACTACGACGCCTACATGGCCGACCCCGCCGTGGAGCAGTACCACTTCATCGGCAAGGACATCATCACCTTCCACACGCTGTTCTGGCCCGCCATGCTGAAGTTCAGCGGCCGCAAGACGCCCACCAAGGTCTGCGTACACGGCTTTCTGACCGTGAACAACGGCGAGAAGATGAGCAAGAGCCGGGGCACGGGCCTGGACCCGCTCAAGTACCTGGCGCTGGGCATGAACCCCGAGTGGCTGCGCTACTACCTGGGCGCCAAGCTCAACGGCAAGAACGAAGACATCGACTTCAACCGCGACGACTTTCTGGCGCGCGTGAACGCCGACCTGATCGGCAAGTACGTCAACATCGCGTCACGCGCCGCAGGCTTCATCCACAAGCGCTTCGGCGGCAAGCTGGCCGAGGCCGATGCGGACGGCCAGGCGCTGCTGGTACACCTGCGCGCGCAGAACGCCGCCCTCGTCGCCGCCTACGAGGCCCGCGACACCGCGCGCGCCGTGCGCGAAACCATGCTGCTGTGCGACCGGGTGAACGCCTATGTCGATGCCAACAAGCCGTGGGAGCTGGCCAAGCAGGACGGCATGGAGACGCGCCTGCACCAGGTCTGCTCCACCTGCATCGAGGCGTTCCGCATCCTCACCCTGTACCTGAAGCCCATCCTGCCCCAGGTGGCGGCCGAGGTGGCCCACTTCCTCATCGTGCCGCCCGAGGGCTTCGACGACGTGGCAAAACCGCTGGGCGCAGGCCACCAGATCGGTGAATACAAGCACCTGATGCAGCGCGTGACGCCTGAGCAGCTCGATGCATTGTTTGAGCCCCCAGCGCCCGCCAGCCAAGCGCCAGCAGCTACCGAAACCGTAGCAAACCCGGGCGGCGAGGCCATCGCGGACACCATCACCATCGACGACTTCGCCAAGATCGACCTGCGCATCGCGCTGATCGTGAACTGCGAGCCGGTCGAGGGCTCCACCAAGCTGCTGCGCCTGACGCTGGACGTGGGCGAGGGCCGCCACCGCAACGTGTTCAGCGGCATCGCAAGCTGCTACAAGTCCGAGGATCTGATCGGCAAGCACACGGTAATGGTCGCCAACCTGGCGCCGCGCAAGATGAAGTTCGGCGTGAGCGAAGGCATGGTGCTGGCGGCGAGCCATGGGGACGAGAAGGCGAACCCCGGCATCTACGTGCTCAACCCGTGGCCGGGCGCGCAGCCGGGGATGCGGGTGCGTTGACGACGCCGAGGCTTGCGCGCATGCCGATCTACCGTTGCAAAAAATGCGGCTTCGTTTGCGAAGACGCACAGACACCCATCAACACCCAGGCGGCCTGCGGGCGTTGCGGCACGCCCAGCACCGTCTATGGCACGGTGTATTTCGTCGAGGAACTGGTCAAGCGGCTGACCATCGCCACGCGCGAGCTACAGACGCTAAAAGCCGCCGCCGAGGCGGCCGCGCCCCACCCTGCGCCCGCGTCCCCCGGCGCCCTGACAAGCGCCGAGCAGCATGCGCCGTTGCTGCAATGGTTTGCCGCACGCAAGATCGAAGCGCAATTCGACTACGCCAACGTCGATACCAGCGGCTTCTTCGACGATGCCGCCCAGCGGCTGGGCGACAACTACGCGCTTTTTGGCGAACTGATCGACCGCGTGCGCTTTGCTTACCGCAAGAGCCATAGCTGGGTGAACCTGGAACTGGGCAAGCTGCCGCAGAAGGATGCGCAGGCCATCAACCAGTTGTGCCGCCAGCTCTACGAGCACACGTTCTTTGCGCGCTACCACTACCAGAAGCCCGAAAAGATCGTGCGCCTGACCTTGCAAACCGCGCCAGCCGTGCGCCAGTTCTTCGACGGCGGCTGGCTGGAGTGGTACGCGCTGATGTGCCTGCTGGAGCATGCGCGCGAGCGGGCGGCGGGCTTTTCGTGCGCGCGCGGCGTCAAGGTGGTGTTTCCCAACGAAGACCTGCACGAGCTGGACGTGGTGTGCCTGCCCACAGGCCAGCCCCCGATCTGCATCGAATGCAAGAGCGGCGAGTTCCGTCGGGACATCGACAAATACCTGCGCCTACGCAAACGCCTGGACGTGGACCGCAGCCGCTTCCTGATCTGCTCTGCCGATCTGACCCAGGAACAGGCCGCAGGCCTGAGCGCCATGTACGAATTGAGCTTCGTGAACCTGCAAACGCTGAAGGATCATTTGCAGCGACTGATGTGAGCGTTGCACATCCAATCCGCCTGTAGCGCTTACGCAGAAAGCGCAAGCAGCTATCTTTTTTGAAGGCTTCCAGGTATTTGGATACCGTTGCCACCCCCACCCAGCGCAGGCGCCTCGCGCCGCGAGAGCCAGGCCGAGCGCAGCGATGGCCCGGCTTGCCCCCGCCCCCTTGAGGCTGCGCCTGCGGCGGGGCGGTTGCGGGGTGGCATGGGCGTCGCAGCGCCCATGCTTCGTGATCTGACTCGCTGTAGTTGTTTGAACGGAGCGCCGCAGGCGCGCAGTGAGTTCTACAGCGCACCCCGCAACCGCCCCGCCGCAGGTTTGCCCCGTAGCGCAGCGAAGGGGTCGCAGACGTGGGGCGCGTTTCTTTGCCTACTTTCTTGCCGCGCGGCAAGAAAGTAGGTCGCCCGCCGGGGCGAGTCCCGGCATACGGCCCCCAAACACCCGGCAGTAATCAAAAAAGATAGCTGCCTGTGCTTGCTGCATAAGCGCTACAGCCCGATTTGAGTCAAAACTCAATGCCCCACATACCGCCCAGGCCGGTGGCTGATCCACAAGAACCCGCTCATCACCAGCACCGCCAGCACCGAATACGCCACCCGCTCCACCGGCACGACGAACAGCGCCAGCAGCACCACCGTGCCGTCGATCGCCATCTGCACCTTGCCCGCCCGAATGCCGTAGCGGCTTTGCAGGTACAGCGACACGACCGTGGCCCCGCCCAGGCTGGAGCGGTGCCGCGCCAGGAACAGGCAGCCCGTGCCGAGCAGCAGCCCGCCCAGCAGCGAGGCGAACAGCGGGTTGAGGTAGTCCACGTGCATCACGTGCGGGAACAGCTCGGTGAGCAGCGACAACAAACCCACGCAGACAAAGGTCTTGACCGTGAACTCGCGCCCCATGCGCGTCCAGGCGAACCAGTAGAACGGCAGGTTGACCACGAAGAACAGCTTGCCGAACGAGACGCCGGTGACGTAGTGCAGCAAGAACGCCACCCCCGCCGTGCCGCCCACCAGCAGCCCCGCCTGGTTGAACAGCATGAGCGCCATGGCGACGAACAGCGTGCCCGCGAACAGCGCCTGCGCGTCCTCGAACGCGCCGTGGCGCAGGGATGGCGGCGATGGCGGCGATGCGGCGGCGTCTTCTGGCATGGCTCCGGGGCAAGCAAGCAGCGCGCCAATCGGCAGCTATCGACCACCCTTCATCTCCGGCGCTTCCAGGTCGTCGCCGGTCTGGGTGCGCAGCACCGTGTGGTCCGCGCCATAGACCACGGTGAACAGCTTGGGCTGGTTGGGCGCCTGCGCAAAGCGCCAGTCGGCGTGCGTCTCGCGCTTGAGCTCGTAGGGCGTGACCTTGGCGGGCTTGCCCAGCAGGCGGCGCACGGCGTCCATGCCCATGCCGGGCTGTACGCGGGCGAAGTTCTCGGGCGTGAGCACCTGGCGCACGGCGGTCAGCTTGCCGTCGGGGCCGATGGTGATCATGTAGTTGACCTGGCCCGCAGGCTGGCGGTTGTATTCGAGCGTGCGGGCGCCGCCGGGCTCGTCCCACACGTTCTCGGGCACGCCGAAGCGGTCGCGCACGTCGGCCTCGGTGGAGACGCCGGGCTGAAGCTCGCTGATGCGCTGCGGGTCGCAGGCGGTGAGGGCGAAGGCAAGCGTGGCCAGCACGATGGCGGCGGCGCGGTGTTTCATCAAGGCCATGGGGGCTCCCGGTAAAATCCAGACGATTCAGAGGTTAACAGTCATGTCCATCTTCCGCCGCCCCGACTACCAGTCCGACACCACGCAGTTCATCAACCAGCTCAAGCGCCAAAAGCCCGAGCTGGACCAGCAGCAGCAGGCGGGCCGCGCCCTGCTGTGGGACAAGAAGGTGGACCGCAGCATCTGGGGCGAATACCGCGCCGCCCAGGTCGCGCAAAAGCCCTACGTCTATCAGACCAACGCGGACTGATGGATGGGTTGATTATTAATGGTCAAATCGGCCTCCAGCGCTTATCCAGCAAGCGCTGGCAGCTATTTATTCAATAGCAACACATGACCACGGAGAGCGACGCCAGCGGCATGCCCGACGTGGTGGACCAGGTGGCGATCGCGCGCCTGTACGGCGAGCCGCTGTTTGCGCTGCCCACCGACCTGTACATCCCGCCCGACGCGCTGGAAGTCTTCCTGGAGGCTTTTGAAGGCCCGCTGGACCTGCTGCTGTACCTGATCCGCAAGCAGAACTTCAACATCCTGGACATCCCCATGGTGGGCGTCACGCGCCAGTACCTGGCCTATGTCGATGAGATCCGCAGCCGCAACCTGGAGCTGGCGGCCGAGTACCTGCTGATGGCGGCCATGCTGATCGAGATCAAGTCGCGCATGCTGCTGCCGCCCAAGAAGCAGGAAGGCGGCGAGGAGCCCGAGGACCCGCGCGCCGAGCTGGTGCGCCGCCTGCTCGAATACGAGCAGATGAAGCTGGCGGCGATGCGCCTGTCGCACCTGCCGCAGTACGGGCGCGACTTCTTGAAGGCGCAGGTCTATATCGAGCAGAGCCTGCAGCCGCGCTTCCCGGACGTACACGTGGTGGAACTGCAAGAGGCGTGGCGCGACATCCTGAAGCGCGCCAAGCTCGTGCAGCACCACAAGATCACCCGCGAGGAACTGAGCGTGCGCGAATACATGAGCATGGTGCTCAAGACGCTGCAGGGCCGCCGCTTCGTCGAGTTCGAGGAGCTGTTCGAGCCCGAGAAGGGCAGCACCGTGCTGGTAGTGACCTTCATCGCGCTGCTGGAGCTGGCGAAGGAGACGCTGATCGAGATCACCCAGGCCGAGGCGTTCGCGCCCATCTACGTGCGGCTGGCGTACACGCCCACATAGGTTTTTTTGACCTTTGCGCGCTGGACCGATGCATCAAATGGGCCTGTAGCGCTTATCCATCAAGCGCCAAAAGCTATTTATTTGATAGCACCAGCTCCGCCGCCAGCCACCCGCGCAGGCTGTTCACGAAGGCCCACTGCGCCACGCGCGGCGCGTCTTCCAAACGCAGCACGGCTTCCACCACCCGCCCCTCGCGCAGCGCCACGGCGCGGCCCACGCCGGGCAGCAGGCCCGATGACAGGGGCGGGGTCACCCAGCGGCCATCGATGCAGGCGGCGATGTTGCCGAAGGTGCCTTCGGTGATCTCGCCAGCCTCGTTCCACAGCACGGTGTCGAACACGCCGGAGCCCGGCGCGGGCGCGAAGGCCGCGTAGTGCTCGCGGCGCGTGGTCTTGTAGCGCACGAACTCGCCGTGCGCGGCCTCGAAAGGCTTGTCGGCCAGGCGCAGGCGCACGGGCCCGGCGGTGGGCTGCAGCGCCAACGCCTCGGTGCGCGCGCCGCCGTCGGCGGCCAGCAGCAGGCGCACGCGCCAGTCGCCGGACAGGTGCTGCAGCACGGCGATCTGCAGTTCCTGCCGCACGGCGTGGGCGTTCCAGGGGTAGCCGAAATGCGCCGCCGCATCACCCATGCGCTGCACGTGCAGGTCGGTGTGCTGCAGCTTGCCATCGTGCAGCGCAAGGGTTTCCAGGATTTCGAACGGCATGCTGGCACGCTCCACGAAGGCGCGCTTCGTCGCCCATTCCTGCCATTCTGCCTGCGGTTGGGCGCCCGATGTGATGCCGCTGCCGATGCCGCAGGTGGCGGCATCTGCGCGCAGCACCACGGTGCGGATGGGCACGTTGAAGGTGGCGGCCACGCGGTGCAGGCCGGTGGCGCCGTCCGCCGCGCCGTGCGGCCGCACCACGCCCACGGCGCCGCAGTACACGCCGCGCGGCGCGGGCTCCAGCGCATGGATGAGCTGCATGGCGCGCACCTTGGGCGCGCCGGTGACGGAGCCGCAGGGGAACAGCGCTGTGAACACGTCGGCCAGGGTGGTGCCCTGGCGCGTGCGCGCCCGCACGTCGGATGTCATCTGCCACACGGTCGGCAGTTTTTCAGTGGCGAAGAGCGCGGGCACGCGCACGCTGTGCGGCTGGGCGATGCGCGAGAGGTCGTTGCGCAGCAAGTCCACGATCATCACGTTCTCGGCCCGCTCCTTGGGCGCCGTGCGCAGGTACACGGACTGGCGCGCGTCCTCGCCGGGCGTGGCGCCGCGCGGGGCCGTGCCCTTCATGGGGCGGGCCAGGATGTCGCCGCCTTCTGCGTCTTCGCGCCAGTCGAAGAACAGCTCGGGCGAGACGGAGAGCACCTGCTCATCGCCCGCGTCGATGTGCGCCGCGTAGCCGCCCGGCTGGGCGCGTTGCAGCGCGGCGAACAGGGCGGCGGGGCTGCCTTGCAGCGTGCCCGCCAGCGGCGCGGTGTGGTTGACCTGGTACAGCTCGCCCGCCGCAATGGCCTGCTGGATGCGGGCCAGGGCGGCGTCGAACGCGGCGCGGTCGTGGCCGCCCTGCCAATGCACCTGGGCGCTGCCTTGCTCCACACCGTCAGGCCAGGGGGCGGGCGTCTCGTACACGGCGAACCAGGCCAGCGGGCCGTCGGCGGCGTGTACGCGCAAGGCGGCATCGAACGCGGGCGCGGCCTCGTAGCACACGTAACCCACGCACCAGCGGCCCTGCTGCGCGGCGGCGTACACAGCCTGCAGCACGCCGCGCACTTCATGAATCTCATGCGCCGCCAGCACCTGCAGCGGGGCCGCGAAGGCATGGCGCAGGCGCGGAGCGGCGGGGTCCAGCGGCTGGGTGAAGTCGATGCGGGCCGTGGTCACTTCGCAAATGAAACTGGCCCCTAGCGCTTGTGTGGCAATTGCTAGCAGCTATTGAAAGAGGAGTGATTGATTATCTCCTGGCTTCCATTCACGAAGCCAGGTGGATGCAGGTGCGCTCCAGGATATCCATAACGAACTGCACGTCCTTCTTGTTCAGCGGCTTGAGCATGCGGGCGATCTCGTTGGCGCCTGATTGTGTGGAGCCGCTGACGCGGGGGATGAAGGCTTCGACGGGGCAGTTCAGCGCATTGGACAATTCCACCAGCCGGGGAATGGTCAGCATGACCACGCCGCGCTCCATGCGCGAGACGGCTTCCGGGCCTACGTCCAGCAGTTCGGACAACTGGTCTTGCGACAGCCCGGCCTGCAACCGGCGAGCGCGGATGTGCCACCGTGCGAGGAAAGATGTTCACGGCGGAACTGAGCAACCAAGGGATGTCCGGGCAATGCCGGTGATAACTTGCCGCGTTCGGGCGGGCATGCTAATCTAGTCTGCATGACTAGATTTTCAGAGCTCAGAACCTCACCACCCCAGCGCCCCGCTCCGCCGCCGGGGCATTGGCTGCTTCAAGACGCCAAGGCGCGTTTCAGCGAGTTGGTGCGGCGCGTGCGCAGCGACGGGCCGCAGCATGTGACGGTGCATGGGCGCGATGAGGTCGTGGTGATTGCGGCGGAGGACTTCCGCCGCCTGCAAGGGGAGCGCACGGGCCAGGCGCTGGTGGATGTACTGGCCGCATCGCCCTGCCGGGATGTGGAGCTTGTGGTGGCCGCACCCGTGGCCGCGCCGGTGCGTGACGTGGCGCTGTGAAGGGCTTTCTGCTCGACACCAACGTCCTGTCTGAATTGCGGCGGCCCCGGCCTGAACCCCAGGTGGTGGCTTTTGTCAGCGCGCAGCCGCTGGAGAGCCTGTTCGTCAGCACCGTGACCTTTGCCGAAATCCGCTTCGGCATCGAGCGGGTGGACGACCTGCACAAGCGCGCTGCGCTCACCGATTGGCTGAATCTGCAACTGCGCCCCATGTTCGAGGGCCGGGTGCTGCCTGTGAGCGAAGACGTGATGTTCAAGTGGCGGCTGCTGGTGGAGGAAGGGCGCAGCGTGGGCCATACCTTCCCGCAGCCCGATCTGATCATTGCCGCGACGGCCATGCACCATGGGCTGGCGGTGGTGTCGCGGGATGCGGGCGGTTATGCCAAAACGGGCGTGGCTCTCGTCAATCCTTGGGGCAAAATCGGCCTCTAGCGCTTATCCAGAAAGCGCTGGTAGCTATTGAAAGATGAGCATTTGATCATCACCCGGCCTGCAGGGCATCCAGCCACCGCAGCAGCAATTGGCCGACTGCCTCGGGCTGCTCCATGGTCAGCATGTGGCCGCAGTCGGGTAGCACGTGCAGCTCGGCGCCGTGTACCAGGGCGGCGAGCTCCCGGGAGCATTCGGGCGGCGTGAGCTGGTCGGCTTCGCCGCACACCACCAGCGTGCGGCAGGCCACGCGGGGCAGGTGCAGGCGCGCGTCGGGCCGGTGGATGACGGCGCGGTTCTGGCGGATGAGCTGCGCCGCGCCTGCGTCCAAAACAAAGTCGAGGTACGCCTGCACCAGCTCGGGCCGGGCGGCGTTGGCGGGGTGGAAGGCCAAGGCCACGTTGGGCTCGATCACCTCGCGCACGCGGCCTTGCTCGAACAACGCGATGGCCGATTCGCGCAGGGCGCGCATCTCCGCTGTCTCGGGCCGGGCCGTGGTGCCCAGCAGGGCCAGGCCCGCCAGGCGCCCGGGCGCCTGGCGCGCGGCTTCCATGGCGACCATGCCGCCCATGGATGCGCCCGCCAGCACCAGCGGCCCCGCATGCCGCGCCAGCAGTTGCGCGGCGATGTCCTGCAGCGAGTGCAGCGACGCATCCTGGTGGGCCGTGGCCACCGTGGGCCGCAGCGCGGCGGGCAGCAGGGGCAGCACGCCGCGCCACATGCGGTCGTCGGCGGCCAGGCCGGGCAGGAGCACGAGTTGAGGTTGCAGAGAAAGCATTTAGAAATCACCAATTTGGTGCAGGCTGAAATTCGCCCGCGATGGCTCGGGACTTGCTAGCATGCACCGCATATGCCTATCCATGCCGCACTCCACCACGTCACCCATTATCAGTACGACCGGCCCGTGGGCCTGGGGCCGCAAACCGTGCGTCTGCGGCCCGCGCCGCACTGCCGCAGCAACGTCATTGCGTACTCGCTGAAGGTCGAGCCAGAGCAGCACTTCATCAACTGGCAGCAGGACCCGTTCGCCAACTACCAGGCGCGGCTGGTCTTCCCCGAGAAGACGCGCGCGTTCAAGGTCACGGTGGACCTGGTCGTCGAGATGGCGGTCTATAACCCCTTCGACTTCTTCCTGGAGCCGGAGGCCGAGCACGTGCCTTTCAAGTACCGCAAGGCGCTGCGGCAGGAACTCACGCCCTATCTCTCGCCCGGGCCGATGACGCCGCTGCTCAAGCGCTACCTGGACAAGATCAACCGCCAGATGGGGCAGAAAGGGCAGCGCACCATCGACTTCCTGGTCCAGCTCAACCAGCAGGTGGCGCAGGACATCAAGTACCTCATCCGCCTGGAGCCCGGCGTGCAGACGCCCGAGGAGACGCTGCAAAAATCCAGCGGCTCGTGCCGTGACTCCGGCTGGCTGCTGGTGCAGCTGCTGCGCCACCTGGGGCTGGCGGCGCGCTTCGTGTCGGGCTATTTGATCCAGCTTGCGCCCGACGTGAAGGCGCTGGACGGCCCGAGCGGCACCGAGGTGGACTTCACCGACCTGCACGCCTGGTGCGAGGTCTATCTGCCCGGCGCGGGCTGGATCGGGCTGGACGCCACCAGCGGCCTGCTCGCGGGCGAGGGCCACATCCCGCTGGCCTGCACGCCGCAGCCGTCGAGCGCCGCACCCATCGAGGGCCTGGTGGACGAGGCCGAGGTGGAGTTCGCCCACGAAATGCGCGTGACGCGCATCTACGAATCGCCCCGCGTGACCAAGCCCTACACCGACGACCAGTGGCAGGCCGTGCTGGCCCTGGGCGAGCAGGTGGACGCTGACCTGACGGCGGGCGACGTGCGCCTGACCATGGGCGGCGAGCCGACCTTCGTGGCCGTCTCCGACCGCGACGCGCCCGAATGGAACACCGACGCGCTCGGGCCCACCAAGCGCGGCTACGCCACCGAACTCGTCCACAAGCTGCGTGCCGAATACGGCCAGGGCGGCTTTCTGCACTTCGGCCAGGGCAAGTGGTACCCGGGCGAGCAGCTGCCGCGCTGGGCACTGTCCATCTGCTGGCGCGCGGACGGCCAGCCCACGTGGCGCAACCCCGACCTCTTCGCCGACGAGCGCAACCCCTCGCACTACACCAGCGAGGACGCGCACCGCTTCATCCACACGCTGTCGCGCAAGCTGGGCCTGACGGACCGCTACATCCGGCCCGGCTACGAGGACGTGTTCTATTACCTCTGGCGCGAACGCCGCCTGCCTGTCAACGTGGACCCGTTCGACGCCCGGCTGGACGACGAGCTGGAGCGCGCCCGCCTGCGCCGCGTGTTCGAGCAGAAGCTCGACAGCGTGGTCGGCTACGTGCTGCCGCTGCAGCCGGGCGACGGCATCTGGAGCACGGGGCCGTGGTTCTTCCGCGACGAACGCATGTACCTGGTGCCCGGCGACTCGCCCATGGGCTACCGCCTGCCGCTCGACAGCCTGCCCTGGGTGAGCCAGGCCGATTACCCCTACCTGATTGCGCAAGACCCCACCGCGCCGCTGCAGCCGCTGCCCGCTGCCGACGCACTGCAGGCACGCTACGCGCAGCAGGCGGCGCCGCAGCCCGCGCAGGCGCGGCGCGTGTTCCAAACCAGCCACAGCGGCCCCGCGCCCGCGCAGCCCGCGCGCTTCGCATCGGCCCACGACCTCACCCGCACCGCGCTGTGCGTGGAAGCGCGCGACCCGCGCCGCGCCAACGGCCCCAAGGCCGAGCAGCAGGGCGAAAAGTCCGGCGTGCTCTACGTCTTCATGCCCCCGCTGGCGCGGCTGGAGGAATACCTGGACCTGCTCGCCGCCGTCGAGGCCACGGCCGAGGAGCTGGGCGTCAAGATCGTGCTGGAAGGCTACCCGCCGCCGCGCGACGCGCGCCTGAAGCTGCTGCAGGTCACGCCCGACCCGGGCGTGATCGAGGTGAACATCCACCCCGCCAGCCACTGGAACGAGCTGGTGCAGCACACCGAGTTCCTGTACCACGCGGCCTGGGAGACGCGCCTGTCGGCCGAGAAGTTCATGACCGACGGCCGCCACACCGGCACCGGCGGCGGCAACCACTTCGTGATGGGCGGGGCCACGCCCGCCGACTCGCCCTTCCTGCGCCGCCCCGAGCTGCTGGCCAGCCTGCTGCTGTACTGGCACAACCACCCCAGCTTGAGCTATCTGTTCAGCGGCCTGTTCATTGGCCCCACCAGCCAGGCGCCGCGTGTCGATGAAGCGCGCAACGACCAGCTGTACGAGCTGGAAATCGCCCTGCGCGAAATCCGCGAGAACCGCGCCCGCTACGGCCAGGACATGCCGCCCTGGCTGGTGGACCGCACCCTGCGCAACATCCTCATCGACGTGACGGGCAACACCCACCGCAGCGAGTTTTCCATCGACAAGATGTACTCGCCCGACTCCGCCACGGGCCGCCTGGGCCTCCTGGAGCTGCGCGCCTTCGAGATGCCGCCGCACGCCCGCATGAGCGTGGTGCAGCAGTTGCTGCTGCGCGCCCTCATCGCCCGCTTCTGGAACGCGCCGTACGCAGCCCCCGCCGCCCGCTGGGGCACCGAGCTGCACGACCGCTGGATGCTGCCCGCCTTCATCCAGCAAGACCTGCACGACGTGCTGGCCGAGATGAACGCGGCGGGCTACGCCTTCGACCCGGCATGGTTCGCGCCGCACTTCGAGTTCCGCTTCCCGCTCATCGGCGCGGTGCAGTCCATGGGCATCGAACTGACCCTGCGCAGCGCCCTGGAGCCCTGGCACGTGATGGGCGAGGAAGGCGCCGTGGGCGGCACCGTGCGCTACGTGGACTCGTCGCTGGAGCGCATCGAGGTGCGCGTGACCGGCCTCAACGAAAGCCGCTACGTGGTCACCGTGAACGGCGAGCCCCTGCCCCTGCAGCCCACGGGCACGCAGGGCGAGTTCGTCGCGGGCGTGCGCTACAAGGCGTGGAACCCGCCCAGCGCCCTGCACCCCAGCATCGGCGTACACGCGCCGCTCGCCTTCGACATCGTGGACACCTGGATGAACAAGTCGCTCGGCGGCTGCCAGTACCACGTGGCGCACCCGGGCGGGCGCAACTACACCACCTTCCCGGTCAACGCCTACGAGGCCGAGAGCCGCCGCCTGGCGCGCTTCTTCCGCATGGGCCACACGCCCGGGCCGCTGTCCGTGCCGCCCGCCACCATCGCGCTGCCGGGCAGCCGCGAATTCCCGTTCACCCTGGACCTGCGGCGCAAGATGAGACCTTGAGTACATTTGGCCGGTGGACACTGCCCCCCAAACCCCCGACTTGCCAGAGACCGCCGCCAGCCTGGCGTCCGCACTGGCGCCTTCCGCCGCGCCCGGGCACTTTGACGAGCTGCGCGGCGCTGCCGCCCCGGATGCTCCTTTTTCCATAGCTGCCAGCCCAGGTCTGGCAAGCGCCTGGGGCACTTTTTTCGATAATCTGGGGCCAGAGGGCTTCCAGGACCTGGATCGCCGCACGCAGATCCTGCAGCGCCAGGTGCGCGACAACGGCATCACCTACAACGTCTATGCCGACGCGGGCGGGCCGCAGCGGCCCTGGTCGGTGGACCTGTTCCCGCTCATCCTCTCGGCCGCCGACTGGGCGCGCATCGAAACCGGCGTGCTGCAGCGCGCACGCCTGCTCGACAGCGTCATGGCCGACGTGTACGGCCCGCAGGACCTGCTGCGGCACGGCCTGCTGCCCAGCGCGCTGGTACACGGCCACCCCGGCTACCTGCGCGCCATGCACGGCGCCAAGCCCGTGGGCGGCACGCACCTGCACATCGCCGCCTTCGACATGGCCCGCGACGCACAGGGCGACTGGTGGGTGGTCACCCAGCGCACGCAGGCGCCGTCGGGCCTGGGTTACCTGCTGGAAAACCGTTTGCTCATCTCGCGCCTGTTCCCCGAGGCGTTCCGCCGCATGCAGGTGCAGCGCCTGGCCGCCACCTACAGCGCCCTGCTCGACGGCCTGCGCCAGATGAGCCCGGAAGGTGCGCAGGCGCGCATCGTGCTGCTCACGCCCGGGCCGTACAACGAGACGTACTTCGAGCACGCCTACCTGGCGCGCTACCTGGGCCTGGCGCTGGTGGAAGGCAGCGATCTCACGGTGCGCGACGACCGGCTGTACCTCAAGACCCTGCACGGCCTGCAGCCCGTGCATGGCATCCTCAAGCGCCTGGACGACGAGTTCCTCGACCCGCTGGAGCTGCGCAGCGACTCGCGCCTGGGCGTGCCCGGTCTGCTGCAGGTCATCCGCGCGGGCAACGTGCTGGTGGCCAACGCGCCCGGCTCGGCCTTCCTGGAGTCGTCGGCCTTGCTGGGCTTCATGCCCGCGCTGTCACAACATTTGCTGGGCGAGGAGCTGTCCCTGCCGTCGCTGCCCACCTGGTGGTGCGGCGAGCGCACAGCCATGCAGGACGTGCTGCCCCGGCTGGCGCACAGCGTCATCCGCCCCACCTGGCCCGGCGGCCGCCAGCAGGCACCGGTGCTGTGCGGAGCGCTGTCGCAACTGGAGCTGGGCGAATGGTCCAGCCGCATCGCGCGCCAGGGCGACGAATACACGGTGCAGGCCCACTTGCCGCTGTCGCAGATGCCCACGTGGCGAACCAGTTTGCAGGGCAGCCAGCGCGGCAGCCACATCGAGCCGCGTTCGGTCATGCTGCGCGTGTTCGCGGTGAGCGACGGCCCGCGCTCCTGGCGCGTGCTGCCGGGCGGACTGGCGCGCATCGCGACGGACGACCGCGAGATCGCGTCCATGCAGCGCGGCGGCAGCAGCGCCGACGTGTGGGTGCAAACCAGCGGCCCCGTGGACACCACCACCTTGCTGCCCCCGCGCCAGGCCGCGCCCGCCGCCGTGCAGCGCAGCCGCCAGGTGACCAGCCGCGCGGCAGAGAACCTGTTCTGGCTGGGCCGCTACACCGAGCGCACCGAGAACACCACGCGCCTGGCGCGCATCGCGCTGCAATGCCTCAACGGCGAGGACCAGACCTCGCAGCCGCTGCTGGCCTGGCTCTCCGCCCTGGCCAGGGAGCAAGGCATGGTGCTGCCCGGTGTGCCCCCCGCCACCCAGGCCCGCCGCGTGTTCGAGCGCGCGCTGATCGCAGGGCTGGCGGGCGACGAACAGGCCACCAGCGTGGGCTACAACCTGCGCGGCGTCCTGGGCGCTGCGTCCGCCGTGCGCGACCGGCTGTCGCAGGAGTACTGGAACCTCATCGTGCGCGCCGAGGCCGACTTCTTCACCCACGCCCCGGGCGGCGACGCCAGCGAATATTCGCCGCTGGAGGCGCTGCGCCTGCTGGAGTCGCTCATCGGCCGCATGGCGGCCATGACCGGCGAACAGACCGACCGCATGACGCGCGACGACGGCTGGCGCATGCTGTCCATAGGCCGCCACCTGGAACGCCTGGGCTTCCTGGCCGGTGCGCTGGCGCAGGGCCTGGCCACCGGCGCCGTACACGACGAGGGCGGCTTCGAGGCCCTGCTGGTGCTGTTCGACAGCACCATCACCTTTCACGCCCAGTACCAGCAGCGGCGCGACCTGCCCGCGCTGCTCGACCTGCTGGTGCTGGACCCCGACAACCCGCGCTCGCTGGCCTGGGTGGCCAAGACCCTGCTGGGGCGCATCGCCAAGATCGAGGCCGCCGCCGGTGCGCCCACCGAGACGGCGACCACCGCCATTCCCGCCATCGACCTCACGCTGGACGCCCTGTGCGCGCAGGACGCCCAGGGCCGCCACGCCGTGCTGGCGCACCACCTCGCGGCCTGCACGCAGGGCGTGTGGCAACTGTCGGACACGCTGGCGACGCGCTACTTCACCCATTCCGCCGACGCCACGCGGCACAGCGTGGGGGCTTGAAACCATGCGCCTGCGCGTCATCCACGAGACCACCTACCACTACACCCCGGCGGTCAAGAACGCCCTGCACCTGGCCCACCTGCGCCCCCGCAGCGACGGCGCGCAGCAACTGCTGTCCCACACGCTGCAAATAGAGCCCAAGCCGCTGCAATGCGATGTGGCCGAAGACGTGTTCGGCAACACGCGCGCCTGCTTCAGCCTGCCTTTCACGCACGCGCTGCTGCACGTGCGCGCCGAAAGCCTGCTCGAAACCCTGGCGCCCCCCGCCCCGCCCCCCGGCCCGCCGTGGGAAGCCGTGCGCGAGAGCCTGCGCTACCGCCGTGGCGCGCCCTACGAAAGCGCGGCGGAATTCGCTTTCCCCTCGCCCTACGTGCCCCGGCACGACGACTTCGTGGCCTACGCCCGGCCCAGCTTTGCGGCAGGCCGCCCGCTGATGGACGCCGCGCGCGACCTGATGTCGCGCATCCATGCCGACTTTGAATACGCCGCGCAGGCCACGGACGCCAGCACGCCCGCCCTGGAATCGCTGCGGCTGCGCCGGGGCGTGTGCCAGGACTTCGCCCACGTCATGATCGGCTGCCTGCGCGGCATGGGCCTGGCCGCGCGCTACGTCAGCGGCTACCTGCTCACCGAACCGCCCCCAGGCCAGCCCCGGCTGGTGGGGGCCGACGCCTCGCACGCCTGGGTGTCCGTGTGGCTGCCGGGCGAGCCGGACGGCGAATGGTTCGGCCTGGACCCCACCAACGACCGTGCGGCGGGCGCGGACTACGTGACGCTGGCCCTGGGGCGCGACTTCTCCGACGTGTCACCACTGCGCGGCGTGATCCACGGCGGCGACCACCACGTCCCGCACGTGGCCGTGACCGTCGAGCCCGTGGCGGGGCCGGTTATGGTCAAAAACAGCCTCTAGCGCTTATCCAACAAGCACTTGTAGCTATCAAATTTGAGAGATCAGCGCCCGCACGGCGCGCGGGTAGATCACGTGCTCCTGCGTGAGCACGCGCGCCGCCAGCGTCTCGGCCGTGTCGCCCGGCAGCACGGGCACCACGGCCTGGTCGAGGATGGGGCCCACGTCCAGCTCCGCCGTCACCTGGTGTACCGTCACGCCCGCGAACTTGCAGCCCGCGTCGATGGCGCGCTGGTGCGTGTGCAGGCCCGTGAACGCGGGCAGCAGCGAGGGGTGGATGTTGACCAGCCGCCCCGCGTAGCGCGCCACGAAGCCGGGCGTGAGGATGCGCATGAACCCGGCCAGCACCACCAGCGCGGGGGCGTGCCGGTCGATGAGCGCCGCCAGCGCCTCGTCGAACGCCTCGCGGCTGGCAAAGCCCTTGTGGTCCAACACCTCGGTGGCGATGCCCTGCTCCTTCGCAAAGACCAGTCCGCCCGCGTCGGCCCGGTTGCTGACGACCGCCACCACGCGGGCGCCGTGGCGCTGGGCCCAGTTCTCCTGCTGCGCCGCGCGCACGATGGCCGCCATGTTGGAGCCGCCGCCAGAGATCAGAATCACGATGTTTTTCATTTGCCGCGAATTATCCCCGCCGTGCCCGCCAGCCTGTGCGCCCAACCGGGCATGTCGCCACCCGGACAGAAATAAAAGAACGCCCGTGCTGCAATCGGGCACTTCACTGGAGACACACCGACCATGGATCTCACCTTCACCCCCGAAGAGCAGGCCTTCCGCGAAGAAATTCGCGCCTGGGTCCGCGCCAACCTTCCCCCCGAAACCGCCCACAAGGTCCACAACGCCCTGCGCCTGACCCGCGACGACCTTCAGGGCTGGGCCAAGATCCTCGGCAAGAAAGGCTGGCTGGGCTTTGGCTGGCCCAAGGAGTTCGGCGGCCCCGGCTGGACCGCCGTGCAAAAGCACTTGTTCGAAGAAGAATGCGCGCTGGCCGGTGCGCCGCGCATCATTCCCTTCGGCCCCGTGATGGTGGCGCCCGTCATCATGGCCTTCGGCAACAAGGAGCAGCAAGAGCGCTTCTTGCCCGGCATCGCCAGCGGCGAAGTCTGGTGGAGCCAGGGCTATTCCGAACCCGGCTCGGGCTCGGACCTGGCATCCGTCAAGACCCGCGCCGAGCGCGTGGGCGACAAGTACATCGTCAACGGCCAGAAGACCTGGACGACCCTGGGTCAGCACGGCGACTGGATGTTCAACCTGGTGCGCACCAGCAACGAGGGCAAGCCGCAGACCGGCATCTCCTTCCTGCTGCTGGACATGAAGTCGCCCGGCGTCACGGTGCGCCCAATCAAGCTGCTCGACGGCGAGTGCGAGGTCAACGAAGTCTTCTTCGACAACGTCGAGGTGCCCGCCGAGAACCTGATCGGCGAGGAGAACAAGGGCTGGACGTACGCCAAGCACCTGCTCTCCCACGAGCGCACCAACATCGCCGACGTGAACCGCAGCAAGCGCGAGCTGGAGCGCCTCAAACGCATCGCCAAGGCCGAAGGCATGTGGGACGACCAGCGCTTTCGCGACCAGATCGCGCTGCTCGAAGTGGACATCGTCGCGCTCGAAATGCTGGTGCTGCGCGTGCTCTCCGCCGAGAAGAGCGGCAAGAACTCGCTGGACATCGCGGGCCTGCTCAAGATCAAGGGCAGCGAGATCCAGCAGCGCTATGCCGAGCTGATGATGCTGGCCGCAGGCCCCTACAGCCTCCCCTTCATCGAAGAGGCGATGGCCGCTGGCTACCAGGGCGTCTTCCCCGGCGGCTCCGTGGCGAACGCGCCGCTCGCCTCCACCTATTTCAACCTGCGCAAGACCACGATTTACGGCGGCTCCAACGAAGTGCAGCGCAACATCGTGGCGCAAACCGTGCTGGGCTAAGGAGATACAGACATGGATTTCGATTTTTCCGACGACCAGCAGCAGCTGCGCGACGCCGCCCGCAAGTGGGTCGAAAAAGGCTACACGTTCGAACGCCGCCGCGGCATCGTCGCCGCGGGCGGGTTCGACCGTGCCGTGTACACCGAACTGGCCGAGCTGGGCCTGACGGCCCTCACGGTGCCCGAGGAGCACGGCGGCATGGGCCTGGGCGCCATCGACGCGATGGTCGTCATGGAGGAGCTGGGCCGCGGCATCGTGATGGAGCCGCTGTCCCACGCGTTCATCGCCAGCAGCGTGCTCACGCAGTACGCCCCCGATGACGTCAAGGCCGCCTGGCTGCCCCGCATCGCCAGCGGCGAAGCCCTGGTCGTGCTCGCCCAGGTGGAGCGCAAGGCGCGCTACAAGCTCGACGTGTGCGAGACCAAGGCCACCAAGAACCACTCGGGCTACGCGCTCACGGGCATCAAGAACATCGTGCCCGCCGGCGACAAGGCCGACGCCTACCTGGTGCCCGCCGAATTCGACGGCAAGCTCTGCATGTTCCTGGTCGAGCGCAGCGCCGGCGGCGTCACCACGCGCGGCTACCTCACCCAGGACGGCAGCCGCGCCAGCGACCTGCGCCTGACCAACACCCCCGCCACCCTCGTCACCACCGACGGCCTGGCCGCCCTGGAGCTGGCCGTGGACACCGGCATCGCCGCCCTGTGCGCCGAAGCCGTGGGCGTGATGGACAAGACCGCCGCAGCCACCTTCGACTACCTGAACCAGCGCAAGCAGTTCGGCGTGCCCATCGCCAGCTTCCAGGCGCTGCGCCACCGCGCGGCCGATCTGAAGATGCAGCTGGAGCTGGCCCGCTCGATGAGCTACTACGCAAGCCTCAAGCTCGGCGCCCCCACCGAAGAACGCCGCCGCGCCATCGCCCGCGCCAAGGTGCAGCTCGGCCAGTCCATGCGCTTCGTGGGCCAGCAGGCCGTGCAGATGCACGGCGGCATCGGCGTGACGGACGAGTACATAGTGAGCCACTATTTCAAGAAGCTCACGCAGCTCGAAATGACGTTTGGCGACACGCTGCACCACCTGGGCGAAGTCAGCGAGCGCATGCAGGACACGGCGGGCGTGTTCGCCTGAGCGACCCGCCTCCACCGCAAAAAGCCCCGCAGGCCCAGCGCCTTCGGGGCTTTTTATCGCTTCAATGTGAAAAACTGTCACGACTCCCGCTGCGGCACCCGACGGCCCGCCGGGCATGCATACTGGGCCTTTCGTTAGGCACCACGGCAAGAGGACACTCGCATGAACACACAGCAATCCATGGTCGATGACCTGCTGGGCCAGCTCCAGGGCGCCCCCATGCAGCAGATGGCGCAGCAGCTCGGCGCCGACACCCAGCAAATCCAGTCCGCCGTCGGCGCCGCCCTGCCGCTGCTGCTGGGCGCGCTGGGCCACAACGCATCACAGCCGCAAGGCGCAGCCGCCCTGTTCGGCGCGCTGGAACGCGACCACAGCCAGGCCATGCCCCAGGGGCTGGGCGGCCTGGGCGACCTGCTGGGCTCCGTGCTCGGCGGCGGTGGCGGCAGCCGCAGCGGCGGCCTGGGCGACGGCGCGGCCATCCTGGGCCACATCCTCGGCGGCAACCGGCAGCGCGCCGAAAGCCAGCTCGGCCAGGCCACCGGCCTGGGCGCCAACGCGGGCCAGCTGCTCGCCATGCTGGCGCCCATCGTCATGGCCTACCTGGCCAACCACGTCAAGTCCGGCAACCTGGACGCCTCCGCCCTGGGCCAGACCCTGGGCCAGGAGCGCGCCCAGGTGCAGCAGCAAGGTGGCCTGGGCGGCGGCCTGCTGGGCAGTCTGCTCGACCAGAACGGCGACGGGCAGCTCGACGCGGGCGACCTGTTCAAGCTGGGCGCGGGGCTGCTGGGCGGGCGGCGCTGAACCAGCCCTTCTCCGTCAAAAAAGAAACCCCGCGTCCAGTCAGCTCAACAGCCGCGACGACCGGGGCACGTGCGCCATCAGAAACTCCATCTGGTCGGCCAGGATGCGCCGGTTGCGCAGGATGAAGTCTTCCCACAGGCTGGGCACGTAGGGGGCGTAGAGCAGCGGCATGTGCGCCTGCTCGGGCGTGCGCGGGCCCTTGCGGTGGTTGCAGGGGCGGCAGGCGGTGACGACGTTCATCCAGTGGTCCTGCCCGTTGCGCGCGAAGGGCAGGATGTGCTCGCGCGTGAGGTCGTCCTCATGAAAGCGCCCGCCGCAGTAGGCGCAGACGTTGCGGTCGCGCGCGAAGAGCTTGGCGTTGGTGAGGCCGGGCTTGAGGTCGAACGGGTTGATGCGCGGCACGCCCTTGGTGCCGATGATGCTGTTGACCGCGATCACCGACTGCTCTCCCGTGATGGCGTTGTGCCCGCCCCGGAACCGCGCGACCTGGGCGCCCAGCTCCCAGCGCACCTCGCCCGCCGCGTAGTGCGTGACGGCCTGCTCCAGCGAAATCCACGATTGCGGCAGCCCCTGGGCCGACAGCTTCAAGACTTTCACGAAACGCCTCCTGTGAATGGGAACGCTGACGCACAATATACACTTTTCATATGAAATAAGCCTCCAGCGCTTGATGGACAAGCGCAGGCAGCTATAAAACAAGAAGCACCCAATGAAGATTTTCCGTGGCTTCAACCACCCTGGCGTGGCGCGGGCCTGCGCCCTCACGATCGGCAACTTCGACGGCGTACACCGGGGCCACCAGGCCATGCTGGCGCTCTTGAACGGCGAGGCGCAGCAGCGCGGCGTGCCGAGCTGCGCGCTGACCTTCGAGCCGCACCCGCGCGACTACTTCGCGGGCCGGCACAAGCGCCCCGAGCTGGCCCCCGCCCGCATCGGCACGCTGCGCGACAAGCTCTGCGAACTGGCGCGCTGCGGCGTGCAGCAGGCCGTGGTGCTGCCGTTCAACGAGCGGCTCGCGGCGCTGCCGCCCGAGGCGTTCATCGACGAGGTGCTGGTGCGGGGCCTGGGCGCGCGCTACGTGCTGGTGGGCGACGACTTCCGCTTCGGTGCGCAGCGCGCGGGCGACTACGCGATGCTCGACGCCGCCGGAGGCGAGCGCGGCTTCGACGTGGCGCGCATGAACAGCTACGAGGTACACGGCCTGCGCGTGTCCAGCTCCGCCGTGCGCGAGGCCCTGGCGCGTGGCGACATGGACGCCGCCGCTCGCCTGCTGGGCCGCCCCTATGCCATCAGCGGCCACGTGGTGCATGGGCGCAAGCTGGGGCGCGGCCTGGGCTTTCGCACGCTGAACCTGCGCTTTGCGCACTGGAAACCCGCCGCCAGCGGCATCTTTGCGGTGCGGGTGCATGGGCTTGCCGATGAACCCTTGCCCGGCGTGGCCAACCTGGGCGTGCGCCCTTCGCTGGACCCTGCCGACGTGAACGGCGGGCGCGTGCTGCTCGAAACGCATTGCCTGGACTGGCCCGCCCACCTGGGCGCCGAGGGGGCCTACGGTAAAATCGTGCGCGTGGAACTCCTGCACAAACTGCACGACGAGCGCAAATACGACAGCCTCGACGCCCTGACCGCTGGCATCGCCCGCGACTGCGACGACGCCCGCGCGTACTTCGCATCCACCCGCCGCCAGACCACGCGCGACCGAATTTGACGCGGCGCCTGCTGCCGCCGTCTCTCAAACGCTCCTGATTCAATAGCTGCTCGCGCCTGTTGCAAGCGGCCCACAAGGTCTTTTATGTCTGAAAAACCCACCCCCGCCAGCGGCTACCGCGCCACGCTGAACATGCCCGACACGCCCTTCCCCATGCGCGGCGACCTGCCCAAGCGCGAGCCGGGCTGGGCCCAGGAGTGGGACGACAAGGGCATCTATAAAAAGCTGCGCGACGCGCGGCGCAATGCGCCCAAGTTCATCCTGCACGACGGCCCGCCGTATGCCAATGGGCAGCTGCACATCGGCCACGCGGTGAACAAGATCCTGAAGGACATGATCACCAAGGCGCGCCAGCTCGAAGGCTTCGACGCGCTCTACACCCCCGGCTGGGACTGCCACGGCCTGCCCATCGAGAACGCCATCGAGAAGCTGCATGGTCGCAACCTGCCGCGCGACGAGATGCAGGCCCGGGGCCGCGCCTTCGCCACCGAGCAGATCGCGCAGCAGATGGCGGACTTCAAGCGCCTGGGCGTGCTGGGCGAATGGGACAACCCCTACAAGACCATGAACTACGCGAGCGAGGCGGGCGAGCTGCGCGCGCTCAAGAAGGTGATGGAGCGCGGCTTCGTCTATCGCGGCCTCAAGCCCGTGTACTGGTGCTTCGACTGCGCCTCGTCGCTGGCCGAGTTCGAGATCGAATACGCGGACAAGGGCAGCCAGACGCTGGACGTGATGTTCCCCGCCGCCGAGCCGGACAAGCTCGCCGCCGCGTTCGGCCTGCCCGCTTTGGCCAAGCCCGCCTTCGCCGTGATCTGGACGACCACCGCGTGGACCATCCCCGCCAACCAGGCGCTGAACGTGAACCCCGCGCTGGAGTACAGCCTGGTGGACACCGAGCGCGGCCTGGTCATCGTGGCGAGCGCGCTGGTGGACAAGTGCCTGGAGCGCTGGGGCATCACCGGCAGCGTGGTCGCCACCGCCGTGGGCGCCAGGCTCGACCACATCAATTTCAAGCACCCCCTGGCCCAAGCCGACAAGGGCTACGACCGCTTCTCGCCCGTCTATCTGGCCGACTACGCCACGGCGGACGACGGCACGGGTATCGTGCATTCGTCGCCCGCGTATGGCGTGGACGACTTCAACTCCTGCGTGGCGAACGGCCTGAAATACGAGGACATCCTGAACCCCGTGCAGGGCAACGGCACCTACGCGGCGGACTTCCCGCTGTTCGGCGGCCAGCACATCTGGAAGGCCGTGCCGGTCATCATCGACGCGCTCAAGGTCGCGGGCCGCCTGATGGGCACGCAGGCCATCACCCACAGCTACCCGCACTGCTGGCGCCACAAGACGCCCGTGATCTACCGCGCCGCAGCGCAGTGGTTCGTGCGCATGGACGAGGGCGAGGGCGTGTTCACCGACCCGGCGCAGAAGCCCGCGCAGACGCTGCGCCAGATCGCCTTGGATGCCATCGAGCACACGCGCTTTTACCCCGAGAACGGCAAGGCCCGCCTGCGCGACATGATCGCCGGGCGGCCCGACTGGTGCATCTCGCGCCAGCGCTCGTGGGGCGTGCCGATCCCGTTCTTCTTGCACACCGATTCGGGCGAGCTGCACCCGCGCACGATGGAAATCATCGACCAGGCGGCGGACATCGTCGAACAAGGCGGCATCGAAGCCTGGAGCCGCGTGACGGCGGAAGAAATCCTGGGCGCCGAGGACGCCAAGCACTACACCAAGAGCACCGACATCCTCGAAGTGTGGTTCGACTCCGGCTCCACCTTCTGGCACGTGATGCGCGGCACGCACGCGGGCATGCACCACGACGAAGGCCCCGAGGCCGACCTGTACCTGGAAGGGCACGACCAGCACCGGGGCTGGTTCCACTCATCGCTGCTGCTGGCCTCGGCCATCTTCGGGCGCGCGCCTTATCGCGGGCTGCTCACGCACGGCTTCACCGTGGACGGCCAGGGCAAGAAGATGAGCAAGTCGCTGGGCAACACCGTCTCACCGCAAGAGGTGAGCGGCAAGCTGGGCGCGGAGATCATCCGCCTGTGGTGCGCGTCCACCGACTATTCGGGCGACCTCGCCATCGACGACAAGATCCTCGCCCGCGTGGTGGACAGCTACCGCCGCATCCGCAACACGCTGCGCTTTTTGCTCGCCAACGTGAGCGACTTCGACCCCGCGAAGGACGCCGTGCCGTTTGCGCAGATGCTGGAGATCGACCGCTACGCGCTCTCGCGCGCAGCGGCCTTGCAGCAGGACATCCTGGCGCACTACAAGGTGTATGAATTCCACCCCGTGGTCGCCAAGCTGCAGCTCTACTGCTCCGAGGATTTGGGCGGCTTCTACCTCGACGTGCTCAAGGACCGGCTCTACACCACTGCGGAGAAGAGCCTCGCGCGCCGCAGCGCCCAGACCGCGCTCCACCAGATCACGCACGCCATGCTGCGCTGGATGGCGCCGTTCCTCTCGTTCACGGCGGAAGAAGCCTGGAAGGTGTTCGGCACGTCCGACACCATCTTCCTGGAAACCTACCAGACCATCCCCACGGCCGACGAGGGCCTGGCCGCCAAGTGGGAGCGCCTGCGCGCAATCCGCGACGCGGTGAACAAGGAGATCGAGGCCGTGCGCGCCACCGGCGCCGTGGGCTCGTCGCTGCAGGCCGTGGTCACGCTGGCGGCAGCACCCGAGGACCACGCGCTGCTCGCCAGCCTGGGCGACGACCTGAAGTTCGTGTTCATCACGTCCGCTATTGAATTGGTAGCTGGTAGCGCCCTCCAGATAAGCGTCAGAGCCAGTTCTGACACCAAATGCGAGCGCTGCTGGCACTACCGCCCCGAGGTGGGCCAGGACGCCGCCCACCCCACGCTGTGCGGCCGCTGCACCAGCAACCTGTTCGGTGCGGGCGAGCCACGGGAGTTTGCATAAATGGCGCGCACGTCCTCCTCTGCTCCCGGCATGTGGCCCTGGCTGGGCTGGGCCGTCGTCGTCCTGATCCTGGACCAGTTCACCAAGACGCTGATCCTAGGCTACTACCAGCTGGGCGACGCCACGCCCGTCACCAGCTTCTTCAACATCGTGCGGGCGCACAACACGGGGGCCGCGTTCTCGTTCCTCGCCGACGCGGGCGGCTGGCAGCGCTGGCTGTTCACGGGCATCGGCGCGGCGGCCACCCTGTTCATCGTGTGGCAGCTGCGCGCGCACCCGGGGCAGAAGATGTTTTGCTTCGCCCTGTCGAGCATCCTGGGCGGCGCGGTGGGCAACGTGGTGGACCGCATGATGCACGGCTACGTGGTGGACTTTCTGGACTTCCACGCGGCGGGCTGGCACTTTCCGGCGTTCAACATCGCCGACTCGGCCATCACCATGGGGGCGGCCTGCCTGATCCTGGACGAACTGCTGAGGGTGCGGCGCGAGCGGTAACGCTGCTATCGAATCGGGAGTATGCTTCTGTGTCAGTTTTGTGACACAAGAACCTCTCTCCGATCCTGCATGAAACACCTCTTGAACCTGCTGGCAGCCGTGGCGCTGCTGGTCTGGGGAACGCACCTCGTGCGCACGGGCGTGCTGCGCGTGTTCGGCGCCAAGCTGCGCGCCATCCTGGCCCGCAGCATGGGCAACCGCTTCACGGCGGCGCTCACGGGCATGGGGGTGACGGCGCTGGTGCAGTCCAGCACGGCCACCTCGCTCATGACCTCGTCCTTCGTGGGCCAGGGGCTCATCACCCTGCCCGCCGCGCTGGCGGTGATGCGCGGCGCGGACGTGGGCACGGCGCTGATGTCGGTGCTGTTCTCGTTCGACCTGTCGTGGCTGTCGCCGCTGTTCATCTTCGTGGGCGTGGTGCTGTTCATATCGCGCCAGGCCACCACCGCCGGGCACCTGGGGCATGCGCTCATCGGCCTGGGGCTGATGCTGCTGGCGCTGGAGATGGTGGTGCAGGCCAGCGGCCCCATGCTGGCCTCGCCCGTCATCCGCGCCATGCTGGGCTCGGTCAGCAGCGACATCGTGATGGAGATCGTGCTGGGCGCGCTGCTGGCGGTGCTGGCTTATTCCAGCCTGGCCATCGTGCTGCTGATCGCGGCCATGGCCGCCTCCAGCGTGGTGCCGCTGGACGTGGCCCTGGGCCTGGTGCTGGGCGCCAACCTGGGCAGCGGCCTGCTGGCGGTGCTGACCACCGCCAAGTCGGCCATCGAGGTGCGGCGGGTGACGGTGGGCAACATGGTCTTCAAGCTGCTGGGCGTGCTGCTGGTGGCGCCCTTCATCGGCCTGTGGCTGCGCCACGTGCAGCCCTACATGCCGGGCACGGCCCAGGGCGTGGTGCTGTTCCACCTGGGCTACAACGTCATCATCAGCGTGGGCTTCATCGGCTTCACGCAGTGGGTGGCGCGCTGGGTGGCGCACCTGCTGCCGCAGCCCACGGGCGCGCAGGACCAGCGGCCGCACCACCTCGACCCTTCGGCCCTGTCCACGCCGTCGCTGGCCATATCGTGCGCGGCGCGCGAGGCGCTGCACCAGGCCGACGTGGTGGAGACCATGCTGCGCGGCGTGCTCGACGTGATCAAGAAGAACGACCTGCAATTGGCCGAGCGCCTGCGCAAGATGGACGACGAGGTGGACGGGCTGTACTCGTCCATCAAGTACTACCTGACCAAGATCTCGCGCGAGGCGCTGGGCGAGGCCGAGAGCCGCCGCTGGACGGACATCATCAG
Organism: Acidovorax sp.; assembly: GCF_047607405.1. Classification (GTDB taxonomy): domain Bacteria; phylum Pseudomonadota; class Gammaproteobacteria; order Burkholderiales; family Burkholderiaceae_C; genus Acidovorax. Next base: position 25,312 of record NZ_JASGDA010000037.1, on the reverse strand, counting down.
CTTCACCATCAACATGGAGCAGGTGGGCGACATCATCGAGCGCGTGCTGATCGACATCGAGGACAAGAAGATCAGGAAGGGCCGCCAGTTCTCCGAGGCGGGCATGGACGAGATCAACGAGCTGCACGCGCGCCTGATCGACAACCTGCGGCTGGCGATGAGCGTGTTTTTGAACGGCAACGTGCGCGACGCGCAGAAGCTGCTGGAAGAAAAGGCGCGCTTTCGCGACCTGGAGCGCGCCTATTCGGCCACGCACCTGGCGCGGCTGTCGGACAAGACGGTGCAGAGCATCGAGACGAGTTCGCTGCACATCGACCTCATCAGCGAACTCAAGCGCATCAACTCGCTGCTGTGCTCCGTGGCCTACCCCATTCTCGAATCGGCGGGGGCGCTGGCGCCCAGCCGGCTGCGGCCCACGGTGGATCAGGTTTAAGGTCTTTTTGGCCGCCAGCGCTTATGCAGCAAGCGCAGGCAGCTATCAATCAAGTAGCATCCTCGCCGTCCACGTACTGCTGCAGCCCCTGCACCAGAGCGTCGAACGCGCGCTTGCAGCGGGGGCTGGCGCGCAGGTCCTCGTGCATCACCACCCAGGTGTCCAGCCCCAGCGCGAACTCGCCGGGCAGCAGGCGCACCAGCGCCGGGGCGCGCCGCGCCAGCCGCGTCTGGCACACGCCGATGCCGCCGCCCGCGCGGATGAAGGCCAGTTGCGCCAGGTCGCTGTCGCTGCGCACGGCGAAGTGGTCGCGCAGCCAGGCGGGCACGGCTTTTTGCGCCGCGCGCACGAAGGGCGTTTCGGTGTCGAAGCCGATCAGCCGGTGGTGCCGCAGCTCCGCCAGGGCGGCGGGCGTACCGTGCGCCTGCAGGTAGCGGGGGTGGGCGTGCAGGCCCAGTTCCACGCGGCCCACGCGCCGGGCGACCAGGGCGTCCTGCCGGGGCTCGGTCATGCGGATGGCGATGTCGGCCTCGCGCTGCAGCAGGTCCTGCACGCGGTTGCTCAACACCAGCTCCACCCGGAGCGCCGGGTGTACGTCCTGCAGCCGCGCCAGGATCGGCGGCAGCACCTCGGCGCCCATCACCTCGCTGGCCGTGACGCGCACCGTGCCGCGCACGCCGTCGCCATGGCCGCTGGCGGTGCGCACCAGGGCCGCCGCCGAATGGCCCATGGCCTCGGCGTGCGGGCGCAGCGCCAGCGCCGCCTCGGTGGGCAGCAGGCCCTGCTGCGAGCGGGTGAACAGCGCCAGGCCCAGGGCCTGCTCCAGCGCGGCGACGTGGCGGCCCACGGTGGGCTGGGTCACGTCCAGCGCGCGGGCCGCGCCGGACAGCGAGCCCTCTTGCAGCACGGCCAGGTAGGAGCGCACCAGCTCCCAGCCGATGCGCGGGTTGTCCAGGGTTTGAGTCATACATAAATGTATAGCTACGCGGCGATTTTCAGCAATTCCATTGCACGGCCAACGCGCCGACACTGCCAGGCATCGCAACCCCCTTCAGAAAGCAATCCATGGCAAACGGCAACAACAGAAAGGTCCTGGTCCTCGGCGCGACCGGGGGCATCGGCGGCGAGGTGGCGCGGCAACTGCGCGACCAGGGCTGGGACGTGTACGCGCTGCACCGCCACGCGGCCCCGGGCGGCGAGCGGCGCGACGGCATGGCCTGGGTGCGCGGCGACGCCCTGCGGCGCGAGGACGTGGTGGCCGCCGCCCAGGGCTGCGACGCCATCGTGCATGCCGTCAACCCGCCCGGCTACCGGCGCTGGAGCGAACTGGTGCTGCCCATGATCGACAACACCATCGCGGCCGCCACGGCGGCGGGCGCCACGGTGGTGCTGCCCGGCACGGTCTACAACTACGGGCCCGATGCCTTCCCGGTGCTGCGCGAGGATTCCCCGCAGCGCCCCCGCACCCGCAAGGGCGCCGTGCGCGTGGAGTTGGAGCGGCGTTTGCAGCAGGCGGCCGATGCGGGCGGCTGCCGCATGATCATCGTGCGGGCGGGCGACTTCTTCGGCCCCCAGGTGGGCAATAGCTGGTTCGCACAGGGCCTGGTCAAGCCCGGGCGGCCCGTCGCCACGGTACTCCAGCCCGGCCAGCCGGGCGTGGGCCACCAGTGGTCGTACCTGCCCGACGTGGCGCGCACCATGGTGCTGCTGCTGGAGCGCCGCGCCGCCCTGCCCGCCTTCGCGCCCTTCCACATGGCCGGGCACTGGGACGCGGACGGCACGCAGATGGCCGCCGCCATAGTCCGCGCCGTGGTGCGCAGCGGCGGCGCGCAGCCCCGGGTGCGCGCGTTCCCGTGGTGGCTGACCGCGCTGGCCGCGCCGCTGGCGCCCACCTTGCGCGAACTGCGCGAGATGCGCTACCTGTGGCAGCAGCCCGTGGGCATGGCCAACGACGCCCTGTGCGCCGTGCTGGGCGCGGAGCCGCACACGCCGCTGGACGAGGCCGTGCAAACCACGCTGCAGGGCCTGGGCTGCCTGCCTGCACCTGCGGCTACAGCCCCAGGAACGCCGCGATCACCAGCCCGGCTTCCAGCGTGAACAGGCCCTGCGCCACCTGCTCGCGCACGGCAGTCATCGGCAGCAGGTCGAAGCGCTCCACCTCGCCGTCCTGGTTGCACGGCTCCATGCCGTGGGGCACCTCGGCGCGGAACCAGTCGATGCGCTCGCGCATATAGCCCGCGCCGCCGCCCTCGCGGCTGGGGCGGCTGAAGTCCACGTGGCCGCCGTGCCGCAGGTCCGCCAGCGCGTCCACGTGCAGGCCCGCTTCTTCCCAGGTCTCGCGCGCCAGGGCGTCGTGCAGGGAGTCGGCAGCCGGGACCATGCCGCCCATCAGCGTGTCCCACAAGCCGGGGTCGGTGGGCTTGGTCAGCGAACGCTTTTGCACCCACATGCGGCCATCGGGCGCCAGGCCCACCAGATGCACGGCCCGCGTGGCGATGCCCAGCACGCGCACCGCGCCGCGCTCCACGGTGCCGATCACGTCGCCCGCCGGGTTGCACACGGCCAGCTGCTCGTTGCGCCAAGGGCCGCACAGGCCCTGCGCGTGCAGGGCGGCGGCCAGGGCGTTCAGGGCCTCGGTGGCGGCCTCGGGCGGCACGTCCAGGCACCAGGATTGCTCGTTTTTTGATAGCTGCCAGCGCTTGTCCAATAAGCGCTGGAGGCCGATTTGGCTTAAAAACCCGTCTTCCACCGAGCCCACTTCGTGCCCGACCACCACGAGCGGCTGGCGTGGCCGCGCGGGGGGTTGGCGGGCGGATTGCCGGGCCTCGGCCAGCCAGCGGTCGAAGCCCGTCACAGCGTGAGGATGGTGGAGCCGGTGGTCTTGCGCGCTTCCAGGTCGCGGTGGGCCTGCTGCACCTCGGCCAGCGGGTAGCGCTGGGCGATGTGGATCAAAACCCGCCCGCTGGCGACCACGGCGAACAGATCATCCGCCATGGCCTGCGTGGCCTCGCGCGTGGCGATGTGGGTGAACAGCGTCTGGCGCGTGACGTAGAGCGAGCCCTTGCCGCCCAGCACGCCGGGCGCGAACGGCGGCACGGGGCCGGATGCGTTGCCGAAGCTCGCCATCAGGCCGAAGGGGCGCAGGCAGTCCAGCGACTTGTCCCAGGTGTCCTTGCCCACGCTGTCATAGACCACCTTCACGCCCTTGCCCCCGGTGATCTCCTTCACGCGGGCGGCGAAGTCCTCTTGGGCGTAGTTGATGGCGTGCGCCGCGCCGTTGTCCAGCGCCAGCTGGCACTTGGCGTCGCTGCCCGCCGTGGCGATGAGCGAGAGGCCCAGGGCCCGGGCCCACTGCGTGGCGATCAGGCCCACACCCCCGGCGGCGGCGTGAAAGAGCACGTGGTCGCCCGGCTGCAAGCCTTCCACGGGCAGGGTTCTTTTCAGCAGGTACTGCGCCGTCAGGCCCTTGAGCATCATGGCCGCGCCGGTCTCGAAGCTGATGGCGTCGGGCAGCTTGCACACGCATCGGGCGGGCATCACGCGCGCCTCGCAGTAGGCGCCGGGCGGCTGGCTGGCGTAGGCGGCGCGGTCGCCGGGCGCCAGGTGCGTGACACCCTCGCCCACGGCCTCAACCACGCCTGCGGCCTCCATGCCGATGGTGGCGGGCAGGCTCAAAGGGTACAGGCCCGTGCGGTGATAGACATCGATGAAGTTCAGGCCGATGGCGCGGTGGCGGATGCGGATTTCGCCCGGGCCGGGTTCGCCCACCGCGACATCGACGAGGCGGAGTTCTTCGGGGCCGCCGGGCTGGCGGATCTGGACGGCGAGGCTCATGGCAACAGGGCTCCAAATGAAACAGAAACGGCGGCCATCCTGCCACGAATCCGCCATTACAGTCGGGAGCATGACCCAAAGACTCACGCCCGGCACGGCGGCGCTGCTGGTGACGGCGCCGCTGCTGTGGGCAGGCAACGCCGTCATCGGCCGCCTGGTACACGACCTCATTTCGCCCCTTGCGCTCAACTTCATCCGCTGGGTGCTGGCCTTCGCCATCCTGCTGCCGCTGGCGCGCCCCGTGCTGCGCCGGGGCAGCCCGCTGTGGCCGCACTGGCGGCGCTACGCGCTGCTGGGGCTGTTGGGCATCGGGCTGTACAACGCCTTCCAGTACATGGCGCTGCAGACTTCCACCCCCATCAACACCACGCTGGTGGGCTCCAGCATGCCGGTGTGGATGCTGGCCGTGGGCGCGCTGTGCTTCGGCGCGCCGGTCACGCGGCGGCAGTTGGCGGGGGCGCTGCTGTCGATGTGCGGCGTGCTCATCGTGCTCAGCCGGGGCGAATGGGCGCAGCTGCTGGCGCTGCGGCTGGTGCCGGGCGACCTGCTGATGGTGCTGGCCACCGTCTCGTGGGCTTTTTACAGCTGGCTGCTGCCCGCCACGCGCGAGCCCGCCAGCGTGCGCGGCGACTGGGCGGCGTTCCTGATGGCGCAGGTGCTCTTCGGGCTGGGCTGGTCGGGCGCGTTCGCGGGCGCGGAGTGGGCGGCGGGGCGCGCGCACGCCGAATGGGGCTGGCCGCTGGCGGCTGCGCTGGCGTTCATCGCCGTGGGGCCTGCCGTGCTGGCCTACCGCTTCTGGGGCGCGGGCGTGCAGCGCGCGGGGCCTGCCGTCGCGGGGTTTTTCTCCAACCTCACGCCGCTGTTCGCGGCGCTGCTGTCGGCGGCTTTCCTGGGCGAGACGCCGCGCCTGTTCCACGCCGTGGCGTTCGCGCTGATCGTGGGCGGGATCGTGGTGTCATCCTCACGCAGATAGCAGCACTTCCAGCTCCGCCGCAGGCATGGGGCGCCCGAGCAGGTAGCCCTGGAAGAACTGGCAGCCGTAGGCCGTCAGCATGTCCTTCTGGTCCTGGGTTTCCACGCCCTCGGCGATCACGTCCAGCTCCAGGTTGCGGGCCATGCCGATGATGGTCTGCACGATCACGCCGTCGGTGTGGCTGGCGCCCAGGTGGTGTACGAAGGACTGGTCGATCTTGAGCTGGTCCAGCGGCAGCCGCGTGAGGTAGGCCAGCGACGAGTAGCCGGTGCCGAAATCGTCCACCGAGAAGCGCACGCCCTTGGTCTTGAGCAGGCCGATCTTGGCGATGGTGTCGTCCACGTTGTCCAGCACCAGCGACTCGGTGAGCTCCAGCTTGAGCAGATGGGCGCGCGCCCCCGTCTCGCGCAGCACCTCGACCACGCGGGCCACGAAGTCGCGCTGGCGGAACTGCCGCGCGCTGACGTTGACCGAGAGCTGCAGGTGCTTGAAGCGCGGGTCGTCCTGCCACGCGGCGAGCTGCTCGCAGGCGGTGCGCAGCACCCAGTGGCCCATGGGCACGATGAGTTCGCTCTCCTCGGCCACGCCGATGAAGGCGCCCGGCGCGATCAGGCCGCGCGTGGGGTGGCGCCAGCGGATCAGCGCCTCGGCGCCCACCATGTGCCCGTCCAGGTGGAACTGGGGCTGGTAGTGCAGCTCGAACTGCCGCCCCGCCAGCGCGGCCTGCAGGTCGTTTTCGAGCTGGGCGCGGGCGCTGATGGCGATCTGCATCTGCGGGTCGAAGAAGCACAGCGCGTTGCGCCCCTGCGACTTGACCTGGTACATGGCGATGTCGGCCTGCTTGAGCAGGTCCACCGTGGGCTGCTGCTGGCTGCCGCCCACCAGCGTGGCGCCGATGCTGGCCGTGCTGTGGTGCGTCTGGCCGCCCAGCGCGTAGGGCGCATTGAGCTTGCGCAGGATCTTCTCGCCCACGCGGCGCGCATGGGCGGCTGCCTCCTCGCTGCGGGTGGACAGCTCGTGCAGCATGACCACGAACTCGTCGCCGCCGAGCCGCGCCACGGTGTCCTCGCGGCGCACGCAGCTCTTGAGGCGGTCGGCCACCTGGCACAGCAGCAGGTCGCCCACCTCGTGCCCCTGGGTGTCGTTGAGGGTCTTGAAATGGTCCAGGTCCAGGAACAGCAGCGCGCCGTACTGCCCGCTGCGCACGCTGGCCGCGATGAGCTGCTGCATGCGGTCCATCAGCAGGCGGCGGTTGGGCAGGTTGGTCAGCGGGTCGTAGAAGGCCAGGCTCTCGATCTCGGCGCTGGCGCGGCGCAGCGCGGTCACGTCGTGGTAGGTGATGACCAGCCCGCCATCGGGCGTGGATCGCTCGGTGATCTGGATGGTGCGGCCGTTGGGCAGAACCTGCTCGTGCGGCTCGTGCAGCTGTGTCTGCTTGAGCAGGCGCAGCTCCACCCGGCGCGCGCGCTCCTCGTCGGTGGCGTCGGGCAAGTGGTAGCGCGCGTCTTCTTCCAGAATGGTGCTGAACGGCACCATCGGCTCCAGCACCCCGCGCAGCCAGGGGTAGATTTCCTCGAAGCGGCTGTTCCAGCGCACCACGCGGTGCGCGCTGTCGAGCAGCGCGAAACCGCTGACCATGGATTCGAGCGCCTGGTCCAGCTCGGTCTTGGACTGGGCGATGGCGGCGCGCGCCTGCGACAGACGGTCCAGGTAGCGCAGTGCCAGCACGCCCGCGCCCAGCACCATGGCCATGAACATCAGGCCCGTGAACGCGATGGCGTTGCGCTGGGCGCGCCAGCCGGCGAGCGCGTCGCGCCTGGGCACGCTGGCGGAGATGCGCAGGTCCTGGTAGAGCAGCGGGCGAAACACCACCAGCGCGGGTTCGCCGCTCAGGCGCGCAGGCGCTCGCCACTGCAGGCCGCTGTCGCCCAGCTCGGCCAGCGGCGGCGACAGCGTGGGGGCCGTACGCTCCTCGCGGTGGGGTATGCCCAGCAGCAACTGCCCGCCCACGCGCTCCAGCGTCACCTGCAGGCCGCTGATGTCTGCGCCCTGCCCCAGCACGGAGCCGAGGGCTCTGACCGGCAGCTCGGCCACCGCGACCACGCGGGCGCCCCCAGCCAGGTACAGCTGGCGCGCGAAGTACAGCACGCGCTCGGCCGTGGCGAAGCTCACCACCGGCGCGCTGACCATGAGCACGGAGACGGGCTGCGCGAGTACCGCGTCCAGGAAGCCTGGCGGCAGCTGCACCTGCAGCGCGCTGCCGGATGCGTCGGACGATGCGATGCTGCGGCCCGCCTCGTCCAGCAGCGCCACGTAGCGCACCATGAGGTTCTGCCGCGCCGAGCTGCGCAGCCGCTGGCTGGCGGCAGCGGCGTCGATCGCGTCGCGTGCGGTGCCCGACAGGCCCAGCAGCTCGTCCGTGCTGGCGAGCATCACGTCCACCGACAGCAGCGCGCGGTTGAGCGCGGCCTCGGCCCCGGCGACGAAACGGTTGGCCTGGGCCGCGCTGTCGTCCAGCGCCGCATTGCGCGCGTTCCACGCCAGCACGAAAGTCACCAGCGCCACCGCCGCCATGAATACCGCCACGCCCGTGCCCACGAAGGCCCTGATGCGCAGCGGGGTGGTGACGGTCTCGCTCATCTCATCGCGGCTTTGCGGGGGCGGCGAGCAAGCCGCGCACGGGGCCTATGGTCTGGTTCCAGACCTGGGCGCACCGCGCCCCGCAGCGCTGCACCCAGCGGGGCAGCACCGTGGACTCCAGGATCTCGCGGCGGCGGCGCTCGTCCTGCGGCGAGGTGGACACCACCGCCATGCGGCCCTTGCGCCCGCCGGAGCAGGCGGCAGCGCCCTGGTTGCAGGCCGTGCCGTCCGCAGTCTCGCGCTCGGACTGGTCCCAGACCGCTGCCTCCAGCCGTGGCAGCTCGCGCCGCAGCAGTTCGCGCAGGGCCGCTGGCAGCGACTGCCACGCGGCCTGGTTGGCCCCGAAAACCGCCAGCCCCCAGGTCAGCGGCAAGGTGTGCATGTACGAGGTGATGGACGGCAGGCCCAGCGTGTTGCCCGACATGGTGCCGGTGACCGCGCATTCGGTGCTGCCGCTGCTGAGGCTGGGCACGATCTGCGCATAGCCCGTGACCACGGGCACACCGCCCAGGGCGCTCACGAAATCAGCCTGGGTGGACGAAGACACGCGCGTGTGGCGGCCCTGCAGGTCGGCCAGGCCGCCCAGGGGCTTTTTGCAGAACACCACCTGGGCCGGGTAGATGTACACCGCCAGCGGCTCCACGCCGTGCTGCTCGCGCAGCGCCCTTTCAAGATAGGGCCTGAACGCCGCCAGGGTGGACCTGAACGTGGCAATGTCGGGGTTGAGCCCGGCCAGGTCCGGCGCGGTGTACTCGGGGTACTGCACCGCGAGCGAGCTCATGAGCATGGTGCCGAACGGCACCACGCCCAGTTGCAGCAGGCGCAGCATCTCGGCGCCGGGCACGCCCGCGCGGTCGAAGGGCACGATGTCGGCGGTGAACCTGCCGCCGCTCAGGCGCGACAGCTCGCGCGTCCAGAAGGGCTCTTCCAGGCGGGTGTACTGGTTGCTGCCCTCCAGGCCGCCCACGATGCGCAGCCGGTACGGCGCCGCCTGCGCGGCGGCGGGCGGCGGCAGGCAGGCCCACGCGGACAGCGCGATGCTCACCAGCGCGGTGCCGCGACGGAGCCGACGATGAAAAGCGGGGATTGGGGGCATGGCGGGTGACAGCCCCCCATTCTTGACCAAGTTGCTCCGCCGGGCCGAACCGGCTGTCGGCAAAACACCACGCACCGTCCGGGTACGCGCCTGACCGGACTCTCTGCCCCCGGACGCCAGCGGATTCAGGCCCTGCCGCGCGCCCCGCGCGTGAAAACGAAGATACCCGCGATGACCAGCGCCGTGCCCGCCGCCAGCCCGGCGGTGAAGGGCTCGCCCAGAATCCAGATGCCCATGAGGATGGTGGACAGCGGCCCCACCATGCCCGTCTGCGCCGCCATGCCCGCGCCGATGCGCTCGATGGCCATCATCACCATGAGCACGGGCGCCGCCGTACACAGCGTGGCGTTGAGCACGGACAGCCAGATCACCTCGGGCGCCACCACCGCCGCCGACAGGGGCCGCAGCACCGCGAACTGCGCCAGGCAGCACAGGCAGGCCACCGTGGTCGCCAGCCCCACCAGCCGCAGCGAGCCCAGGCGCCGCACCATCTCGCCGCTATAGACCAGATAGACGGCATAGCTCACCGCGCTCAGGAACACCAGCAGCGCACCCCAGGCGGCGTGCGCGCCCTGCAGGTTGGCTTCGAGCCCAAACACCAGCACCACGCCGCAGTAGCTGATGAGCATGCCCACGGCCTGCGTCCAGCGGATGCCGCGCCCGTACAGCAGCCAGCCGAGCATCATGACCAGCGTGGGGTTGAGGTACAGGATGAGCCGCTCCAGGCCGGCGCTGATGTAGGCCAGCCCCGCGAAGTCCAGGAAGCTGGCGAGGTAGTAGCCCGTGACGCCCAGGCCCAGCACCCCCAGCCAGTCCCGGCGCGTGAGCGGCGGCCGGCCCCGGCTGGACCACCACGCCATCACCGCGAAGATGGGCAGGGCGAACAGCATGCGGTACATGATGAGCGTGACGGCATCCACGCCGTGGCGGTACGCCAGCTTGACGATGATGGCCTTGCCGCTGAAGGCGACGGAGCCGCACACGGCGAGCACGAGCCCGCCTGCTATGCTTTTTCTAGCTGCTTGTGCTTGTGGGTATTGGGTTGGTGGCACTTTTTATCCATATTCCAGGCCCGCCATCTTGGCAAAAAACAACGGCGCCCGCAGGCGCCGCCGTTCCAGGGCCGGAGAACCGGCCGGGCATGCAGCCAGCCTAGTCTTCGACGAAGGCTTCCTCGCGCTTGTTCTTGACCGCTGGCAGCAGCACGATGACGAGCAGCAGCGCGGCGGCGGCCAGCAGCCCCGCCGACAGCGGGCGCGTGACGAACACGCTCCAGTCGCCGCGCGAGAGCAGCAGCGCGCGGCGCAGGTTCTCCTCCATCATGGGGCCCAGGATGAAACCCAGCAGCAGCGGCGCGGGCTCCACACCCAGCTTGTAGAACACGTAGCCGATGAAGCCGAAGATGCCCACCAGCCACACGTCGAAGGTGTTGTTGTTGGTGCCGTACACCCCCACAGCGCAGAACAGCACGATGGACGGGAACAGCCAGCGGTAGGGCACGGTCAGCAGCTTGATCCACATGCCGATGAGCGGCAGGTTCAGGATGATCAGCATGGTGTTGCCCAGCCACATCGAGGCGATCAGGCCCCAGAACAGCTCGGGGTTGCTGGTCATCACCTGCGGGCCGGGCTGGATGTTGTGGATGGTCATGGCGCCCACCATCAGCGCCATCACGGCGTTGGGCGGGATGCCCAGCGTCAGCAGCGGGATGAACGAGGTCTGCGCGCCCGCGTTGTTGGCCGACTCGGGCGCCGCCACGCCGCGGATGTTGCCCTTGCCGAACGGCACTTCGCCGGGCTTGAGCTTGGTCTTCTTCTCGATGGTGTAGGCAGCGAAGGCCGCCAGCAGCGCGCCGCCGCCGGGCAGGATGCCCAGGGCCGAGCCCAGCGCCGTGCCGCGCAGCACGGCGGGCACCATGCGCTTGAAGTCCTCCTTGGTGGGCATCAGGCCCTGCACCTTGGCGGTGAACACCTCGCGGTCGTCCTCGGGCTTGGAGAGGTTGGCGATGATTTCGCCGTAGCCGAACACGCCCATGGCGATCACGACGAAGTTGATGCCGTCCGTCAGCTCAGGGATGTCGAAGCTGTAGCGGGCCACGCCCGAGTTCACGTCGGTGCCCACCAGGCCCATCAGCAGGCCCAGCACGATCATGGCGACGGCCTTGAGCAGCGAGCCCGAGGCCAGCACCACGGCGCCGATCAGGCCCAGCGTCATCAGCGAAAAGTATTCGGCGGGGCCGAACTTGAAGGCGACCTCGGTCAGCGGCGGCGCAAAGGCGGCCAGGATCAGCGTGCCCACGCAGCCCGCGAAGAACGAGCCCAGGCCGGCGGCGGCGAGCGCAGGGCCTGCGCGGCCCCGGCGCGCCATCTGGTAGCCGTCGATCACGGTCACCACCGAGGACGATTCGCCCGGCAGGTTCACCAAAATGGCCGTGGTGGAGCCCCCGTACTGCGCGCCGTAGTAGATGCCCGCCAGCATGATGAGCGCCGCCACCGGGGGCAGCGCGTAGGTGGCGGGCAGCAGCATGGCGATGGTGGCCACGGGCCCGATGCCGGGCAGCACGCCGATCAGCGTGCCCAGAATGCAGCCCACCAGGCAGTAGATGAGGTTCTGGAAGGTGAAGGCGACGCCGAAGCCGGTCGCCAGGTTGTCAAACAATTCCATGGTCGATGCTCCTGCCGCTTAACCCGAAATGAAACTGGGCCACACCGGGAACTGCAGTTTCAGCGCCCAGACGAAAGCCACGTAGCTGCCCACGGCCAGCACGGTGGCCAGGACGAAGGTTTCCTTGTGGTTGGGTTTCTCCCCGGCCATGCTGGCGATGAACACCAGCCCGTAGATCGCCACGATCAGCCCCATGGCGGGCACGCCGAAGCTCGGCAGACCGACCAGCAGGACGCCGAAGGCGAAGTTGGACAGCAGGATGAAGACGATCTGCTTCCAGGCCCACTTGCCGACCTTGTCGCCGTCGGGGCCGCTCTCCACCGTCAGGGCATAGAAGGTGATGGCGGCGCCCAGGACGGCGAGCAGGATGCCCAGGATGAGGGGGAAGTAGCCCGGGCCCATGCGGGCGCCGTTGCCGACGGTGTAGGTGCCCGCACCCACAGCGAACGCCACGCCGACGCCCATGAACATGAGGCCGGAGAAGAAGTCTTTCTGACTTTTGATTTTCACGAATTGTCTCCTTGGCGGAAATCTCGACTGCGCAATTGTGGGGTCAAGAGCCCCCGTCGCGCATGTGGATTCCACCTACGTACGGCGACATGTCGCCGAGGAGACTGCTATTGCAGCGGCGGCGTGGCCGTCAGCACCTCTTGCAGCGTGGTCAGCCCCTCGGCCACGCGCAGCGCGCCCGCCAGGCGCAGGGGGCGCATGCCGTCCTTGACGGCCTGGCGGCGCAGGGTGTCGATGGACGGGGCCTGGTTGATCTTCTCCTTGAGCGCCTCGCTCACCGTCAGCAGTTCGTACAGGCCCATGCGCCCGCGAAAACCGCTCATGCGGCAGTCCACGCAGCCCACGGGCTTGTAGGGGTGGTAGCCGCCGCCCAGCTTCCAGGGGCTGACGGCGGCCATGAGCACTTCGCGGCCCGCATCGTCGTCCTTTTGCTTGCACGCCCTGCACAGGGTGCGCACCAGGCGCTGGGCCAGCACGCCCAGGATGGTGGCGTTGAGCAGATACGGCGGCACGCCCAGCTCCATCAGCCGCGTGATGGCCGAGGGCGCGTCGTTGGTGTGCAGGGTGGAAAACACCAGGTGCCCCGTGAGCGCGGCCTGGATCGCCATCTCGGCCGTCTCCAGGTCGCGGATTTCGCCCACCATGATGATGTCCGGGTCCTGCCGCATCAGCGCGCGCAGCCCTTCGGCGAAGTTGAAGTCGAGCTGGGGCTGCACCTGCGTCTGGTTGAAGCTGGGCTCGATCATTTCGATGGGGTCTTCCACCGTGCTCACGTTGACCTCTTCCGTCGCCACGCGCTTGAGGGTGGAGTACAGCGTGGTGGTCTTGCCCGAACCCGTGGGGCCGGTCACGAGGATGATGCCGTGCGGGCGCTTGACCAGTTCCTCCCAGCGCTCGGCGTCGTGCTGCGCGAAGCCCAGCGCGTCCAGGTCCTTGACGGCGTTGTCGGGGTCGAAGATGCGCATCACCATCTTTTCGCCGAAGGCCGTGGGCAGGGTGGACAGGCGCATTTCCACCTCGTCGCCGCGCTGGTTGCGCGTCTTGATGCGGCCATCCTGCGGGCGGCGCTTTTCCACCACGTCGATGCGGCCCAGCAGCTTGATGCGCGAGACCATGGCGTTGTGTACGCCCATGGGCATCTGATAGACGGGGTGCAAAACCCCGTCGATGCGAAAGCGGATCACGCCCTGGTCGCGGCGCGGCTCCAGGTGGATGTCGCTCGCGCGCTGGTCGAAGGCGTACTGCCACAGCCAGTCCACCACCTTGACGACGCCCTGGTCGTTGGCGTCGAGCTGCTTGTTGCTCTTGCCCAGCTCCACCAGCTGCTCGAAGCTGCTGCCCGCCGCCGCCCCGCCCGCCTTCTGCGCGGCGCGCACGGTCTTGGCCAGGGCAAAAAACTCCGCCGTATAGCGGTGGATGTCCTGCGGGTTGGCGACCACGCGGCGCACCTTGCGGCGCGACTGGCGCTCCACCTCGGCCACCCAGTCGTCGATGAAGGGCTCGGCGGTTGCCACCACCACCTCGGTGTTGGTCACCTGCACGGGCAGCACCTTGTGGCGCTCGGCGTAGGTGGCGCTCATGGTGTCGGCCACGCGGCCCACGTCCACCCTCAAAGGGTCGATGCGCAGGTATGCAAGGCCCGCGCGCCGGGCCAGGTATTCGGACAGCGCCTCGATGTCCAGCGGCTTGCCGTCGCTGGCGCGCGCCATCGCCACGTTGGTCAGGCGCACCAGCGCGTGCTGGGAGCTTTCGGCCTGCGAGCAGCGGGCGATGGTGCGCTCGGCCTCCTCGCGGGAGATGACGCCGTCCTCGCTGAGCCATTCCACCAAGCGGCGCCAGTCCACGGGGCCGATGTGGGTTGTCGTTGCCGTCTTTGCCGTCTTCATCTCACGTGCCTTTCACGGGCTTGAACACCCGCAGCCATTTCGTGGCGGGCAAGTCCCACCGCGCCTGCACCGCCTCGGCCCGCGCCGCCAGCTCCATGCGTTTGGGGCGCGTGGGCGTGCGCTGCGCCAGCACCACGGTATTGCCCTCGCGCGTGGGCTTGAAGGCCCACAGCGCCTCGTCGCCAAAGGCCGCCGCCATGCTTTGCAGGCTGCGCTCAAAGCTGGATGCGCGGCCAAACAGGTTGACCGTCATGCAGCCGGTTTCCGTCAGCAGAGCGCGGCAGTCGGCGTAGAAATCCGCGCTGTCCAGCACGGGGGCCGCCGCCTCGTGGTCGTACAGGTCCACGCACAGGCCGTCCACCGTGCCTTGCCACATGGCGTTGCGTATCTCCTGGGCCGCATCGGCCAGCACCACGCGCAGCTTGGGGCCGTCGGGCGGCAGCTTGAACCACTGGCGGCACACGGCCAGCACCTGCGGGTTCAGCTCGATGGCCGTGGTGCAGACGCGCAGCTTCTTGTGGCAGAACTTGGTGATCGCGCCCGCGCCCAGGCCGAGCTGCATGGCATGGCCCTTGGACACCTGCGAGGGCTCGGCGAACAGCAGCCAGGCCATCATGCGCTGCACGTATTCCAGCTCCAGCTCGAAGGGCTCGGCAATGCGCATGGAGCCTTGAATCCACGGCGTGCCCAGGTGCAGGTGGCGCACCTCGCCATCGTCGGAGACGCTGACTTCGGGCAGATCGGCAGTGCTTGTTTTCTTGCGGCTCACGTCAATCCATCTACAAAGGGGGCCAGGGCTTCGCGCCAGGCGTTCAGTTTCTTGTCAAAGCTCCACGACGCATTCGCCGGGCTGGTCGAGGGCAGGCGCAGCGAAGGCAGATCAGCCCCCAGCGCGGCGCGCACGGCCCGGGCATGGCGAAAGCTCTCGCCCCCATTGTGGGCGATGGCGGCCAGCCGGGGCACCCGCACATGCAGGCCCGCAAAGTCGTTGACCTGGGCGTTGCGGATGCTGGCGTCCAGGCTGCCCTCGCGCTCGCAGGCGGCGTACACGTCCCACAGCCCCAGCCCACGCGCCAGCAGCCAGCCGCAGCGCCCGGCGTAGTCGCCCGGCAGCGGCGGCGCGGGCCACAGCGCCGCGAGGATGCGCCAGAAGTGATTCTGCGGATGCCCGTAGTACTGCCGCGCCCGCAGCGAAGCCGCGCCGGGAAAGCTGCCCAACAGCAGCACGCGCGTGCCAGAGCCCACCATGGGCGGCAGGCCGACGAGGCGGGGGGCGTCAGCAAGTGTCATGGGGTGGATACTATCAATTAAATAGCTGATGACGCTTGCTGCATAAGCGCTGGAGGCCAAAAACACTCCTATTTTTTATGCTAGCCGTGGGAGCGCGGCGCAGGCATTGGCGTGGCATGCCTGGGCCAGTTCTTCGGGCGTGATGCCGCGCAAACCCGCCACCACGGCGGCGATGCGCGGCAGCTCGGCGGGGGTGTTGCGCGCGGGGGCCGCGCCCGCCGCGCGCTCGGCGGCGGTGACGTAGAGCCAGTGCGGGGGGATGTCGGGCGCGTCGGTTTCCAGCACCAGGGCGTCGAGCGGCAGTTCTGCCGCCAGGCGGCGCAGTTGCAGCGCGCGGTCGAAGGTGACGGCGCCGCCAAAGCCCAGCTTGAAGCCCAGGGCAATGAACGCCCGCGCCTGCTGCAGGCTGCCGTTGAAGGCGTGGGCGATGCCGCCCTGCACCGGCAGCTCGCGCAGGCCCTTGAGCAGTTGGTCCGCCGAGCGGCGCACGTGCAGGATCACGGGCAGGTCGAAGCGGCGGGCCAGTTGCAGTTGCGCGCGGTAGAACCTCTGCTGCCGCTGCGCGTCCAGCCCCGGTACGAAATAGTCCAGCCCAATCTCGCCGACGGCCACCAGGCGCGGGTCGGCGCGGTGGCGCTGCAGTTCCTGCGCCAGCAGGTCCAGGTCGGCGTCCTGCGCGCGGCCGGTGTACAGCGGGTGGATGCCCAGCGCGTAGCTGTCCCCCTGCTGGTGCGCCAGCGCGCGCACGGCGTCCCAATTGGCGCGCTCCACGGCGGGGATGACGCAGCGGGCCACGCCCTGGGCGCGGGCCTGGGCGCGCACCGCGCCGCGGTCGGGGTCGAACTCGGGGGCGTCCAGGTGGCAATGGGTGTCGATCCAGGCGGGCATGCGGGGGATGATGCCCCATGGCGCGGCGAACCGTGCTAACGTGATCCGCACGCGCCCTTTCCCGGCGCGGTCGTGCAAGGTGACAGCATGCCCCGGCCCGCCCTTTACAGCCCTTCCCGCGCCGCGCGCCGCCCCGCGCAGGCCCCGGCGCCCGATGCGCCGCCGCCCGCTGACACGGTGGTAGCCGCCGCGCCGCCCCAGCCCCGCACGCGCGGCCTGTGGGCGGCCATCGTGCTGCTGGGCGCGCTGCTGGCCGCCAGCCTGGCGCTGCACCAGCGCCCCGCGCCGCGCGCCATCACGCAGGAAGACATCGACGCCGCCGTGCTGCGCACGCTGGAGACCACCACGCCGCCATCCGCCGCCGCGCGGGCCGCAGAGGCCATCGCGCCCTCGGTGGTGCGCGTGGCGGGCTATGGGCGCGACCGCAAGAGCCGGCAAGAAATCGAGCGCGGCGTGGGCACCGGCGTGGTGATCGTGGACAAGGGCACCATCCTGACCAACCTGCACGTGGTCACGGGCGCGGACCGCATCGGCATTACCTTCTACGACGGCACGGAGACGACGGCCCGCGTGACCGGCATCCAGCCCGAGAACGACCTGGCCGTGCTGCAGGCGCAGAAGGTGCCCGACGACCTGCAGGCCGCGCCGCTGCGCTCCACCCAGGGCCTGCGCGCTGGCGACCACGTGGTGGCCGTGGGGTTTCCGTTCGGCATCGGGCCGTCGGCCTCGGCGGGCGTGATCTCGGGGCTGGAGCGCGAGTTCACCTCGCCCGAGGGCAAGCGCCAGCTCACCCATCTGATCCAGTTCGACGCCGCCGCCAACCCCGGCAACTCCGGCGGGCCGCTGGTCACGCTCGATGGCGAGGTGGTGGGCATCGTCACCGCCATCCTCAACCCCACGCCTGCGCGCACTTTCATTGGCATCGGCTTTGCCGTTCCGATTGAAAACGCCGCATCCGCCGTGGGCATGCCGCCCTTCTGAAAGGAATGAACACCATGGAAGCCAACAACGCCACCCTGATGGAACAGGTGCTGTACGAGGTCAAGCGCGTCGTCGTCGGGCAAGACCTCTTCCTGGAGCGCGTGATGGTCGCCATGCTCGCCCAGGGCCACCTGCTGGTCGAGGGCGTGCCGGGCCTCGCCAAGACGCTGACGGTGAAGACGCTGGCGAGCACCATCCAGGGCAGCTTCAAGCGCATCCAGTTCACGCCCGACCTGGTGCCCGCCGACCTGGTGGGCACGCGCATGTACAACCAGCGCACGGGCGAGTTCAGCACCACGCTGGGGCCGGTGTTCACCCACCTGCTGCTGGCCGACGAGATCAACCGCGCGCCCGCCAAGGTGCAAAGCGCGCTGCTGGAAGTGATGCAGGAGCGGCAGGTGACCATCGCGGGCGAGACGCACCACGTGCCCGCGCCCTTTCTGGTGATGGCGACGCAGAACCCCATCGAGACCGAGGGCACCTACCAGCTCCCCGAGGCGCAGGTGGACCGCTTCATGATGAAGGTGCTGCTGGGTTACCCCACCGAAGAAGAAGAATTCGTGATCGCCCAGCGCGCATTGGAAGCGCCCGTGCAGGTGCTGCCCGTCGCCACCACCGCCCAGCTTGCAGCGCTGCAAACCGAATGCAGGGCCGTCTATGTCGATCCATCCCTGCTGCAATACGCCGCCCGGCTGGTCGCGGCCACGCGAGAGCCCGCCCGGCACGGCCTGAAGGACATGGCGGGCCTCATCGCCTGCGGCGCCAGCCCCCGCGCCACCATCGCCCTGGCCGCAGGCGCGCAGGCCCTGGCGATGCTGCGCGGGCGCAGCTACGCGCTGCCCGAGGACATGCGCGACCTGGCGGCCGACGTGCTGCGCCACCGCCTGACGCTGTCGTACGAAGCCCTGTCCGAAGGGCTGGACGCCGACGCGCTCATCGCCCGCATCATGGCCAAGATACCCGCGCCAGCGCGCGTCCTGCAGCATGAACGCCAAGCCGCCTGAAAAAGCCGAGCAGTTGCTGCGCAGGCTGGAGTGGACGGTCATCCGCCGCCTGGACGGCCTGCTGCAGGGCGACTGGCGCACGCTGATGCGCGGCAGCGGGCTCGACCTGGCCGACCTGCGCGAATACCAGCCGCACGACGACGTGCGCCACATCGACTGGAACGTCACCGCCCGCCTGGCCACGCCGCACGTGCGCGTGTTCACCGAAGACCGCGAGATGGCGGCGTGGTTCCTGCTCGACCTGAGCCCGTCCACCGCCTTCGGCCCCGAAGGCCACAGCAAGCGCGACATCCTCGCGGGCTTCGTCGGCGTGCTGGCGCGGCTGCTCACGCGCCACGGCAACCGCGTGGGGGCCATGCTGTACGGCGGCGTAAACCAAGAAGGCAACGATCAAGTCGTTGCGGTCAACACCGTTCTGCCGCCACGCAGCAGCCGCACACACGTGCTGCACCTGCTGCATGCGCTGCTGCAACCCCAGGCTGCAGGCAAAGCCACCGAACTGCACCGCCTGCTGCAAGCGGGCCTGGCCACGCTGCGCCGCCGCAGCACCGTGTTCGTGGTGTCCGACTTCATCAGCACGCCCGGGTGGGACAAGCCCCTGGCCCAGCTCGCGCAGCGCCATGACGTGGTGGCAGTGCGGCTGCTCGACCCGCTGGAACTGGAACTGCCCGACGTGGGCCTCATCACCCTGCGCGACGCCGAGAGCGGCGAGCAATTGCAGGTGGACACGCACGACGCCGCCTTCCGCCGCCGCTTCGCCGCCCTGGCCGCCGAGCGCGAGGCCGCGTTGCGCGACAGCTTGGACCGCGCAGGTGCCGACACGCTGGAGCTGCGTACGGACGACGACCTGACCGACGCCCTGCTGCGATTCATGGACCTGCGCCGCCGCCGCGTGCGCCCACCACAGGCGACCTGAACCATGGTCTTCCTCTGGCCCACCCTGCTCTGGCTGCTGCTGATCGCACCCTTGCTCGTGCTGCTGTACTGGTGGCTGCTACATCGGCGCAAGAAAACGGCGCTGAATTACCCCAGCCTTGCCCTGGTGCGCGAGGCCCTGGGCCCCGGCCAGCGCCTGCGCCGCCACATTCCGCCCGCGCTGTTCCTGCTGGCCTTGATCGCCCTGCTGCTGGCCGCAGCGCGCCCCCTGGCCGTCATCACCCTGCCCTCGCAGGAGCAAACCATCATGCTCGCCATGGACGTGTCCGGCAGCATGCGCGCCACCGACGTGGAGCCCGACCGCCTGACCGCCGCGCAGAACGCCGCCAAGGCTTTCATCGCCGACCTGCCGCGCCACGTGCGCGTGGGCATCGTCGCCTTCGCGGGCAGCGCGCAACTGGCGCAGTTGCCCACGCAGAGCCGCGAGGACTTGGTGAAAGCCATCGACAGCTTCCAGCTGCAGCGCGGCACGGCCACGGGCAACGGCATCATGCTGTCGCTCGCCACGCTGTTCCCTGACGCGGGCATCGACATCGCGGCCCTGGGCGGTCGCCAGGCCATGCGGCCCCGATCCCTCGACGAGATCGGCAAGCAGCAAGACCCCGCCAAGTCCTTCACGCCCGTCGCGCCCGGCTCGTACCACTCGGCCGCCATCATCATGCTGACGGACGGCCAGCGCACCACCGGGGTCGATCCGCTCGAAGCCGCCCAGTGGGCTGCCGACCGGGGCGTGCGCGTGTACACCGTGGGCGTGGGCACGGTGGCGGGCGACACCATCGGATTCGAGGGCTGGTCCATGCGCGTGCGGCTGGACGAGGAAACGCTCAAGGCCGTCGCCACGCGCACGGCGGCCGAATACTTCCACGCCGCCACGGCGCAAGACCTGCGCAAAGTCTATGAAGCCCTGAGCACGCGGCTGACGGTGGAGAAGAAGGAGACGGAGGTTTCCGCCCTGCTCGCCCTGGCGGGCGCCGCGCTGGCCCTGCTGGCAGCGGCGCTGTCGGTGTGGTGGTACGGGCGGATTTTGTAGCCTTTTTGGCCCCTAGCGCTTGATGGACAAGCACCACCAGCTATCAACCCGATAGCACCCCGGACACCAGCCGCAGCACGCGCCCGCAGCGCGCGGCCAGCGATTCGTCGTGCGTGACCATCACGAAGGCCGTGCCGTGGCTGCGCGCCAGCTCCAGCATCAGCGCGAACACGCCGTCCGCCGTGCCCCGGTCCAGGTTGCCGGTGGGCTCGTCGGCCAGCACGCAGGCGGGGCGCGTGACCAGCGCCCGCGCGATGGCGACGCGCTGGCGCTCGCCGCCCGACAGCTCCGCCGGGCGGTGGTGCAGCCGCTCTTTCAAGCCCACGGAGGCAAGTACACGCTCCGCCTCGGCATGGCATTGCGCCAGCGGCATGCGGCGCATGCGCAGCGGCATCGCCACGTTGTCCAGCGCGCTGAACTCGGGCAGCAGGTGGTGGAACTGGTAGATAAAGCCCAGGTGCTGGTTGCGCAGCTGGCCCTGGCGTTCGGGCGACAGGGACGACATCACCTGGCCCTGCAGCCGCACCGTGCCAGCAGTGGGCACATCCAGCCCGCCCAGCAGGTGCAGCAGCGTGCTCTTGCCCGAGCCCGACGCGCCGACGATGGCGAGCGTCTCGCCCGCGCGCACCTGCAAGTCCACGCCTTGCAAAACGGTTACGTCCAGGCGGCCTTCGGTAAAGCGCTTGGTCAGGCCCTGGGCCTGGAGCACCACGTCATTCTTCACTGCATTCATCTCAGTTATCCATGGCATGCAACTGGCGCTCGCCAGACCAGGGCAGCCGCGCAAGGGCCGCCCCGCCGCGCTGGCTGCGTCCCCCTGCCCGCATTGCGCAGCAATGGGAGAGCGGGGGGAGGACCCAAAGCGTCTCAGGGGGGTGTTTCTCACTCATAGCGCAGCGCCTCGGCGGGGTTCACGCGGCTGGCGCGCCAGCTCGGGTACAGGGTGGCGACGAAGGCCAACACCAGCGAGATCACGCCAATGGGCACGATGTCGCTGCTCTGCGGCTCGCTGGGCATCTTGCTGATGAGGTAGATGTCCTTGGGCAAGAAGCTCGCGTTCAATGCGCGCTCGATGGCGGGCACGATCACGTCGATGTTGAACGCGATGGAGAGGCCCAGCAGCAGGCCCACGGCGGTGCCGATCACGCCCACCATGGCGCCCTGCACGACGAAGATGCCCATGATGCTTTTGGGGCTGGCGCCCAGCGTGCGCAGGATGGCGATGTCGGCGCGCTTGTCCGTCACCGTCATCACCAGCGTGCTGACCAGGTTGAACGCCGCCACGGCCACGATGAGGGTGAGGATGATGAACATCATGCGTTTTTCGAGCTGCACCGCCGCGAACCAGGTGCGGTTCTGCTGCGTCCAGTCGCGGATCAGCAACTGGCCGCTCAAGGAACCCGCCAGTTGCTGCGCCACCTCGCGCGCCTGGTGCAAGTCCTTGAGCTTCAGGCGCACGCCCGTGGGGCCTTCGAGGCGAAAGATGCGCTGCGCGTCCTCGTGGTGCAGCAGCACCAGGGCCGAGTCGTATTCGTAGTGGCCCGAGTCGAACGTGCCCGCCACCGTCATCTGCTTGAGGCGCGGCACCACGCCCGCAGGCGTGACCTGGCCGGCAGGCGCGATCAGCGTGACGGCATCGCCCGCGCGCACGCCCAGGGCGCGGGCCAATTCGCCGCCCAGCACCACGCGGAACTCGCCGGGCGCCAGTTGCTGCAGCACCTGCGCGTTGGTCGCCGCCAGGTCGGTCACAGCGCCTTCCAGCGCCGGGTCGATGCCGCGCACCAGGGTGCCCCTCATGTCCTCGCCGCGCGCCAGCAGCGCCTGCGCGGCCACGAAGGGCGCGGCGCCGACCACGTTGGGGTTCTGCTGGGCCTCGGCCAGCGTGCGCGCCGGGTCGGGCAGCGCGGCGCCCTGGGGCGCAAAGATTTCGATGTGCGAGACCACGCTCAGCATGCGGTCGCGCACTTCCTTTTGAAAGCCGTTCATCACGCTGAGCACGATGATGAGCGCCGCCACCCCCAGCGCGATGCCCAGCATGGACACGCCCGAGATGAACGAGATAAAGCCGTTGCGCCGCGTGGCGCGCCCCGCGCGCGTGTAGCGCCAGCCCAGGGCCAGTTCGTAAGGGATTTGCATGAATGGGAGAAAAGGCAGCCCGCACGCTGCGGGCCGGGGCGATTGTGGCATCCCGGACAATACGCCCATGTCGGACACGAACCATTTGCTCATCCCCTACGCCGCGTGTACCGCCGAGGGGTGCCGGCAAGCC
The DNA here is from genome assembly GCF_047607405.1 of Acidovorax sp. GTDB lineage: Bacteria > Pseudomonadota > Gammaproteobacteria > Burkholderiales > Burkholderiaceae_C > Acidovorax. Next base: position 2,878 of record NZ_JASGDA010000037.1, on the reverse strand, counting down.
TTGCAGACCCTCGCCCTTCCGAATCTGAACAAGCTGCTGGCCCGGCTGGCGCCCCACCCGGCGCAGAGCGACAGCGGCGAGGAAACCAGCTTCTCCCCCCCGCACGAGCGCGCCCTGGCGCGCGCCCTGGGCCTGCCTTTTGAAGACGGCCGCATCCCCTGGGCCGCATGGCACCGCCGCGCCACTGACGGGGCCTGGGCCTTCGTCACGCCCTGCCAGTGGCAGGTCAGCACCGACCACGTGACGCTGCGCGACCCGCAAGCGCTGGGTCTGGACGAAGCCGCATCGCGCGCCCTGCTCGCCATCGTCGCGCCCTGGTTCGCCGAGGACGGCATCGCCCTGCACTACGACCAGCCCACGCGCTGGCTTGCCAGCGGCGCGCTGTTCGTCGGCCTGGCCACCGCCTCACTGGAGCGCGTGCTGCTGCGCGACGTGCGCGCCTGGATGCCCGATGCCCGCCAGGCCCGCACGCTGCACCGGCTGCACAGCGAGATGCAGATGCTGCTGTACACCCATGCCTTCAACGACGAGCGCGCGGCGCGGGGGCTGCCGGTCATCAATTCCTTCTGGGTGCATGGCGCGGGCGCGCTGCCTGCGCTGACCGACGCAACGCCGCCCCAGATGCCCACCACCTTGCGCGATGCCGCGCTGCGCGAGGACTGGAGCGCGTGGGCGCAGGCATGGCAGGCGCTGGACGCTGGCCCCGTCGCCGACCTGCTGCAAAGCCGCGCGCCCGTGCAGCTCACGCTGTGCGGCGAGCGCAACACCCTCGCCTTCCACACCGCGCCGCGCTCCCTCACGCAGCGCATTCAAAGCCTTTTCAGGCCCCAGCGCTTGCTGGATCTGCACAAGCAGCTATGAAAATAGTAGCAAGAGACATCCCCCCCCGCGCCGCCTGGGCGCTGGAGCAGGCGGGCATCCACCCGCTGCTCGCCCGCCTGTACGCCGCGCGCGGCGTGTGCGCCCCGGGCGAACTGGACGACGGCCTGGCCCGCCTGCTGCCGCCCGCGGGCCTGAAAGGCATCACCGACGCCGCCCGCCTGCTGGCCGATGCCATCGCTGCAAACCAACGCATCGTCATCGTGGCCGACTACGACTGCGACGGCGCGACGGCCTGCGCCGTGGGCGTGCGCGGCCTGCGCCTGCTGGGCGCGCAGCAGGTGGACTACCTGGTGCCCGACCGCGTGGCGGACGGCTACGGTCTGTCCGCTGCAATAGCCCGCCGCGTGAAGCAGCGCGGCGCGGACGTGCTGGTCACGGTGGACAACGGCATCGCCAGTGTCGAGGGCGTGGCCCAGGCCAAGGCGCTGGGCCTCTCAGTGCTCGTCACCGACCACCACTTGCCCGGCCCCGAGCTGCCGCTGGCGGACGCCATCGTCAACCCCAACCAGCCCGGCTGCGCGTTCGAGAGCAAGTCCATGGCGGGCGTGGGCGTGATGTTCTACGTGCTGCTCGCGCTGCGTTCCGAACTGCGCGCGCGCGGCATGTTCGACGCCGCCAGCCAGCCCAAGCTCGACCCTCTTTTGCCTTTGGTCGCCCTGGGCACCGTGGCCGACGTGGTCAAGCTCGACGCCAACAACCGCCGCCTCGTCGCCCAGGGCTTGAAGCGCATCCGCGCGGGCGCCATGCCTGCGGGCATCGCCGCGCTGTTCCACGCAGCAGGCCGCAAGGCACCGCAGGCCACCACCTTCGACTTCGGCTTTGCCCTCGGCCCGCGCATCAACGCGGCAGGGCGGCTGGCCGACATGACGCTGGGCATCGAATGCCTGCTGACCGACGACCCCGCCCGCGCCGCCCAGCTCGCCGCGCAACTCGACGGCATCAACCGCGAGCGCCGCGAGATCGAGGGCGGCATGCGCGAGCAGGCGCTCGCTCTCGTGGAGCGGCTACTACAGCGCGCCACCGAGCCGCCGCCGGGCCGCCCCAAGGCGGCGAGCGCCCCCTCGGGGGGCAGCGAGGACACGCCAGTGCCGAGCGTGGGGGCCATTGCCCCGCCGCCCGCCGTGAGCGTGTTCGACCCCGACTTCCACGAAGGCGTGGTGGGCATCGTGGCCAGCCGCATCAAGGACAAGCTGCACCGCCCCACGTTCGTGTTCGCGGCCAGCAGCGAGGCAGGCAGGCTCAAGGGCTCGGGCCGCTCCATTCCGGGCTTTCACCTGCGCGACGCGCTGGACTTGGTCGCCAAGCGCCACCCCGGCGTCATCGTCAAGTTCGGCGGGCACGCCATGGCCGCAGGCTGCACCGTGGCCGAGGATGCGTTCGACACCTTCGAGCGCGCCCTGGCGCAAGTGGCGCAGGAATGGCTGGACGCCGCCACCCTCACCCGCCGCATCGAGACGGACGGCCCGCTCGCCCCCGAGCATGTGCGCGCCGACATCGTGGACACGCTGCACCGCGAGGTCTGGGGCCAGGGCTTCGCGCCGCCCACGTTCAGCGAGGAGGTGCAGGTGCTCAGCCAGCGGCTGGTGGGCGAGGGCAGGAACCACCTGTCGCTCAAGCTGCTGCACCAGGGCAGCCCCATCGACGCGATCTGGTTCGGCCACACGGAGCAGCTGCCCGAGCGCGTGCTGCTGGCCTTCCGGCTGGACGTGAACGAGTGGAAGGGCGAGCGGCGCGTGCAGTTCCTGGTGGAAGGCGCGCAGCTCTGATATTTCAAGCCAAATCGGCCTCCAGCGCTTATGCAGCAAGCGCTGGCTGCTATCAAATCAGAAGCTCTCCCAATCATCCTCGTTGCCGCCAGCAGCAGGCGCTGGCTTGGCGGCAGCGGGCTTGGGCGCGGGCGGTGCCAGGCGGGGCGCTTGGGGTGCGGCAGGTTTGCTCGCGCCCACCTGCGCGCGGGCGGGGGCGGGGGCGGACCGGGGCGCAGGCTTGGGCGCGG